>JABEVK010000058.1 GCA_013044245.1 Spirochaetales bacterium | reverse complement strand
GGGCGGCTTTTACCAAGCTTTCCGCAAGGAGAGGCGCTGGCCGAAGCCGACCAGAGCGCACGAGTTCGGCTGCTGTGATCCAGCTCATAGAGTGTGCAGTACCGCCGCTCCGAAGGTGAAGCCACCGCCGAACGCTGTAAGACCTATCAGCTTACCGGGCCGCCGTTCGGGGAGGAGCTCGTACAAGCTTAACGGAATCGTGTTGGACGAAGTGTTGCCGTAATTCCGGATATTGCTAAACACCTTTTCTACAGGCAGTTTGGTTTTTTGGCGAACGGCGTTAAGAATGCGTTGGTTGGCCTGGTGTGCTATCACGAGATCAAGATCGTTGGGGGTTAAGCCGTTAACCGAACAAGCGGCTTCTAGTTGTGCGATCATGTGACGGATGGCTTCAACGTACACTTTGGGTCCGTCCTGGTAGATATAGCCGTCGCCCGTCAAGGGAACACGAAGAATATCACCGTTTTCGCCCTTAGCGGACAGAACAGGCCTGTCAATCGACGCGAGCATTTGTTGGGCATTGTCGGCACCTACAACCAGAGTCGCCGTCGCGGCATCACCGAAGATCGGAGCCGTTTGGTAGTCTGCCGGGTCGGTGCGGCGGGATAAGACCTCGGTGCTGAGTACGAGAACCTTACCAGCAGGGTTGTGCAACAAGTGATCGTAGGCCGCTTGCAGAGTGTAGAGATACCCCGAACAGGCGCTATTGATGTCGGCGGCTTGCATTTCGGGCTGGGGGGTTAAGCCGCGGGAAAGCTCAGCAAGAACAAGGCAGGCCGTCGAGGGCGTAAATTTGACAGGCGTTCCTGTTGAACAGAAGACCGCAGTAAGATCGGCAGCGGTCAAGTGGTGCTTAGCGAGCAGCTCGCGGGCAGCTTTAACGGCCAACGTTACGGCTGTTTCGTCCTCGTTGGCCCAGAAGCGCGATTCAATCCCAATGCGCTTGTAAATATCCTCGGGCGTCCATTCGGGACATTGGCGCGAAATCTCTTCATTTGATACTTTGCGTGAACCCGGGGCAATTGAGATTCCCGCAATACCTGCAACAGGACCCTGGTTCGCCAAAGCAGGAAGCGCGGCGCTTGCGGGAGCCTTCGCGATCGTAGCCGATGCGGGCAGTTCAAGGGAGGGTGTGCCAGGGTTTTCTTGGGTGGCCGGTTTGCGGGCGACCCGAGCGTTACCTGTGGCGATTTTTAAGAGGGGTGTACCCACTTTGACCATATCGCCGACGGGAACGAGGATTTCTACCAACTTGCCTTCCAGAGGACAGGCCAATTCAAACGCCGCTTTATCGGCTTCCATTTCAGCCAGCATTTGACCCGGTTTCAAGTCATCGCCGACCTTTACTTTCCATTCGAGTACGGTGACCGATTCGTCGGAGGGGCTTGAACCAGCGGCTTCAACAAAGGAAAATCCTGCTTCAGGCGCCTTATCTTGGATCCAAGTTAGCTTGCCGCCCAGCATTTCAACCGCTTCGGTGAGAATCCTTTTGTAGGAGGGTAGAACTTCAAGTTGATTTTCAAAATGGAAGGGAACGTGCGTATCGGGCCGAGAAACACGGCGGATTTGGGCCTGGCCGCCTAACCGCTCGGCGACGGTGGCAGAAATCTCACTTGCCATCGAAGCGGTCAGACTGTCCTCTTGGGCGATAATCAGGCGGCCGGTTCGTCGCACGGATTCTACCACGGTGTCGGCGTCCCATGGCGAAAGGGAGCGCAAGTCAATCACGTCGCTGGTTACACCAGCTTTTTCGAGCGCTTGCGCGGCTTTATCGCACAGGGCGACAGTATTACCCCAACCGACGAAGGTGAAGTGATCGCCTTTGCGGTGGATACGCGCTTTACCGATCGCCACAATCTGACGGGCTACGTCGCGGCTTGTGGCTGCCGAACGGTCGTTCAGCGAGCTTTTCGGGTAAAAGAAAATGGTCGGTCGCTGAGATTCAAATGCGGCGTTAAGTAAACCGGCCGCATCACCGGCGGTGGCCGGCATATAAACATCGAGTCCGGGGGTGTGAACGGCAATGGATTCCATACTGGAGGCGTGGAAAGGTCCTAAGCCAGGTTTGAACCCGCCACAGGTCGCCATAATAATGACGGGGCATCTCCATCCGCCGTCGGTGCGCCAATGCATAGAGCCCAGCTCGGCGAAGATTTGGTTATAAGCAATCGGAAAAAAGTCCGCGAATTGCAGGAAGGCAACGGGGTGATCGCCTGCTAGTGCCCGGCCAACGGAGACACCCACAATGGTAGACTCTGCCAGTGGAGAGTTCCTGACGCGGCCGGGAAAAGCTTGGCTTAGCCCCTTGGTAATCCCAAAGACATCGCCTTTGGGGTCTTCGAGGTCTTCGCCAAACAGGCTAACTTTTTCATCCCACGATAGTCTTGTCTTCAGGACTTCGCGGATGGCTTCTAGCATGGTGATTTGGTCGCCATCGCTGGTTCCCCGGTATTCGCGTGCGGGATCAGTCAGCGCTTTAGGAAGATCAGCTTTTGCTGTAAAACAAGGTTCGGGCTCAGGGCTATCCTGAGCATCGATGGCCTCTTGGCGGAGTTCGTCTCGTAGGCGGCTATGGAGGGCGTCTAATTCGGTTTCAGCGACGCCGTTATCAACCAGCCATTTGCGGAGAAACAGAATCGGGTCGTCGCGGCGACGAGTCTCTTCAATTTCTTCGGTGGTACGGTACAGACGCTGGTCATCGGCGTTGGTGTGGCTGTTGAGACGAGATACCTGGAAAACAACAATGGCAGGTTTGCGGTCGGCGCGCATCGCGGTGACCACGTTGCCAAAGGTCTCATAGACGGTAAGCGGGTCTCTACCGTCCACTCGGGTAATCGGAATGCCGTAGAATTCGGAGGCAGGGCCCTCGGGGTGATCATAAAAAGTTTTTGTTTGAGTTTTTGTGCTAATCGCCCAGTTGTTGTCCTCGATGAGGAATAGAACGGGGAGCGTTTCGCGGACGGCATGGGCAATGGCTTCGAGAACCTCACCCTGCTGAGACATTCCGTCACCCAAGGCGCAAAGAACGATGGGATTTTTTGCCTTATTTTTGACGACTTCGGCCAAGCCAGCGGCCTGCAGGGCGTTATTGCCTACGGGACCGACTAAACTTAAAACGTTATGCGAAGGATCGCTAAGGTGCGCAGACATCTGTCGGCCACGGCTGTGGCTTTGATCCTTGGCGAAGAGGCTGAGAAAAAACTGTCGAGAGGTAACACCGCGAGCCAACATGAGAGATTTATCGCGGTAGTGACAATGGAGGTAGTCATCGGGAATCAGGTAGGGGTTGAGAAATGCGACGTTCTCGTGGCCAGCGCCAGAGACGTGAAAGAATGCTTCTCCCCTCTGGGTGTAATCCTGTTCCAAAACATCTATTTCGCGAGCTTTGAGAATGCTTTCAAAAATTTGCAGGAAAAGCTGAACCTTTTCGCTTTTTGCGGCCATAATGCGTCTCCTCGGAACCGGTGTACAAGAGAAGTTCAGACTATGCCCATCGGCCGAAAAAGTCAATTCCGGGGAAAAAAGGAGCACGGTTCCCTGAAACGAGAACCGTGCGTAAACTTATATGAAATAACCCTTTAGGGGCGGAAAACCGTTAAACTCAACTGAGGCATAACTGGTGGTATAGGCTCCCGTACTGCACCAGTATAAACGATCGCCGATGGCCATGTTCATCGGAAGAGGGTATTTGTAGTCTTCATAGAGGATGTCCATGGAGTCGCAGGTGGGACCGGCGATAATGACTTCTTCCATTTCTGCATTATCCTCAAGGTACAAGGTACGGTCAGTGAAAAGCGGGTATTTAATGGCTTCATCCAAGGTTTCAATCATGCCCTGGAACTTGCCGACGTCTGTGTAGACCCAGCGGTTTAGGGCGTTGACGGACTTTCGAGAAATCAGCACGACTTCGGTGACAAGTACGCCGGCATCGCCGACCAAGGATCGTCCCGGCTCTAAGATGAGCTCAGGAATATCATCACCAAAGTCTTCACGGAGGAAGCGGTGAATTTCTTGCGCATAAGTAGTCAGTGAGTGAGCTTTCGCCAAATATTGTGCCGGGAAGCCGCCACCCATGTTGATCATCTTTAAGCGAATGTTGTCTTCTTCTAAAAGGCGGTAGAATAGCTGATTAACTTTGGCAATGGCGGCATCCCACGCGCCGATGTCGCGTTGTTGACTACCGACGTGGAAAGAAACTCCCACGGGATGGAGGGAAAGCCGTTTGGCCATGTTGACTAGGTCTAGTGCCATATCAGTTTGACAACCGAATTTACGGGACAGGGGCCAGTCGGCGGTTTGATCGCCTTCAGTCAGGATGCGGATGTATACATTGGAGCCGGGAGCGTTAAACGCGATGTTGGCTAAGTCGGCGTCCGAGTCAGTCGCGAACATCCGTACACCTTTATCATAAAAGTACTTGATGTCTGAACGCTTTTTAATGGTATTGCCGAAGGATAATCGGTCGGGGGTCACGCCAATCGACAAAATTCGGTCAAGCTCATAAATCGAAGCCACATCGAAGCACGAGCCTAGGTCGGCCAAAAGTTGGAGGACTTCGACGGCTGGATTGGCTTTAATAGCATAAAAGATTCGCGCTTCGGGAAAGTTTTCCTGCAGTTCGCGGTATTTTCGTTCAATGGTGGCCAGATCCACCACCAAGAACGGCGTTGGTTTTGTGTCAGCAAAGGCCTTGATGCGTTGCCAGGTCTGCTGGTCGAAGTACTTTTGGATGGCCATGTACCCCCTTCCTTGGTCAATATGGTACTCCACACAATGGGCTTCACCCGAAGGTTCGTCAAGGGAACGAGAGGCAATTCTAGGCCGTTCTCGACAAATATTTAAGAAATTTTATGCAAGCCGTATTCTCTAATCTTATTGAAAAGCGTCCTTCGGCTTATCCCGAGTTCTTGGGCTGCTTTTGTTTGGTTTCCTTCCCATTTGTAAAGCGCACTTTCTATAGCCTGACGCTCAATAGCACTAAGGGAACCGGGGAGAATTTCGTTGCTTTCTAGGGGTTCATTTTCGGTTTCAGGAACAAGCAAATCAATATCGGCGCCCTCGATAAGGCTTCCTTCCGCAAAGATAAGTGCGCGTTCCAAGAGGTTTTCGAGTTCGCGAACGTTGCCAGGAAAATTATAACTTTGGAGCTTTTTGAGGGCAGATTCACTCAGCTCAGGGACTGCTTTTCCCATCGAGGGGGCCAGCTTGGCTAATAGACGGGAACATAACCAGGGAATATCTTCTCGTCTTTCTCGAAGAGGAGGCAAGGTTATGGGAACCACGTTGAGTCGGTAAAAAAGGTCTTCGCGAAACCTCCCGGCCTGGACTTCGGCTAAGAGATCACGGTTGGTGGCCGCCAAGAGACGGGCTTCGACAGGAATGGGGACAATTCCCCCTAAGCGCTGGATTTTACGTTCTTGAATGACGCGTAAGAGTTTTACTTGGACCGAAAACGGAGTCTCACCAATTTCGTCCAAAAACAAGGTACCTCCGGCGGCCAGCTCAAAGAGCCCAGCTTTTCGTCTGTCTGCACCGGTAAAGGCGCCTTTCTCGTAACCGAATAATTCACTCTCAAGGAGCGTCTCGGGCAATCCGCCAACGTTGACAGCGATAAAGGGCCCTTCCGCCCAGGGGCTTAAAGCATGGATTCGGCGTGCCAAAACCTCTTTGCCTGTTCCACTTTCACCAGTAATAAGGATCAAAGACGGCGTTACTGCGGCTTTGCTGAGCACGGTCTCGATTTTTGACCAGATGGCCGAAGGGGGATTTTCGTTATGGAGGGGAGCCTCACGGAAGGAGGCCGCTAAACGAAGGTTGCGACCCGCTTCAAGAGCACGCCGTAACCGTAGTAAAAGCTCAGCCGGATCAAAGGGCTTGGTTAAATAGTCAGTGGCGCCGCGCTTCATACTTTCGACGGCGTCAGGAATGTCGCCATGCGCTGAAATCATCAAAAAGGGAATATCAGGACCACTCGAGCGACACCAGGCTAGCAATTCAAGGCCATCCATTCCTGGCATTTTTAGATCGGCGATCACCGCCGAGAACGCTTGTTCTTGAAGGCGGCGTTGCGCCGCTAGACCGTTTTCTACAGCCTCGGCGGCAAATCCGTCGACAGCAAGAATTTTTACCAGAGCTTCACGGATGTTCTTTTCATCATCGGCGACCAAAATTCGAGAATCTTTCATAGCGAGTCCGCTGGCCTTGGTGAAGAATTTCCTAGGATTAGGGGGAGCTCTACTTCTGCGAGAGCCCCAGAAGCATTATGACGATTGGTGAGTTTTAACCGTCCTCCTGCCGCTTCTACAAAACGTCGAGACACCGCAAGGCCGATGCCTGAACCTTGAATCTTCGTCGTGTAAAAGGGGGTGAACAGGCGGTTGGGATCGGTACTGAGGCCCAGACCATTGTCGATGATTTCAACACGGAGCTGACCGGGGCGTGGTTGGGTTACACGAGCCTGTACGGCTGGTTCAGGTCCGCTTTCATAGGCGTTTTTTAAAAGGTTTTCGAGAACTGAACGAAATCTTACCTCATCGAAAGCCACAAACCAGCCAGGATCCTGTTCGGGTTCTAAGCGAAAAGGTTGGGCAAAACGTTCCCTAAGCAGGGCTAAGGTTTGCCAAGCGTTTTGAGGTTCGGGTCTCCCACGAGGGTCTCCTAGAAAATCACGGACGCGTTCCACGAGACGACTGATGCGTCGAGTCTCTTCTTCGATAATCCGTACTTCCTCTTGATTACGATCTAAAAGTGCCGTTTGCAACAAAATTGCCGAAAGAGGGTTGCGAATTTCGTGGGAGAGAGTCCTAGCGGCTTCCGCGAACGAAAGTACCTCACGGGTTTTTACCAAATCGCGCTCATACCGGCGGGTTCGGATCCACAGCCAGCCGATCCAAGTCAGGAGAGCGGCCCAAAGGAGGGGCCCCAGTACCAATGCGGCCGACCAACCATCCTGTGTCGCTCGGTAATGAGGGTTAAATAGCCTGAGAAATACGTAATGTTCACGACTTAAATCGGGTTCGCCAAACATCCGTGGAGGCATCCTCATCCCGAAACGCTGTGAATGGCCAGCTAACCAGGGCGGAGTTAAAGATTTTATGAAGTCATAGGTGTTTTGAGGTTGTTCTATAATTAGGGATCGTTCGGCTCTGGGGTGGCTCAAGGGGGCTTGGGGCGGTTCATGATTAAGGGCTGTCGGAAATTGCGAAAGACGGCGGGGTACTTGGCCCCACGTTTGCAGGGCAATGCCTTCGTCATCGTAGATACCAAACCCGAGAATATTCTGGGGTAAAAATTCAGGTTCAAACCGTGACATCATTTGGGCGCGAACGAGTTGATCGGAAATCCGTTCGGCTGAAAAATGAAAGTAGTCTTGAAGACGTTCTTTTTCGCCGATGGCAAAGAGGACCCAAAAGATCGCTCCCGCCAAGAAAATAGTGCTTAAAATTAGGTATGGGAGAAAATCTTGTGTTAGAAGCTTTTTAGGCGATGGCACACTACGCATTCTAAACTCTCCCTCGATAAAAAACAGCGGCTTTTTTGAGAAGCCGCTGTTTCAGTTTGCCGATTGGCTTTAAGGTTCGGTATTAGCTTCGGTATTAGCGTTCCTGCTGACCAGGAAAGTTCCCACCCCAGCCGTTGCCGCCCATCATACCGGTACCCCGTCCAGCTCCAGGCCCAAAGGAATGATGACCTCTCGGACCATAGCCCATCGCACCGCCCAGCTCAATGGTTTTTCCATTTACCACGGCCTTAAACGGGTGAAAGATATACCGAGTTGGTTCCTTAGCATTTTTGAGGATCATAGCCACCCCTTCAAAGGTGACAGTTTCCCCGTTTTTGAGATCGGCGAGCTCGAATCGAGCATAACCCGGGAGCATCAAAAGGTATTTGATGCCATCAGCTTGAAACTGGGGTACCAAGGTCTGTCCCACAATGATAGTACCTGTGGCCTTCTTGTATTCTCTGGTCACCGAAGACCCTTCGGTCCAAGCAAAACCCTGAGGTCCGTACCCCTGGCCCATCATAGGACCTGAACCTGAACCCCAGGCTCCTGGGCCAACGTTTTGGGCAGACACGGTGCTGGCTACGATAAGTCCAGCAACCAGCATCCCAAAGACTGCAGTAATCTTTTTCATGATATTCCTCCTGGCGAAACCGCCACTTAAGGTATTGCATAAGTCGTGCCAAAAATGGGTATTGAAAACCAAGAAAGAGGTTTTAAAACAATATTAGATATAAG
>JABEVK010000057.1 GCA_013044245.1 Spirochaetales bacterium | reverse complement strand
GCGTAGACTTGCCCATTAGCGGCCAAAAGAGGTGTTTGGATTAAAACCCCCCCCTGAAGGTTTTTGGCATCACCCAGGCTTGCAACATGAATATTCAGGGTGTCCCCCGGATTTACATAAGGCCCCAAGAGACAGGTCACTGCCACCACAGCGGTATTTCGGCTTTTAACATCATTTCTAGGAATGGCTAAGCCTAAATTGTTCACCAAACTTGCCAAAGCGTATTTGAGCATAGGGTTACTGGCACTATCGCCTTGACCGTTCAAACCAGTGACCAGACCTAGGCCGGTCAGTTGGTTATCCCGAAGACCTTCGACATGAACAAGGTCTTTAATGGGAACCTGCCAGCTAGGAGCAGGCGTAGGAACAGCCTGTGCGTAGACTTGGAACGAAATCAAGCCAATGAGCAGACCTACGATCCCTTTTCGCATGGCTACTGGGAGAGAAGTTTGCCAAATATTTTTCACGGTACTAACTCCTTTACGGCCATGAAACTCGAACAAGATTTTTTCCATCGACTACCCCATGAAATTCTTGTCCTGTGGTACTAAGAACCTTTACTTGACTACCTTCCGTACCACTTTCAAGCGCTGTGCCGGGCAAGTCAACTTCGATCGCACCGTGAAGGATTTTCAACATCACGACATCACCTCGGTTCACGGGCTTTTCTTCTTTGATATTTTGTCCAGGAATCAAAATATCACCAGGAGAAAGGTCCCGCCGTGCACGAAGTTTAACTCCTTGAGCAAAGCGCCATGCCTTGGGTGTTAGAAAGCGCCAGGGTAAATGATCCACTGATCGCCATTGCCACGTCCAATCCCAAGAATGGATGAGATTCCCTTGGGGACGAGCGTCCAACATTACCGCAATGGGAATCTGCGATTGAACCTTCAGCTCTATCGTTTGACCGGGTTCTGTTCGCGACACCGTCTCATCAGAGGAATGATAGGAGATTTGGATCCTTCCCATCAAACATCCCTTTCGCCACGAAGCCTGAATAAGGTGAAACCTCGGGTGTTCGGGTAAAGCCTGGTTGGGTGCTTGATCCGGCAGGTGATAAGAGAGGATTTCAAGTTCAAGCCCTTGGGGAGTCTCCTGTTCCTCTGACTTTTGTTCGCGGAGAAATTGCATTAAGTTTTCAAAGAAAAATCTGTTCTGAATAGGAATACTGGGCGGTAAAAACGTAAACCCTTCGCCGACGAGATTAACGTTGGTAGGCGGCGTCCAATCCTGAAGAAATTTTTCGAGAGGTACCCACGAAGGGTACTGATAGGCGGGCAAGCTCTGCCAACTTGACGGAACCTGTGTCGAAGATGAGTCTTGTGCTTGAAATAAAGCTGACGGCTGAGGCCAGGTTTGCAAATCAGGGTGTTCCTTTATCCGCCATGTTAAGGCGTCTAAGGGCGCGGTTACACTAAGAAGGCCACCTGCAACCCACAGGGTCGTCAGCGCCAATAATCTCAACCGACCCAGTTGACCCAACGTCATTAGGCTAGTTCCTAGGCTTACTCTGGCTTACCGCTTAAGGTTAGCGGCAATGCCCAGCATCGTGTCACTGGTCTGGATCGCTTTAGAATTGAACTCGTACGCTCTTTGTGCCACGATCATATTCACCATTTCTTGAACAACGGAGACATTCGACATTTCCAAAAACCGTTGTTGAATTTTTCCCATTCCGTCAAATCCGGGACGTCCTCCTATCGCAGGTCCAGAAGCATTGGTCGGCTTAAGGATGTTTTCACCAGTTGCACTTAAACCAGCGGGGTTGGGAAAGCGGTATATTTCCATCTGGGCCACTTGCTGGGGTTCATTTTCGCCGGGCATGAGCACGGTGACACGACCATCCTGTGACACTGAGACACTGTCATGAACAAAGTTTTGTGGAAAAATTACTTCCGGCATCACTTTGTAACCTTGACTGGTCACCAGCTGACCTGTGGAGTCAATCTTGAACGACCCATCTCGGGTATAACCGTAACTGCCATTAAGAGTCAGAACACGAAAAAAACCTTCTCCTTCTAACGCCATGTCACTCACGTTTCCTGTCGCTTGAAGAGGTCCTTGCGTAAAGATCTTTTGAGTCGCGGCCGCCTTAACACCAGAACCAACCTGAGTTGGGGTAGGAACCACCGTATCTTCGGTAGCCGGGGTACCTGCAATTTTAACGGTCTGATATAAAAGATCTTCAAACTCAGCACGGTTTTGTTTAAAACCGGTGGTGTTGACGTTAGCTAAGTTGTTGGCGATGGTATCAATATTAAATTGTTGGCCAGTCATACCCGAGGCCGCTGTCCACAACGAACGCATCATTTTTTTGCTCCTAAGAGGAAAGGGTTAGGGTCAGCGGTAAACGGCCGCATCATTAATCAAACGTCCCATTAAATTGTCTGTGGTCTGTATCATTTTGGAGTTGGTTTCGTACGCACGATTGACTTCAATCATTTTAACCATCTCTTGTACGGGGTTCACGTTAGAACCTTCGACAAAACCTTGCCGAACTGCAGGACGTTCCTTCAACGGAATATTCTCGGCCTTACCTGAATACTCGGTCGTTTTCCACAACGATTCTCCTTGCTTGGCCAGGTATCGTGTCCGGGGAAAATTGACAATTTTTAAACTGTCCAAAAGCTTGGTGTTCTTCCACTCATTTTCGTCCATTGCAACCAGACGGTGAGGGTTACCCTGATAATCTGAGTTGACCCAGACGCGGCCTTCGGGATCAATCGTGAAGTTATTCTCTTTGACCCGAATCGGACCGTGTTCTCCCATGACAGGATAACCATCGTGCGTCTCGAGGTAGCCCTCTTTACCTAAAACAAAGGCACCGTTTCTTGTATATCGTTCCCCTTGAGGTGTTTTGACAACAAAAAAACCTTTATTCTCGAGAGCCAAATCAAAGGGGTTCGAGGTTTGTTTCAGCGGGCCCTGTGTAAAGACGGTATAAAATTCATTTTGTTCCACGCCCATACCTAGTTTTCCCACAATGGGAGAAGTGTCGGCGGAACCAAAGGGAAACTTATACACCCCGTCATCATCGGTACGACGAATCAACAGCGAAGGAAACGCTTTTTGAATGGCATCATCCCGCTTATAGCCGTTAAGATCCACATTCGCCAAATTGTTTGCCACCGCGTCCATCCGCCACTGCTGAGCGATCATACCGCTGGCACTGATAAATAGTCCACGTTCCATACCTTGTGTATCGGCGAAGGTGAAAAGAAGTTGAGATCCGTTTAAACTTCTGGTGCGTTTACTTTCTCAGTTGTCCCAAGATGTTGCTTGACCCGTTCCAGGATCTCTTCCCGAGCTACTGGTTTGGTCATGTAGTCGTTTGCGCCGCACTCCAAACCGCGTTGAATGTCGTCGATACTACTTTTTGCTGTCAATAAGATAATAGGCAGGGCGAGAGAAGAATGGAATTCGCGAACCCTATGACAGACCTCGTACCCGGACATTCCCGGCATCATGATGTCGAGGATCATTAAGTCAATACTCTGCTTTTTCATCAGCTCTAAAGCTTCAAAGCCATTCCGAGCCTCAAGAAGGCAAAATCCTGTGGGTTTAAGAAAATTTCTCAATAAAATGATATTCACTGGTTCATCATCTACCAGCAAGAGGGTTTTTTGAGCCCCACCTTCGTCGGACCGAGCCGGGGGATCTACCAGTGTTCGAGACGAGGCAAAGCTTCTTGCCCAACTCCCCACGGGAATATATTGATTTTTATGAGACTCTGTTTTCTCGGGTGGATTTGAGGATGGATGCTCAGGGGTAGCCCAAGGCAACGTAAAGGTGACGGTTGTCCCTTTTTTTTCTTCTGAAGTCAACGAGATACTACCATTCATCTGCTGCACAATCTCTCGACAGTGCGCCAAACCTAAACCTAACCCGGCTTTTGTCCGTGTTTCAGCATCCTCACCCTGATGAAAAGATTCAAATAAGAGGGCTTGTTTTGTTTTGGGTATGCCCTTACCTGTATCGGTGATATGAATTGCGGCTCGCGACGATAAAACCGTCGCCTCAAGGCGTACGGTACCAGCTTCTGTATGTTTGATAGCGTTTTCGACGAGCTGGTAGATCAGCTGTTGAATCAACACTAAGTCACCGGCTACAGGAGGAAAATCGTTCCTCACTGCATTAATAACGGGCACGGCGTCATTTTGATGAAAGTAGGGCATAAGAAAGTCTATAGCCGCTTTCAAAGGAACAGCGGTGAGATTAACTGAAACCTTGCGACCCTTTAAGTCTGAAAAATCTAAAATTTTTGTTACCATTTCTAAAAGCCTTTGGGATACCTGATTCAGTAGACTAATATGGTATTTCTGCCCGGGGGTCAGGGAACCTTTGTCCTCTTTTTCTAGCGTGTCCGCAATGCCGAGCATACCGTAAAGCGGTGTCCTCAATTCGTGCGATACCCTGGCCAAAAACTCATCTTTTAGCTTACTCACCGCCAACTGTTCTTTGACTTGGCTTTCGATGATGTGGTAGTCATCGGCAAGTTGTCGCGAGAGTAAGAAACTCTGAAATAACATGAACACCAAAAGAGTTTTGTCGAGAATGTATCCCGTTGAGACTAAGTTCCCTAAATACAAAAGGTCGTTCACCGCTCCTATCGCTAAAATTAAAATTCCCGACATCACAATCCAAGAACCGCGATGTCGTCGACGAGCCCCCCGCAAAGGAACGACAAAAAAGATTACCACAACACCCAGTAAAGGAATTTCATAGAAGGGAAACAAATAGGCGAAAGTTTCTAGCGGTAAAAAGATGTTCAGCCCTGCAAAAAGAACCGTATACCCCAAAAACGGTAAAACAATCCTTTTGGGCCACAAAGACCGGTACAAACTTTGCAGGTAAAACGAGACAAAAATGACGCCTAAAAAGACCGCCAAATACTCAAGCTTTGACCACACCACAAAGGGAACCTGGGGAAAAATCTCGGCCATAAGGCGGTCACCGGTCGAGAGGCCTCGCCACGTAATGCAAAAACTGAATAAAGACAGCCAGAGGTGTGACCATTTATAAGGCTGTAAAAAGAAAACAAATAATTGGAGTAGTCCCAAGGACAAAAGTGCTCCCGAGACCGCCATGGCCAGCGAATGGTTGATATCGTACCGAGCCAACAGGGTTTGTTGGGGACCAATCACAAAGGGCCGCCGAAACCCGCCGTACATATCGGACTCGTTGACAACGTTGATAAGAATCTCGACAGGAGAAGCTCTAACGGTAAAGGGCACAACCCGTGGCCTAAGTGCATCACGGTAGAGACGTGGGTCCAGGGATGGGTTTCCCATCTGCAAAACTTTTTGACCGTTGATATAAAGAGTATAAGCGCAGTGTATATTGGGAACTCGCAGTAACCAATGACCTACTGAGTTTGGGAGCTTAAGGCGCAAACGAAAAGTTGCCGATCCCAAAGCCGGGTAAGGCTGAGGTAAACTGTTCCAAAAGCGAGGCATCGAGACTGACTGTCCTGGTCCCGCTACTCCGATTTCGGAAGGCGTGATCAACTTTGACCACCACATTTCCCACGTTCCGTTCAAGGCCACCTGCGGATGCGACGAAAAGTTCCACGAACTTAAATCCATAAGTCCATCTTGGGTAGGTAGCTTTTGCGCCCCACAAGAAGTCACCAGCAGTCCGCTCACCAAGAGGAGGGTGCCTACCATTACGGTACGCGAAAAACTTCTCATTTCTCCATTGTAGACAGTATCCTCGGATTCCTCAAGCTTCTTTTTTTGAGGGGGTTGACCCAAGTTCCTCAAAAACGGTATTAAATAGCCGTATGTGCCGGTGTAGCTCAGTGGTAGAGCAACGCTCTCGTAAAGCGTAGGTCGTCGGTCCAATTCCGACCACCGGCTGTCAATTTTTCAGCCAGGCGTAATTTTTTTGTTAAGCCTGACGCCTTTACCGATTATCCCCACTGCCTTGGATTTTTCCCCGGCTCATACGGTTTTTTAACTTATCAAGGTTCGTTGAAGCGACGGTTTCTAAGTCCCACCCCAAAGTCTCCGCCAAAACTGCCACATACCACAACACATCACCCAGCTCTTTTAAAATCTCGGTGCGATCTGATTCATCCCACACTCCGGCTTTATCGCGAAAGATTTTTTTAAACTTTTCAGCAACCTCGCCCGATTCGCCGGTCAATCCCAGAACTGTGCAAATTAACCTTTGTTGGTCGTTGGTGTAAACAGCGGTGGTTAACGCTTGTTGTTGATAGGTGTTCATATCCATAAGACGCTATTTTACCAAGCTGGGCCCTCTCTGCCCAGGGGACGCTCTCTGGCCATTCTTTTTACGCACCGATTGTCTACAAAATTGAACACCCTAAGAGCTTCACAAATTTGTAAAAAATGAATTATCTCTATTTCCTTGCCAGCAAATAAAATAAAATCACGCTCATCTTAGTTAAAATTGGCATGGAAGTTGCATCTTTACAGGTGAGGGGACTGTCATGAATGCGACGATATCTGATCAAGATGATTCAATCAACTTTTACTTCGAAGAAATTTCGCAAGCAAAACTACTGACTTTTGAACGCGAATTAGAATTGTCACGACGGATTGAAGCCGGTGATCTGAAAGCCAAAGATGAGCTAATTCGTGCGAACCTTAGGCTGGTGGTAAAAATTGCCAAAGGGTACCTTCGCTATGGATTAGGCTTTTTAGACCTAATTCAAGAAGGGAACATAGGCCTCATGACTGCGGCGGGAAAGTATGATTACCACAAGAATGTGAGGTTTTCTACGTATGCCTCGTGGTGGATTAAGCAAGCCATTGTCCGAGCAATCACGAACAAAAACCGTTTTATCCGCTTACCCCATCGCAAAGAAGAAGCCATACGTAAGGTTTTGGGGTATTTGGGTAACCTGAGCTCGCGAGGAGATTTGCTTTCTCCTGAAGACATTGCGACAGAACTCCATTTAGACAAAGCCGAGATGCTGAACCTGTTGGAACTAGCTTCGCCGGTGTCCTCGCTTGACCGAGAAATCAATGACGAATCCTCAACAGTCATGGATTTTCTCGAAGATGACAGCTTTCAGCCAGATCGGCTACTTCTCGAAGAGAGTTTACGAGACAACATTAAAACGCTTTTAGCAAAACTTCTCAAAAAAGAAAGAGAAGTCTTGGGATTTCGTTTCGCGATGGAAGGAGGTGAACGAATTACTTTGAAAAACATTGGTCAAAAAATGGGCTTATCTGCCGAAACGGTTAGGCAGATAGAACTCCGCGCCCTTCAAAAGCTCCGAGAGCAGAAGGCCTTGGTAGAAGACTACCTTGAGAGGTAATCTTTCGATTTATCTTGACGAAGGAGGCATAAGTCCGTAGTTTGAAAGAGTGAGGAAGACTAAACCTCAAACGCGATTACGTACCGTTTACCTTGTCTTAGCAGTGATCCTGACCTCTTTGATGGGTCTGCACGAAGTTCTGCGGGTTTTCAGTTCATAAGATCTATTTTTCTCACCAAGGAGCCGACGCGTGATTTTAGATAATGAACAACACCGGTTCGTGATCGTCAATCGTGCTGAAGTATCACCGTCTCGAGAGCCAGGACGCGCCGTCATGGTGGGGCATTCCTGGAATGCGGACTTGGCACAATTCTTTCTTGAGCTGTTCCCCAACCTCTTAGAAGAAGGGTATACCTTTGATGAGATTTTCCCTTTTGTAAGAGGAGACGCTGTTCATGGTGGTTCTGGGGATTGACACCTCTTGTGATGACTGCGCGGCCGCACTTGTCAAAGACGGAAAAACTATTCTTTCCTCGGTTATAGCTTCTCAAAACGACGCCCATGCAGTGTTTCAAGGGGTTGTACCAGAGATCGCTTCTCGCCTTCATACCGAACAGATAGTTCCGGTATATCGAAAAGCGCTTGACGATGCCGGGCTTACCGAAGCCGATATTGATGCGATTGCTGTTACCGCCCGTCCTGGCCTCGTTGGTAGTCTTCTCGTTGGCCTTTCTTTCGCCAAAGCCTTAGCTTTTGCTCGTCGACTGCCTCTCTGGGGTGTCGATCACATTTTGGCTCACCTGTACGCCGCCCAGTTAGAAGCTGAAATTTCTTACCCCTTTTTAGGGCTTTTGGTTTCAGGTGGCCATACCATTTTGGCCAAGGTCACCGCCTTTGATGAGCTTGAAGTTTTAGGCACAACTGTGGATGACGCAGTCGGAGAAGCCTTCGATAAAGTGGCAAAGTTTCTCGGGTTAGGGTATCCCGGCGGCAAAGCTGTCGATCACTTAGCACAAAGTGGCCAATCTGACGCTTTTCACTTTCCTCGTCCCCAGCTTAAACCGGGGCGCCGGCCCTATGACCTGTCCTTCTCTGGTTTGAAAACGGCTGTGATTCATCAGAGAGAAAACTTTCTCAGGGCAGGGTACGACAATTCGCTACCCAATGTTTGTGCATCGTTTCAGAAAACAGTGGTGGATATGTTACTCGCACTTGTCAAAAAAGCTGTCAAGGAAACCGGAATTTCAACCGTGGTTCTTGCTGGTGGAGTGGCCTCCAATTCCTCTTTGAGACAAGAGTTCTCACGAGTCAGAACCTTAACAGCTTTTTACCCCTCACTACCATTGTGTACTGATAACGGTGCTATGGTGGCAGGCTTAGGATATCACCACCTCCAACGAGGCGACCGCTCCTCTTGGGAGTTAAACGCCGAAAGTCGAGTTCCCCATTTTAAATCATTTCAAAAATCTAGGACTTAGATTCTTCGGCTTCACTAGGCCGTAAATACCGCGGGCCAGCAAATGGCCCCAGGATTTCCCGCTGAGCTAAAACGTCTTGTGAAGGAACTTGTTGGGTTAGGGGCTTGGCCCAAGTTGCCCCTTGCTGGTCGTTCCAGCCTTCGCAAACCCTCCAGCCTGGCGGCCATTTTTGAAGTTCATCTAACCGTGTCTTTAAAAGGTGGGGTTGATACCCACAAAGCACCACGCTTTCGTGTTGCCAGCGCAAGAACTCTTCGGGGGTAAAGTCTACGGGTTCGGTCATCGGCAGTGCTTTTTGAAAAAGTTGCCCATAGAAACGTCCCTTGCGGGCATCAATGATGGGAAGAAAGTACTCGTTGCTTGGTTGTGCCAAAACTGCTGCTTCGACCATAGCGCGAAACGAGTCTAAACCAAAAAGGGGGATCTTCCAACCTTCGGCCAGCCCTTTGGCGGTACACAAGCCAATGCGAAGACCGGTGAACGACCCAGGGCCTAGGCTGCACCCGATTCCCGAAAGCTGTTCGGGAGTTATTCCTGTTTCTTCGAGAAGGGCTTGAAGATCTTCGAGAATTTTCTGAGCATGATTCAACCCCGTTTTTGTTTGGCGAAAGGTTGAGTGCTTGGCACTATGCAAGGCCACCAAAAGAATTTCGGTAGATGAGTCAATCAAAACCGTCGTCATGGCCATCTTCCTTGGACGCGACGTCCCGAGTTCTCGTAGTCAAATACTAGACGCCAGGCCTGAGCGGGCCAGTAGCTTTCTGGTAAACGTTGACTCCATTCAATCACACATAAGTAGGGCTTTTGAAGATATTCTGGGCCGCCGATCATTTCAAATTCTTCTTCACTGCCTAAACGGTACAAATCCATATGAACCAGAGGAAATTTTCCGTCATACAGCTGAATGAGAGCATACGTGGGGCTTGTAACAGGTTCCTCAACCCCCCAGTGGCGTGCCAAAGCCTGAGTAAAGGCAGTTTTTCCTGCACCCATCGGGCCATCGAGAAGCACAATATCACCCGGCCCCCAGAGTTTTGCCAGCTGACAGGCAAATTCTTCTAGAGCCGATAAGGTGGGAAGGTTCTGGGTTTTCAAAGGTTCACCCCCGTTCAGAGGAGCAGACCCTTTTTATCAAGCACCTGGATTTCGTCCTTGATGGACTTCAAAATCGGAACCAAAGGGTAATCGATGCTATCTAAGATATTGATACGGATATCTTTTTGCCCGGTTGCCGACATTTCAACAATAAATTCTATGCGTTTTACCGCTTGTTTGCCTCCAGGAACTTCAAACACCGCGTTAGCGGTGTACTCATTACGGTAGTGGAGAGGAATATTTTTCTTTACAATTTCAGAAATAGCCGACAACTTCATGAATCTATATTAAGTTTCCCGCGCACAGCGGTCAAGCTCCACGAGTAGTCGGTCTCTTACGCACTCAAGCTTTCTAAGCGGGGAACGATTTCGTATTCGAGCAAGTCGGCTACCAAAACCAAATCTTGGCGGGTCAAAGCCTCGGCTGCTTCCTCGAGAAAAGTATTAAGGTCTTTCCACCAGGCCTCGCTCCCCCAATCTAACCGTGACAGGTTCTCGAGATCCTGCGACAAATTTTGCAACGCCTGCATGGCTTCACGGTCTTTGCCCTGTTGAATTAACCGCCCCCAATCTTTGAGCTGAACGAGGTGGGGTTGAAGCTTTTGATCGGGAAAAGTTTGTAACCACGTCTTGGCACGTTCAAGCAAAAGTGTCGGATTATCCCATGGTGGGGGTGATGCCTCGGCACCAAGTCGCACGAGCAAGGGACTTATCCATGGAAAATCCTCTTGAAAGGCTACAAGGTCCTCACTCTTGCCGTTTTGTACAGTGTGAACCAGCTTTTGAATATAGCCTCGCACGACCCTCATTTCATGCAACCAGGCTTGCTCTTGGGGAACGGTATCAAGTTCAACGTCGTGAATTTCGTGAATCGAAAGCTGAGGATCCCAAAAATCCGCGGTCTTGTGATTGACCAACAGGCTGGTAACCTGATGCCCTTGGGACTCGGCCCAGGCGTTTAACCCCGCGATCACCTCACCAAGAGTCTTTTCGGACTCCCAGGTTAAGTCGGTTGCTTCACCGTTGAGAAGAATATTCATTATTGACCACCTTGTCGGCTGAGGCTATCTAAGTCAGAAGAACTTTTTTTCATAGAATCTAACATAGCTGCCATATTGCCGTATTTTACCTTTAAGTCCTGTTCATAATGCGATAGATAATCTTTGTACTCCCGCACCTGATTGTCTTTGTCCTTTATTCGCGCATCTATCGATGCTACTTTATTGTCATTAAAGCCTCCCAACTGGGTGTAGGGCTTTAAAATCTGAAAAACTTTGTAAGCGGCGCCGCTGTCAACAATAAAGTCACCATGGGTGGCCACGCCAAACAAATCACGGACGCTTTGAGGATGTTGAGCGACCGCCGCATCAAATTTCGCGTCATTGATTTCTAAGTACCCGCGTAATTTGGTAACGTCGATGTGCGAAGAACTGCTTTCGCCGTTAGCATTCGTCGAAATTCCTACCTGTGCTAACAAGACGTAGGCTGACTTGCCCGGAATTCCATAGGGGTCCATCATCGTTCGCTGGAGCATACTCTTCATACTGTTGAGTGAAAAATCTCCTTGATAACGACCCAGGATCTTTTCAGCACGTTTTTTTTCATCGTCTGTATAATAATTGGCATCTTGAATGACCGAAGCATTGGCTGGGTCTGGGGATTTCATGCTCGTCAACACATTCAAGTCTGTCAAAAGCTTATTATAGTTGACTAAAAAATCTATGACGCCATTTTTGATGGCCTTAGTGTCCGGACCAATATGAATATTCACCTTTTTATTCGATTTGGCGTTCAAAGTTAGGGTGGTACCTGGAACCACATCGCTAATCGAGTTCGAATCGCGCGTGACCTGAATGCCCTCAAAGTCGACAATCGCATCCCGAGCCTGAGTTACCGGGTTGGTAGGTTTCCAATTTCCCCGTGAAGCAAAATCTTGAATGGTTGCCGAAGTAATTTTGACAATTTTACCGGTGTTTTGATTGTTAGCAGTAAGGGTCAGTTGTCCTGCGGGAAAATCCGCCACGGGGAGGGTAATTTCACCATTTCCATCCTTAAG
Organism: Spirochaetales bacterium; assembly: GCA_013044245.1. Taxonomy (GTDB): domain Bacteria; phylum Spirochaetota; class Spirochaetia; order JABEVK01; family JABEVK01; genus JABEVK01. The sequence goes on along the minus strand of JABEVK010000057.1, from coordinate 3,082 downwards.
TGGAGACAAAGGAAGGCTACTGTTCCCTTGTAAGCTCAAGACTTGGAGGTTGACCACCACGGCCGGTGGCGGGGGCGGCGCCTCCTGCGGCAGTGGGGCTTGCATAGGGCTGTTTTGTATGGTGAGGTTCTGAAACTGGACACTCCCTGACGGGGGCAAAGTAAACCCTGAAGCCTGAGTGGGCGGTGGTGTCGAAGGGATATCTTCGACCTGATACTGGATTTTTAATACCCCATCCGCTGGAACTTTAGAGGGGATATTCCAGCTCTGTTGACCGAGAGGGGGGAGCTGAACATTCGTCGCCAGAGTAACATCTTGCGAAGTATCCGGCTCAATTACACCCAAGCTGGTCATGAGTTTTTGGGCGTTTGCGTCGAAACCAAGTTTATTCTTGACGCCTACACCGACAGTTTCGATTTGCATCACCTGACTGTGTTCGGTGTCACGAACAAGAACAGCCCTAATCTTGCCGTCAGCTTTGCTATTCAAAAGGTCGACAAATTCTGAAAGTTTCGTACCATGAAAAGGAACGTCGATCGATTTTTTTCCGTCAGTAAACGTGTAATTTCCTTGAGGAACACGAAAATCGAGCGGCAGGCTCTTGGAAAGAAACCGATCCCCCGAGGCCAACTGCTCCACTTTAACTTGGTAGTCACCGTCTACGGCACGTCGAGTAGCCGCCACCGAAAGAATATCCTCATCGGAGGACTTACCCAGCTTCGCCCCGAACGGCGTATTGAATCCATACAGAGCCTGGGCCGCATCCGAAACCGTCTTCATATGACGGTTAAGATCCTGCCAAATGGATTTATCTTCTTCAAACGACTTCTTGGACTTCTCCATTTCTGTCAGTTTGAAGTTTTTTACCTTCATGAGGCCCGAGATGATTTTTTGTGTCCCATAAGGGTCGTTGACGCCCGGGATGCTAAAGTCTGACATCTTACCGCTCGATGGGAAATGAGGCTTTCAGCTCAGCAACAAACCTTTAAATCAGCTTATTGATGAGGTGGCCCACCGCTTCGCGCAAACTCTGATGTAGGGTTTGCAATTCTGCTGGCGGTATTTCCCTGATCACTTTGTCGGTTGAGGGATCAATGACCTTGACGATGATATCGTGATTTTTCAAGTCGACTTCAAACTTAAGTCCCTTGTTCATCGCCTGAGTCACATCCGACATTTCTGAAACCATCTTTTTGACTTGGTCAAAAGCCAGAGGATTGGTTCCTCCAGCAGGGGTTTCAGCAAAATGGTGTAGGGGAGTATGAGGTTTCGCTTGATCCGCGGGAAAAGCAGGTGGTGACAAAGGTGCGGAGGCAAAAACCTGGTTAGAAATTTCGTTTGCCATGATTTCCTCCTTGAAAGACAAAAGAAAGACAAGGGGGACGCGGCCCCATGCCCTTCCTTGACAAAACTCGAAGATGACGTCCAGAAATCTTCCAGCTTGTCTTTACATCAGCCCAGCAACTGCAGTACGGACCGGGTGTTGACGTTCGCCTGCGCAAGCATTGCATTGCCGGCTTGAGCCAAAACCTGATTCTTGGTGTAATCCACCATCTCCTTAGCCATATCCACGTCCCGGATTCGGGATTCGCTGGCTGTCAGATTTTCCGCCGCTACGTTAACACCTTTTGCGGCCATCTCGAAGCGGTTTTGATAGGCACCAAGATCTGCCCGTTGGGAACTGATTTTATTGATCGCATTATCCAGCTTGGCGATGGCCATATTGGCCTGGGAAGGCGAAGCCAGAGAAAGGAACTGAGTTCCTTGTCCACTGGAGGTCGACAATCCTAACGCAGCAGCTGTCATGGTACCAATGAAGATCTTTTTGTTCTGATCAACGTTGGCTCCCATTTGAATCTGCAATCCCGCACCGCCGGCGTTCGTCCTCGAAAAGGCGCCGGTCAGCATGTTCATCCCATTGAACTGAGCTTGTGACGCGACGCGGTTAACTTCGTCGACTAGCTGGGAAACTTCGACTTGGATCATGGCTCGGTCATTTTGGGTGTAAATCCCGTTTGCCGATTGGACGGCAAGTTCCCGAATACGCCCGACTATGCCTTGTGTTTCCTGCAGGTAGCCTTCCGTTGTCTGAATGAAGGACACCCCGTTCTGGATGTTCTTCTCCGCTTGATTGAGGCCACGGATTTGTGCCCGCATCTTTTCAGATACAGCCAAGCCCGAAGCATCATCCGCCGCTTTAGTGATCCTCTGCCCTGAACTCAGCTTTTCAATATCGCTTTGAATCTTTTGCTGAGTGATGCCGAGAACCCGGTCAGCGAACATCGCGCTCATGTTGTGGTTGATAATCATGATACCCTCCTGGATCTTCCCAAGGTCATCCTGTCCTTGGCTCGACGTCAGCACAGAAGAGGGGTACACACGCGTCCATACCACCTCTTCTGAACTCGCCAAGAAAACGACTTCTTCTAGGAAATTTTAAAAAATCCATGAAAAAGCCGCATTTTTGGCGAGTTTGCTGCGTCACGATCAAAAGGGAACTGTCAAAGAGCGAAGGAAAAACCGGGTAGCAGGGCTACCCGGTTAAAGAATAACCCCTTAGCGAAGCAATTGCAAGACTGATTGGGGTTGCTGGTTCGCCTGAGCCAGCATGGCGTTGCCGGCCTGAACAAGGATCTGGTTCTTGGTGTACTTGACCATTTCCTTAGCCATGTCGACGTCGCGGATGCGGGATTCACTGGCTTGCAGGTTTTCGGCACCGACGTTCAAGCCCTTGATGGTGAACTCGAGGCGGTTTTGATACGCTCCGAGGTCGGCCCGTTGCTTGCTGACTTTTTGTAAAGCCGCATCAAAGGTCATGATCGCGCGGTTTGCGTCATCCGGCGAGCCCAGAGAAATCTTCTTGCCGTCGCTCAACCCTCGGATTCCCAAGGCGGCAGCGGTCATGGTCCCGATGTAAACCCTCACCCGTTGGTCAACGTTGGCGCCGACGTGGAAGTACATCGAAGCCGTCACCTTGTTCGTACCTTCCGAACGCGCGAACGCTCCGGTCAGCATGTTGATACCGTTGAACTGAGCCTGTGACGCCACCCGGTCGACTTCATCCACGAGTTGGGAGACTTCG
>JABEVK010000056.1 GCA_013044245.1 Spirochaetales bacterium | reverse complement strand
TGCGGGCCTGCAGGCTGGCCTAGAAAACCGAACGCTTCGACCCATCATTGGGCGTGAGTTTCGTCTGGATGAAGCCCCGCAAGCCCATGAAAAGATTCTTGAACCTGGGGCTTTTGGGAAAATCATCCTAACGCCTTAGCTCAGCCCCAGGTAGCCAATTTGCCGAAAGCCCTCGTACACCACGATGGCCACGGCGTTGGCCTTCACAGGAAAACCCAAAGGCCTCACCAGAGGCAATTCACAGCCGGTGTTTTGAGGAATCTCTGGTTCAACCAGAACCACACGAAAGCTCAAAAAGCAGCTCCTAGGCTTGTTTTACCGCTTGATTGCGGCAAGGGCCTTGCTGTAATCGGGCTCCTGGGCAATTTCTGGTACTTGCTCGGTGTACAGGACCTTGTTCGAGCCATCTACGACGACCACAGCACGCGACAAAAGACCCACCATGGGTCCCGATTGGAACGCGACGCCGTAAAGACGGCCAAAATCGGTGTCGCCTCGACGGAGGTTGGACAGCGATACAGCCCGGCTGATTTGGTACTGTTCGCAAAAACGCTTCATGGCGAACGGTAGGTCGTTGCTAATGTTGAGAACTACGACGTCGGGGTGTCGAGCAATCTCTTCGTTAAAGCGCTTGACCGAGGCCGCACAGACTCCGGTATCCAAGCTAGGGAAAATATTCAAGATTTTTATCTTGCCCTGAAAATCCTTGAGGCCGACGTCTGACAGATCCTCTTTGGTTAGACGAAAATCGGGAGCAGTTGTGCCGACAGCGGGCAAACTGCCCACGGTTTCCACAGGATTACCCTTAAAGGTGATACGCGACATGAATCCTCCTTGACTTGAAAAAGCCTGGGTGACAAAAATACTCAGAGAATGACGTCCGGGCAATCAGGACCCCGGTCCAGCCATCCGCCAAGGAGACCCCAATGGACATCGATCAACCCCTAGAAAACTATCTAAAACCGGCCGCCCCCTCGCCGCGCCCGCTTTTCACCCTAACTTTGAGTCACCCCGAGGCCTTAGCTCGCCTTTGGGGTTACCTCTCGCAATTTTGCACTGAGTTTACTTTAGATATTACCCCTCAGCAAACGTCAACCGTTACGGCCCTCTTGGTAACGCTCAAACCATTTTTTCGCCGGCAGGAAGCGGTAATTACCTCAAAGGGTGTTGTTAAGGCAAAGGCGGGTGCGCGCACACCGGTGCGGGCGCACTTCCTTTTTCAACCAGCTGTAAAGGTGTTGCTACGCTTTGGCCCTCAGCCCAGCGACTGGGGTGACGAGAATCTCTCTTCGCTCATTTTATGGGCGGGACAGTCACAGGTTTTTTGCTGGAAGGATGCGCTTGCCGGCCAAGTGTTCTTAGACACTTCGGCGTTCGACCCGACTCAGGTACGCATTAAAGGTTTTTTACAACTGCTCGGAATTCCTTTCGAGTCGCAAGCGTAGCCCTAGCAAGGATGTCGTTCCGGGAACGGCCGCCTTACTCCTCGCAAAGGCCAAACTCAAAAAACGAGCAATCTTCACACAGGCAATAGTGACTATCGATCCAATCCAGAACAGCTTCAGCAGTAAAGCCTGCCATTCCTCCAGGGAACAACAGATCAGCGTTGGCAAACTGGGCTTTGCCTTTTTCGGTCATGACAAAAGGCACGGCGACGACACGCATCCCTGCGGCGAGAGCAGCCGCAACGCCATGCTGTGAATCTTCAAAGACCAGGCACGTGGCGGGGTTTGCCTCAAGTTGACGCGCCGCGTACAAAAAAATATCCGGAGCCGGTTTGGGGTTTGGTACCGACTCTGACGAGTACAGGTGACTAAAGTAAGGTTCTAAGCCGGTTAGCGATAAAATCTCACGGATGACACCAAGACTAGAACCCGACGCCACGGCCATCGGCAGACGTTCCACCGAAAAAGCTTGGACTAACTTAAGCATTTCAGGAAAAGCGGCTATGCGACCGCGAGCTGTTTCAAGGTAAAGGGCGTCTTTGAGTTTGACAAGCTCGTCTACCGTCTCAGAAAGCTGGTACTTATCTTTGATCAAGCGACAAAAAGGCAAGGTTCCCATGCCAATGCATTCGGCGCGAAACTCGTCATCATAGACCCCACCGAAGCGTTCCACAAACCGGCGATCGCTTTCAAAGTACAGACCTTCGCTGTCCACCAAGGTTCCATCAAGATCAAAGATCACCGCATCCAATTTCATTGTGTCTGTCTCTCAACTCATACTAGCGGTTTTTACCCTCTTACGGCAAGAGAGTCCGAAAGGTGACAAAAGAACTTAAACCTTCCAAAACTTTCCTGGTAACTGAGTAAAGAATCGCAACCCCAATGCTAAACTGTTTAGCGAGATCCGTTCGTCGACACCGTGCATGCGTGAGGTGAACTCACCCATGGTCATTTCGCGGTCAAAGAGGGTAAAGCCGTAGACAGTGGTTCCCCGGTCGCGCCAATAGCGGCCATCCGTAACCCCGCCGATCATGAGGTCGACCAAACTGGCATCCGGGTGAGACTCGCTAAAGACCCCGCGAATCGCCTCATCAAGGGGGCCCTCCAACGACGAAAGCGTCGGCTGATGAAAATCTAGCAGTTCAAAATGAAACTGAGACGAAAGTTGCGGGCCTAAAGCTTGGCGTACTAAGGCTTCGACCCCGGCCTCATCGGGGATGTTGCCGTCCTGACCCGGCAAAAAACGGACATCTACCAAAAGCTCACTGCGATCACAAATGACGTTAATCTTGTCGCCACCCGCGACCACGTTGGGTGAAAAGGTCGTGTGCCCAGCTGTATCTAAAAACTTTGCCATTCCCGGGTCGCGGCGAAAGATTCGTTTCATGACCCAGCCTTCGCCCCACCCGCTGAGCAAGGCCACGCGTTCCCCGAAACCGCGAGCCGCCGTCTTGGCCATGGAACGCCAAGAGGGGTGCCTTAACAGTGGGGCTCGGTACGTACCCAACCGAAGAGCCGCTTCGGCGGCTTTTAAAAGGGCATTATCGGCGCCGTAGGGCATAGATCCATGCCCGGCCCGCCCCCTTGCTGTGAGTTTGACCCAGGCTACCCCTTTTTCACCACGGTTGATAAAGGCCGCTGGTCCACGGTCGGTATCAGCAAAAAAGCCCCCTAATTCGGTGACCATGGCATCACATTTGACGTCTTCCCAAAACTGTTCAACTAAAAAACGAGCACCCCAGCGGCCGGCCGCCTCTTCATCTGCCAAGGCTAGAAACGAAAGGTTGCCAGGAAAGTTTCGCTGGGGCCGGGCTTTCAGAGCTTCGGCAAGCCCCACGGCTTGGCAGGCGGTCCAACACAGCATATCAACAGCACCCCTGCCCCAAACCTGGCCATCCTTTAAGTCGGCGGCAAACGGGTCACAGCTCCAGTCGGCGGCGTTGGCAGGGACGACATCGACATGGTTCATATAGGTTAAGCTCGGGGCCGTTGCGTCACTGCCTGGTACTTTTACCAAGAGGTTGCCGCGCCCCGGCCGTCCGTGAAGAATTCGCGTTTCTAAACCATAGCTGGCAAAAAATTCCCTCAGCACCGCAACGGCACGGTCTTCTTGACCCGAATCAGGTTCACCGGTATTCACACAGCCACAGCGAATGAGATCACGAAATAGTGGTAGCAGACGGTAGCGGAATACAGGTCTTTCTAATTCTTCGGGGGTCACGACACTCATAGGCAAAAGTCTACCGGAGCGTTACCCGGGGGTCAACGCTCTTCTTCGCTTGCCCGCCGGGCCGTTTCCCTTTACAATCGCATGATATGGACGACATCCCCGTTTGGTCGAACGAGAACCTTTACCCTAGTTTGTCTTCTTCGGCTTGGCTTAAAGACAAAAAAGCGCTCCAGGATGCCGGTCGTCGTCTTTTACGGCAGTTGAAACCTCTGACGTCAGCTTCAGCCTTAGCTGAGGCACTCCCCGAACTTTTAAAGACTTTTGATAAAGCTTACGCCCTTGCTGAACATCTGGGTTCGGCCGCTTACCTGTGGTATTCCACCAACACCCGTGACGAAACAGCGCTCAAAGAGTTGAACAGTATCGAAGAGTTGAGCTTGCCCCTTCGCGACGCAGAGGTTCGCTTCAGTGCCTTTTGGGGGCGTTGGGGTACGCCCAAACTTTTGACACGGTACCCCGAACTCCAGGCCTACCGACTTTTTTTAGAAGAAGCCACCATCCAAGCCCGTCACCAAATGAGCGAAGCTGAAGAGGCCCTGGCTGCTGACATGCTTCGGTCGGGCGGCGATGCTTGGGGTCGCCTGCAAGAGGCTCTGTCATCCACGCTCACGCGCCCGTGGGAGGGCGGCAGTAAAACTGTCACCGAGCTACGGGCTTTGGCTTCGTCGCCTGACCGGAGTATTCGCGAAAAAGCCTTTCAATCAGAGCTAGAGGCCTGGGCTTCGGCCGAAGTTCCTCTTGCGGCCGCTCTAAACGGTGTCAAAGGTCAAGCGGTTACCCTCAATAACCGGCGGAAATGGCCCGACCCGGTGGAACAATCAGCTCAACAATCCCGATTATCTCGCCCCGCACTTGAGGCGATGCTGGCCGCCATGCAAGACAGCTTGCCGGTGTTTCGTCGCTACCTGGCCCTCAAAGCCCGCCTTTTAGGTGTACCTAAGTGCGCATTTTTTGATCTTTTTGCCCCTGTAGGGTCACAACCGCACTTTTCTTTTGACGAAGCCCGTCAAGTGATTCGCGACGCCTTTACCGGGTTTAGCCCCGCCATGGGGGCCTTTGCCGATTTGGCTTTTGAGCGCCGTTGGATACACGCCCGCCCGCAAGAAGGTAAAGTCGGCGGTGCCTATTGTATTAACTTGCCACTAGCCAAAGAACCTCGCATCTTTTCAAACTTTGATGGGAGTTTTGGTGAAGTAAAAACCCTGGCCCACGAATTGGGGCACGGGTGGCATTATTGGTTGCTACGCCATAAACCCCAGGTTTGGCGAGATTATCCGATGACGTTGGCTGAAACCGCTTCAATCTTTGCCGAAACCGTTTTACAAGAAGCCGCGTTAAAAACAGCCACCGGAAGCCAGACCCTTTTTATGCTGGAACAAAGTCTGCAAGACTCAACTCAGGTTATAGTCGACATTCTTTCGCGCTATACCTTTGAAAAAGCCCTTTTTCAAGAACGTCAAAAGGGAGAACTTTCCCCACGGGAACTTTCCCAGCTGATGCTCGACGCTCAAAAGGCTACGTACGGCGATGGCCTTGACGAACAGCACTTACATCCTTATATGTGGGCCGTCAAGGGACATTACTACCATCACAATTTGGCGTTCTATAATTACCCTTATGCCTTTGGCCAACTCTTTGGCCTGGGCTTGTATGCCCGAGCCCGCGATGAAGGTCCTGAGTTTGCCAGGACCTACCAGCGACTTTTGGAAGGCACAGGTATTCTAACCGCCGATCAGCTTGCCCGCGAGGCAGGCTTCGATTTAACAACACCGGATTTTTGGCATTCTGGCCTAAAGCTTATTGCTTCTACGGTAGAGGACCTGGAAAGGAGATCGCATGAAAACTAAAGTCGGTATTTTAGGCGCAGGGGCCTGGGGAACAGCGATTGGCAAAGCCATCGCCGAAAAAGGCAACGACGTTGTCTTGTGGAGTTTTGAACAAGAAACCGCCGATGACATTAACCTAAGGCATGCCAATAGCAGGTACTTGCCCCATGCTGAGCTTCCTCACAGCATGACAGCCACCACCGACATCATTGAGGTTGCAACCGGAAAAGAGTTCTTGATTCTGTCGACGCCCTCGTTGTTCATTCTTAAAAGTGTCAAGGACATCTTGAGTGTTCCCAATTTGCAAGAAGGTCAGAGCCTGATCGGCGTCATAACCAAGGGCTTTTTGCCCTCTCCTGGTGAACCAAAATTGATTGTCGAAACCATCGAAAACTTCTTGCCAGGTTTTTACAAAAACAATGTGGTCTATATTTCAGGACCCAGCCATGCCGAAGAGGTGGTTCAAGGAAAAATCACAGGATTGATTTCAGCTTGTCCGAACTTACGCAACTCGATCCGCTTTCGTGAACTTCTTAACGGTAAAACTCTTCGAGTCTTTTCGTCATCAGACGTGGTAGGAGTGCAAGTTTGTGCCGCCCTCAAAAACGTCGTGGCAATCGCTTTTGGCATCATGGACGCCTTAAAAGAAAAAACCGAGATCTTCGGCGATAACACCGAGTCATTACTTTTGGCTGCAGGACTAAATGAAATTCAAATTTTAGGTCGTGCCATGGGGGCCACGCACCCCGAGACATTCACCTCGATTGCTGGCGTCGGCGACCTTGATGTCACGTGCCGCAGTCAGTTTGGCCGCAACCGTCGCTTTGGCCGCGAAATTATCTTGAAAAATATTCTAGGCTCTTTCCAGTCCTTGGAAGATCTGATTGCCCACATTTCGCAAATTGGTTACTTACCCGAAGGTGTCATCGCCGCTCAACATGCCTGGCAGTTGTGCGAAAAACACGGGTTGAAGCTCTCGATCATTCCCTTGGTGTATAAGATTCTGAACAAAGAAATTCACCCCTTAGACGCACTGAAACAGTTGATTGAGAATGAAGCTTTTGATTTGACAAACGAGGTATCTACGGCGAGCGTTTAAGGTCAACCTTCCAGACGCCTTTGACACGGATCAATAGTAACGTAGCTTTCATACGGCCACTTCCTTGAGGCGTAGCGTCGTAAGAGAAGTCGACACTGGCCGTGTCCCCTGCTTGCTCCACACTGTCGATCTTCCAGTTTTTTACGGTGAATTTCGCCTGCTCGCTGGGGCTTAGCTGGCGAAAGGATGCCGCGATGTTATACAACAAGGGTTGCCCTTGGGTGCTGACAAACGCCGCCGCCGAAGAAAAGTGGTGCTGGCTGAGCGATGTCAGGTAATTGGTAGCGGTATCAGCGGGGCCACTTCCCCAACAGCCTCCGAAAACGAAGGCCAGCCCTACCAGCCACCACCGGGCACCACGATAATCATGCCTCATGATTTTTCCTGACGGTTGCGACAGGTTTCCATCCAAACCCTGAGCTGATTCGCTGGTTGTCCTTCAGAAAACAAAAAGCCTTGACCGTAGGGACACCCGTATCGCAAAAGAATTTCGCATTGTTCTTCGGTTTCGATCCCTTCAGCAATCACGTCAATTTTTAGTTCCTCGGCGAGGCGAAGAATCGATCGAACAATGCTGTCAGCTACAGCCACCGTTTGAGGCTGGTCGTGAGCCACGATGTCCGTAACAAAACTTCTGTCAACCTTTAAGGTATCGACCGGCAAACGATGCAGATAATGAAGCGAAGAATAACCAGTTCCAAAGTCATCCAATTTGATACCAACACCGGCGCGCCGCAGTTTTTCGAGGCTAGGGATGACCTCTTCGCTATTTTCGATTAAGGCACCTTCGGTAATCTCAATCGCCAACAACTCGGGTTTGAGCCCCTCCCTCTCCCAGACCCCTAAGATGATTTCGGGAAAATCTGGTTGAGCCAGCTGTTTCGGTGAAACATTAACCGCTAAAAATTTGTTTTCACACCCAGGAAATTCGTCCAGAAGAGTTTTAAAAGTTTTGGCAGACTCGCGCAAAACCCAAAGCCCTAAAGGATGAATCATCCCGGTTTCTTCGGCCACCGGAATAAACAAATTGGGGCTCAGTAGGCCCTTTTGAGGGTGCTGCCACCGCGCTAAAACTTCCCAGCCAGCAATTTCGCGCGTCGACAAATGAACAATGGGTTGGTAATGAAGAACCAGATCACCGTTGACGATAGCCCGCCCCAGCTCATCGCGAAGCTTCCACCTCCCTTTAACGTCATCGCGCCAACGTTCTTGAAAGAATAACTGGGGAACTCCGGTAGCCAGGGACTGCTGACAGGCAATTTCCGCATCCGAAAGAGCTTCTTCAGGTGAGGTGTAACCGGGACTTCCCAGAAGAAGCCCAAGGCGCACCGAAGGAACGACATCACGTCCATGAACCATCACGGGTGATTCCAAGGTTGCCATGAGCCGAGAGGCCACCAATTGCATCTCATCTTTGGTAGCAACGCCATCTAACAAGATCACAAAGGCATCCGCCGCGTAACGGGCCGCTGTGTCGATATTGCGCAAGGTTTCTTTGAGGCGATTGGCACACAGGCGAAGAAACTCATCACCCGCCTGGTGGCCAAAACTCTCATTGACCTCTTTGAACCCGTTGAAGTTCAAAAAGATCAAGCCAAAACGGGCTTGTTCATCGCGTCGACAGCGCTCTACCGCTTGCCCCAAACGGCTTAGAAGAAAACTGCGATTACCAAGCCCCGTCAACGGATCATGGAGCGAGTAATAAAAGGTCAACCGTTCGGCCTGACGACGCTGGCTCAGCTCATCAGAAAGGCGGCGGTTAGCTTCTTGCAGATCTTGTGTCCGGTCGCGGACTCGTTCCTCTAAGTCGGTATTCAACGTCCTTAAGGCTCTCTGCGATTCTCGAAGAGCCGTGATGTTATGTAACGTCAAAACACTCCCTGCTGAACGACGGCCCCTGTACAAAAGCTTTTCGCGAGACTCCCAAGCCTCAAAACTATCGTTGCCCGTCACAATCACATCGGACGTAGCGATTTCAGGGCCATAAGGCATTGAGGGCAACCACGACAGCCCGGGGATGTTGGGGCGAATTAAGCCTATGACGCGCCCATCAAGCTTCCACCGGAGTCGGGCATCACGGTTACAGTAGGCCAGCCGTCCCCGGCGGTCAAAGACGAAGGTGGGGACTCCCCAATTTTCTAATAGGTGTTCTTTACTCACGGGTAAGATTTCAAGAAAACGAAACCGATGCAGATTGAAGAACATGAGTAGAGCCGTGACGGTTAAAAAGGGAACCGTGGGGTCCATGAGGGGTGGCAAACCTACCCCATCAACCATGTATAAAAAATTGACCGCGAAAGGCAAGCATAGGGCGAGCAGAACAGAAATTTCTGGCCAACCAAATTTTTGTCGTCGTCTCAGAAAACTCAGCACCCAAAGAACTCCAGCGACTAAAAGAAGGACATACGAGTACAAGACATGAACCAAGTACCAGGGACCATACGACCAACGAACCAGCACCGTCCCGGGGTAAAGCGTCACCTCGTGGGGGTGATCCCAGAAAATTGTTAACTCAGGTGAAAACCACAAAAAAACCCACGACAAGACGGGTATCAGCCAAAAAAACGGAACCACCTTTAACCAAAGACGACGTCTTGGCTCAGAAAACTGGATGGAATCGGCAATAAACTGCAACGCCAAAACTGGAACAGCGCTGATCGCCACGTACTCGCTTTTCACAAAAAGGATTTTAACGTTGAGATCCTGCACCGCCACCGCGATGATATCGCAAAAGGCCCAAAAGGAAACGGCAAGTAAAAAAAAACCAAACATGACACGTCCCGGCACATCGCGGGTGTTTTTGAGAAGGAGTACACCTAGAACCAAGCCTACGGCTGCCGTCAACGAGTCGGGCAACAAATATGGTGTTAGCACTAAGTTGAACACAGTATAAGTATAGGGGGAGATTTCCTAGTTGCCAATGAAAACCGTCGCTTGACAGCGATGTGACTCCCCGTTACATTAATCCTAAATGCGCCTGTCGTATACCGGTATTACCCCAGCTTCCCAAGCTGGAGAAGAGGGTTCGACTCCCTTCAGGCGCTTAAAATCAATGTCTACAGGTTGCCCTTCCTTTTTCCACTGACATTGCACAACAGGTCCATAGTCAGCGTCTGAAAAGCATTGAACAGAACAAGGCCAGACACCGTTTGGTTAGAAGAATATTAATGAAAAGCCTGTTCACTCATAGAAACGGTAACCCACCCCGACTTCTGTATGAATGAATTGTGTATGGGTGGGATGCCTTTCCAGTTTTTTTCGCAATCCTGCCATCAAAATTTTGACATAGTGACGTTGTTCGAGCGACTCCTGACCCCAAACTTCTTTTAACAAAAAGGCGGTGGTCAGGATCTTTCCTGGGTAGCGGGTCATTACCAGTAGCAGTTTCCACTCCAGCGCGGTTACATGAATTTCGTTGTCGGCCAAGAATACACGACGGGCCGAGATGTCCAAAACGAGGTCATCAAAGGTTTTCTGAGGTTCAGTAGAGGAGGGGGTCACCCGCCTCAACGAGGCTTTGATCCGGGCTTTGAGTTCCGCAAGGCCTAGGGGTTTGGTTACGTAGTCATCCGCACCCGCATCCAAAGCCCGAACCTTTTCTGTTTCTTGATCGCGGGCCGAAATGACGATCAACGCAGAGGCGCTGATAGCTTTGAATTGCGGAATCAGTAGAGTTCCGTCGGCATCAGGCAGACCCAAATCCAGCAGGATTACATCGGGCTTGAGGCTTGCCGCTAAAGCCAAACCAGAATCGCCCCGGGAGGTTTCTTCGCAATTCCAACCAACATCTTTGAGGTGAACTCGCAACAGCCGTCTAATCGGTTCATCATCTTCAATAATGAGTATGAGCCCTGATTCCATACCTTCCTCTTTTTTAAACCATCCCCGTCAAACCGGTGAACCTGCGAC
>JABEVK010000055.1 GCA_013044245.1 Spirochaetales bacterium | reverse complement strand
GGGGAACTTATACGCGGCGCAATTCACTGGTAGCCTTCGTCAGGCGCTTCCTGATTGGGATGCCCAACTGCGCCTAGGTAACGTGGCCCCCACGCTGGCTTGGTTACGGACCAACATCCACAGACACGGTGCAGTTTACTCTGCCGGGGAGCTGTGCCGTCGCGTGACGGGTCAGCCCTTAAGTGCACGTCCGTTTTTAGACTACCTGAACGTCAAGTACTCGGAACTCTACGGGCTGTCACCAGAGGTTTGAACTAAACTCTGAGTGAATTCTGCCGGAACCGGGCCCTGCCAGGCCCAGAGGTCGGCCCAGGCTTCGGTATAAAACCAGCCGTAGGGGTGGGGCGTTTTGGTGCGTCCACGCCTATACCTCCAGGTGTACCAGCCAGCCCAGAGAAGTGATGGTAGCCCAATGACCACCAAATACAAGGGGCCTAAAAGTCGAGATTGACGACTGTGACCGGCTTCGTGGCGAAGCATTGGTTCAAGGCCGGGGTAGCCTGGCGGTAAGCCCATAAGGATGGTTTGCCCTAAGCTGAACGCCCCCCAGTTGCCGGTGATGCGCAAGACGAAAGGGCCAGTTTTGGACACTCCATCATCGAGCTTAAACCAGCGATACCGTGCCCCGTGAAAGGCCAGACGAAGGCTAGATCCCAGTAGGGTTTGAGGCTGTTCCCACAGCCACGCGACCAGAGTCAACAGGGTTCGCCGTGCCTTGGTCACGAGCATTAGCGCCCGGCCAGACGATCAGAAGTAAAGCTCAGGCCGTCAGCCCCAACATCCACGAGGATATGATCATCCTCACCGAAAGAACCTTCCAAAAGTCGACGCGATAGAGGGTTCTGGAGCAAGTTTTGTATCGTTCGTTTGAGGGGACGGGCCCCAAAGGCGGGGTCCCAGCCTTCGTCTGCTAGGTGCTGTTTGGCCGCATCGGTGACGTCTAGGGTCAACTTGCGTTCCGCCAGACGTTCGCGTAAAAAGCGCAGTTGAAGGTCGACTATACCCAGGATGTGCTGTTTGCCGAGCTTGTGGAACAGAATCATCTCGTCGACACGGTTTAAGAACTCGGGGCGGAACAGACCCTTAAGGCGAGCAAATACTTCGTCGGCGACGTCTTCGGTTTTTTCGGCACTTAAGATGAGGTCCCCTCCCACATTGCTTGTCATGATCACGATGGTTTGGCGAAAGTCTACCAAACGCCCTTGGCCGTCGGTAAGACGCCCTTCATCGAGAAGTTGCAAAAGGACGTTGAAAACATCCGGGTGAGCTTTTTCAATTTCGTCGAATAGGACCACCGAGTAGGGGCGTCGGCGAACCGCTTCAGTCAATTGGCCCCCTTCATCGTAGCCGACGTAACCGGGGGGGGCCCCGATGAGACGACTAACGGCGTGTTTTTCCATATACTCGCTCATATCAATACGCTTCAGGGCTTTTTCATCGTTGAATAGGAACTCGGCCAGAGCCTTGGCAAGTTCGGTTTTTCCCACCCCCGTAGGGCCCAAAAAGATAAAACTTCCCAAGGGGCGGTTGAGGTCAGAAAGCCCGGCTTTGTTGCGGCGAATCGCATCAGAAACAGCGGCGATGGCCTGGTCTTGACCAACTACCCTTTGGCCTAGGATTCCTTCAAGGTTCAAGAGTTTTTGTTTTTCACTCGAGAGCATTTTTGATACGGGAATGCCTGTCCAGGTCGAAACCACGCGCGCAATGTCCTCTTCGCCGACTTCTTCGCGCAGAAGAGAGCCGGTTTTTTGAATCTCGGCCAGGCGACCGGTTTTTTCGTCCAGCTGCTTTTTGAGCTGGGGAATTTTACCGTGTTTGATTTCGGCAGCACCGGTGAGGTTGCCTTCTCGTTCACATTGGGCTTCGCGGGCCCGAAGTTCCTCGATTTGACTTTTTGCGGCGCGAATTTCTTCGATAACTTGTTTTTCGTTGCTCCATTGTAGGTGCATGGCTCCACGCTGAGTGCCTAGCTCACTGAGCTCCCGTTCAATGTTGGCGAGTCTTTCGCGCGATTCGGCGTCGTCTTCGCGAGAAAGAGCTTGCTTTTCGATATTGAGCTGAAGGATCTTGCGCTCGATCTTATCAAGGTCCACGGGTTGGCTCTCAATTTCCATCTTGAGTCGGCTAGCGGCTTCGTCCACAAGATCAATGGCTTTATCGGGTAAAAAGCGGGTGGTAATGTAGCGGTCCGACAGCGTCGCCGCCGCCAATAGCGCTTCGTCGCGGATACGCACACCGTGGTGAACCTCGTAGCGTTCTTTGATCCCGCGCAGAATGGTTACGGTATCTTCGACACTGGGTTCGTTGGTATAGACTGGTTGAAAGCGTCGTTCAAACGCGGCATCTTTTTCAATATGCTTGCGGTACTCATCCAGCGTGGTGGCACCAATGGTGCGTAATTCGCCCCGCGATAAAGCGGGTTTAAGAAGGTTAGAAGCATCCATCGCTCCGTCGGCGGCCCCGGCACCCATAATGGTGTGCAGTTCGTCGATAAAGAGGATGATTTGACCCTCGGCGGCAGTGACTTCTTTGATAACAGCTTTTAAGCGTTCTTCAAACTCGCCTCGGTATTTTGTTCCGGCGATGAGCGACCCCAGGTCTAAGGCAAGCACCTTTTTATTCTTGAGGCTTTCGGGCACATCCCCGGCGACAATCCGGCGGGCCAAGCCTTCGACCACGGCGGTTTTTCCTACCCCAGGTTCTCCGATAAGCACGGGGTTGTTTTTCGATTTGCGTGACAGAACTTGCATCACCCTACGGATTTCTTCATCCCGGCCAATCACCGGGTCGAGTTTTTCTTTCCGGGCGAGCGCGGTTAGGTCCCGGGTATACTTTTCAAGAACTTGGTAACGGTTCTCGGGGCTTTGGTCGGTAACTCGTTGACTGCCGCGTACGCTTTGAAGGGCGCTCAGAATCGCCTGGCGAGTCACCCCGGCTTTACGCAAGAGCTCGCCGTTGGAACCTTCATTTTCGCAAAGTGCGATCAAAAGGTGTTCAGTCGAGATGTAATCATCTTTAAGCTTATCAGCTTCGGTTTCGCTTTTGGCGATGACGCGGGTGATGGCACCGTCCCAGGTAACGTTGCCGTTGGAGCCGTAAACTCGGGGCGCTAAGGCTAAACGATCGTCAATTTGTTTTTGGAGGGCGGCTCGATCGACCCCCATTTTGTCCATGAGAGGGGCGGTGATGCCCTCCTTTTGTGCCAAGAGTGCCGAAACAAGGTGGTCTAGCCCCGCCGCCTGATGATTATTTTGGTCGGCCAATGTGGCCGCGGCCTGTAGAGCCTCTTGAGCCTTCAAAGTTAAACGGTCAGCGTTCATGGTTTCCTCGCTATTCCGGGAGATTTCCCATCTATGATAATTTAAAAAGGCTGGAGCGTCTCGTCAAGAAAATTGTGTCATAAAGTCGTACATGTGTCATAAAGAATCATTCCATTTGCCTGTAGTCCTGTATAACGCTGGTTTGGAATCAGAAAAGGTTCTGAGACTGACCGACTTCGAAAGTCAGCAATTTTGGGCCAATTGTTAGGGTACGGTGAGGAAATGATCAAAATTATTTGAGAAAAAGATGAGAAAATTCTTTAGAAAACCTTGGATTTTTAGGATTTCATGAAAAGGGCAAAAAGCTATTGCGGCCAATTTCGAGCTCTGGTAAACCCCTCTCAACGTGCGGCACTGCCGCGAAATTGACAAAGGAGTCAACGATGAAAAGGATGATTTCTGTCCTGACCTTGGCCGGTTTTGCTGCCATGGCCTGGGCCCAGAGCACCACTACCAGTGATAACGCCCTAGCTGATCAGGTCAAAGAACTGGCGGCTAACGCCAGCAAGCTCAAGATCAGTGGGTATGCCGTTGGTGCTGAATCTTTCAGCCCTGCCGACTGGCAGGCTAAGTCACTCGACTATGTCGATGTGCTCAATAAACAGCAAAAGAACGGCTCGTTTGCCCGCATGATGCTGACCTATGATTCGAAGCTCGGCGGCTTCAACAGCCGTTTCGAATACGATCCTAACAACGCGACTATCATTGCCATGAAGTATGCCGAAGCTTATGCCAAGCTGTTCGATGCTCAGGTTTTAGTAGGTGCTGGTATGCTTCGCGATACCGACTTCGCCTACAAATCGCAGGTCGCGTCTGACTTCAACACGAACCTGTTCACCGGTGCAATCAATACGAACGCTGGGTTTCCCGCTGGTACCCCTTATAGCAATAGCTCCTACGTTTTCAATGGCGGTAAGTGGGCGGCTACAGGCGGTTTCTTTAGTGGTCAACAAGGTGAAGAAGTTCTCTACAAACCTTCTTTTGCCCAAGGCCTCGAACTTGGTTTGGTGTCCAATAGCCAAACCACTGGTAATGGTGCGGTTTACTTGGGTAACATCACCAGTAGCCTCAGCTACCTGGCTGCGTACACCATGAAAGATCTCGGTGACATAAAGGTCGGCTACACCGGTGCCGCTAACAGCAACAGCTGGAGCAACTTCTTTGTCACTGTTGACGCTGCCCCCGCTCAGGTCTCGGCCTTGAAAGTTTCGCTCAGCCTAGAATCGTTAAACATCTCGGTTGACAAGGGCGATGGACAATCCCACAGCAGTATGAACTTGTTTGCCACTGCCGGTTACGATTTCAGCAGTTTAGGGGCAAAGGGTCTGTGGCTTGGTGAAGACTTTGGTATGTTCACCAGCGCTTCCACCTTCGGTATTCTTACCGAAGATAAACCTGGCGTCAGCTCAAGCACCCGCTTGCAGTACACCTTCGCCAACGTTGCCCCTTCGTTCAACATCATCCCCATGCTGACCTACCGCGTGTTTGATTATATGGGAACCTCAACTGTTGGGACCAATCCTGGCAGTGGTTTCTTCAGCGCCGGTTCGTACTCGGGAATTGAACCTGCCGTTCAGATTGTTGCCGGTCCTGCAACCTTCGCCTTCGGCTGGGGGCACTACATGGGAACGACCATCAACAACGCTCAACCCGCCGCCGACGTGATCAGCGTGGGCACCCTCTACGCTTACTAAAAAACCCTAGTCAAAAAGTTTCAACGTGTGCAGCCGCCCCTCGGGGCGGCTTTTTTTATCGTGCAAAGAAGCCAGTTTTCCATTGATTAAAGACTTCGAGCTGGTCTTCATGGAGGGGCAATTGAAAAAGTGTCTGGGTCGAGGTTCTGACTGTTATCAAAGCGAAGCCTCGTTGAAAACTACCCAGGTGAAGTTTGACTTGTTCGTAACGAGGAACCCACCGAATAATCATCGCGTCGCTTGCCGTTACTCCAGGTTGGTCCCAAGGCGTTCGTGAAAAACTGACAAAAAACCCATCGGCGATGGCTATCACATAAGAGGCTAGGTGAGGTTTCCAAAGCTTAAACCATAGGCGTTCTAGGCCTGATTCCCCTTTTAGACGAGTCTCCGGATGATAGAATAAGGACTGCAGAGCCCGCTCGCGAAAAGCATCATTCGGATACGCATAATACCGGTAGTCAATTTTTATTAAGCTTTCAAGCGTGCGGCGGGCTTCTTTCTGATCGGGAATTTTGTGAATACTGGGATGGGTGTTGAGAAAAGCTGTTAAAAAGGGGTGAAATAAACTTTGGCCAACCGAGTTATACTCCATGCTCACCCGGTCTTGAGACACGAGTTGATGCCATTCCTGATCGTAATAAAATGCCACCCACGAGATGAGAAGTTCCGTGCCCGTTTCCCAGGCTTGGATATGTTCCCAAGGAAAGATTCGTGATTGCGGCCCCGTTTTGGTCAGTTCAAGGATCGTCAGATTGACTTGATCGAACGCTATAAAACGGGGAGTTGTATAGTTTACCCTGGTTGTACTCCCGGGACAAAATACCATGTAAGGTAGTTCCTCCGGGTTGTTAATTGCCCCAAGCCATTCAGGTGGCACTTGAGCGATCTCTTCCACCTTCCAGGGAAATGTCTCTACAGACCCATCTCGTGATGACATACGATCTAATCCCGAAGCCTGACAAACGCCTTTCGCCCGGCATAAACTGCCGAGTTCCCCAACTCTTCTTCAATCCGAAGGAATTGGTTGTATTTTTCAACGCGTTCAGAGCGTGCCGGAGCTCCCGTTTTTAGGTGTCCTGTACCCATCGCAACGGTCAAATCGGCGATAAAACTATCTACCGTTTCGCCAGAACGGTGTGACACCATTGCCCCCCATCCCGCCGCTTGTGCCATTCGTATTGTCGCTACGGTCTCGGTCAGGGAACCAATTTGATTGAGCTTAATCAAAACGCTGTTGGCTGAGCCTTCTTGAATGCCTCGTTCGAGCCTCTTCACATTCGTCACAAAAAGATCATCGCCAACGAGTTCAACATCTTGGCCTAGTGTTTGGTTGAGTAACTTCCAGCCATCCCAGTCATCTTCGGCCAAGCCGTCCTCTAAGACAACGATGGGGTATTGATGTACCCAGGAGCTGTACATAGCGATCATCTCTTCGGATGTTGCCTGTTTTTTTTCTGTTCGTAAGTTGTATCGGCCCTCTTCGTAAAAGCCACTCGAAGCGGGGTCAATGGCAATCCTAATATGTTCGCCAGGCCGATAACCCGCTTTTTCGATAGCCTTGAGGATCAGTTCCACAGCTTCGGCATTCGATTTAAGCGCAGGAGCAAACCCCCCTTCATCACCAACACCGATAGAATGTCCTGCGGCTTTAAGAACAGATTTTAATGCTTGGTAAGTTTCACTGCCCCAGCGCAACGCCTCGCGAAAGGTAGGGGCTCCCAGGGGAGCAATCATAAACTCTTGAAAATCCGTGCCTTGCCAATTGGCATGAACACCCCCATTCAATATATTGAACATGGGGACGGGGAGAATGTTGGCTGAGGCCCCACCCAAGTACCGGTATAATGGTAAACCAGCCGCTACTGAAGCCGCACGAGCCATAGCCAAACTAACACCTAAAATAGCATTGGCTCCTAGGTTGCTTTTATTGGGTGTACCGTCCAACGCAAGAAGAGCCGCATCGAGCCCGGGCTGATCGAAGCCCTCACGCCCTAAGATAGCGGGCGCAATCTTTTGGTTGACATTCGCGACGGCGTTCAAAACGCCTTTACCGCCGTAACGAGGCTCGCCATCACGAAGTTCTAAGGCCTCATGAATGCCCGTTGAGGCTCCGGAGGGAACCGCCGCTCGTCCGAAGGCACCTCCCTCTAAGGTGATGTCGACTTCGACGGTGGGGTTACCCCTAGAGTCGAGAATCTCTCGAGCGTGAACGCTAGAAATTTTAGCCATAAAAACCTCCTTGGCTATTCCTTATGCCGGTAGCGCACAACATGAACGTTTTCTAAAGTGACAAAGGCTTGGTTCAAAACTTCATCTAAAAACGGACGCATTTTGGCAATATTTTCAGGGGAGTCAATGATTTCGACGACCACAGGTAAATCATTCATCAAGTCAACGAGTTTTGACGTGCGAAGTCGCCGATCGGCACCGAAACCTAAAACACCTCGCAGGACGGTAGCACCTGCCAAGCCAAGCTCCCGAGCTTTTAGGACGACGGCTTCATACAGCGGCCTTCCCTGGTGATGCTGAGTTTCTTCACTCATATAAATTCGTAACAGAACGTCCTCTTCTTCTATTGTAAATCCTGCCATTTGAGATCCTCCTCGCTTTTTGGTTTACAAAATTCCTTTAAGAAATTTGATCAAGACCTCTGCTGAAAAGTATCCGACTGCGACTAAGACAAACCCCACGAGGTTAGTCAAAAGAAAGTTGCTTACGGCCAAAAGGAATTCTGAGCGTTTAAAAAGCGTAAAAGTCTCTAAACCGTACGTTGAAAAGGTCGTAAAACCGCCCAGAATTCCTACAAAAAGAAAGAGGCGAAGTTGAGGAGGAATAGTCCAGCGTTCAAATAGGCCTGTCAGAAAGCCAATAACAAAGGCCCCAATGAGGTTGACGGTCAGTGTACCCCAGGGAAACGTTGTTCCTGTTTGCGACAGAACCCATTTTGACATCGCAAAGCGGGCCAATGATCCCAGTCCACCACCCAGAAGAATGGCCAAGATATTCATGGCACTAACCCAAAGAGGGAGAGAAAAAAATTGGTAAGGAAAGTGAGGAAAGAAAAACCCAAAATACACTCCTGTTCTTGTTCTCAAGAAGCCGTTGAGAAGAAAGTTTGAACAGGAGTCATCAGCTCGGGTGAGCGGTTAAAGGCGGAACCCCATCGCCGTTACTACCAAGTTTAGGAAACTACCCACCTGCTGTCAAGAGTTTGCTTGGTAGAGCAAGACGCTGACCAAGCTCAGCATAAATCACAGCTTTTTTGAAAAAACGGGTACAGAGGGAAAGAAAATTCGATCGTGATCAGAGCCTTTTCGTTTTGTGATTGTTTTGTGCAGAATTTGTGACTTGATTCGTGCCACTTTAAGCTTAAAACATCGCGAGATTGAGTCACAATCACGACCACATTGTGATTGTAAATTTGCGTGTTTGTGACAGGAAGGAGGGCTTCCACCAAGCGGTGCCCTTGAATAGTAAGAGAATTTTTTGTAAATTTCGCACAGCAGTTGTAAAAATACCGCTTTAAAAATACCACTTTTAAAAAAAACATGTGAAGCACCCATGATCGATTCACAACTTCTTCAGCTTTTACGTCCCTCGAAACGCCTTGTGGCCTTTACAGGCGCCGGGGTGTCGACCCTTTCGGGGCTTCGCGATTTTCGCGGTCCGCAGGGCCTGTATAATGATGTCGACGCTGACAAGATCTTTGATCTGCAAACTTTTTACCATGACCCTGATTTTTTTTATCAGCACACTTGGGAGATGCTCTACCAAGAACAGGCCCAGCCCTCGCTAGTTCATAACCTGCTCGCTGAGTGGGAACGGCAGGGGCGGCTACTCAGTGTCATCACTCAAAACATTGACCGCCTTCATACGCGGGCAGGTTCTCAAACGGTGCGCGAAATTCATGGCTCGCCCGAGAGGCATCACTGCTTGAAGTGTGGCCGTGAGTATTCTTTTACCGCCGTTAAAGCACAGCTGACTCGGCAACAACAAGACGGCCACGGAAAGTTTTCGGCCCCCCGTTGTGCCTGTGGCGGGGTCTTGAAACCCGATATCACGTTTTTTGGCGAGGCTTTGCCCCAGGCTGCGTGGGAGTCTGCCTGTGACGATATTTTGCAGGCCGATCTGGTCCTTGTTTTAGGGTCATCGCTGGTCGTTCAGCCCGCGGCACAGCTTCCTCGGATGATTAAACCCTCGACCCCCTTGGTTATCATCAACCGGGGCCAGACGCCCCTCGATAGCCGAGCGGCGTTTCGGGCCGAGGACTTGGTTCAGACCCTGCAAGGGCTTAAAGAAGTTCAGTTATGAAAGCCTTCCGTCTTGGGGTAGTAGCAGTACTTGGCGTGTTGTTTAGCCTTCCTCTCAGTGCCGGCGTCTTTCCTCGCGACTACCACCCGATCTTAGGTTGGGTCAGTGTGGGGGGGCAAAGTTGGCTAGCCCTGCGCGCCTGGCAAGCGTCGGGGCCTCATGTTCTGGCGGTAAACCCCCTGACGGCCCAGACACAAGTTTTGGCCCTCGATGCTCCTCCTCGTCAAACCTGGAGCGAAGTTTTGGCGACTGCTCGGCAGAAAAACCTCTTGTCGGGTTTGTATTTTCGTTTACGGGCCCAGGCTCTGCATGATGCCAATCCTTGGGATAACGCCGGCATTCGCCAGTGGCCTTCCCGTCGTCGGGGGGCTTGGTTGAGCTTTGATCTGTGCCCTTCGTCTCGCCCCTTAGATCGTTGGGTCTTTCGCGGCCTTTTGACCACGCAACCGAAAAACAAACCTCTTCCCGTTTTTTTAGAAGTTTCGGGACGTTGGATGTCTACCCATACGAAAGACTTGGCGTGGCTCTACCGCCGTGAGGCGCAAAAACAACTCGATATCACCTGGGTGAGCCATGGTGAGTTTCATCCGTATAACCCACGGGTGCCCTGGAGGCAGACTTTTGACCTCACACCGGGCCTCAACTTTGAGCAAGAGGTTCTGGGCCCCGAAAAACGCTTGCTGGCCGGGGGGCAGCTTCCTAGTGTCTGGTACCGCTTTCCGGGCCTGATTTCAGACTCTGCTCATGTTCACCAGTTGATCTCCTGGGGCTTGATCCCTCTGGCCAGTGGAGCGTGGCTGAACAAAGGTGATCCCCTGAAGGAACACGATATCGTTCTTGTTCATGGCAATGGTAACGAAGAACGGGGGCTAGAGCTTTTAATGGCTTGGACTCGCCGTCACCAGGCCGCCCTCAACAGCGGTCAGTGGTCGTGGCTGGGTAGAAACGACTTTCGTTAAGCCCAAGTATTTGGACTTGATCCAATCTCATGCTTGAATTAAATTTCACTTATGAAACCCGGGCAAATTCTTTGGTACAACGCCAAGTTCCTTACAGGGGATCCCTCATGTCCCCATGCCGATGCTGTGCTGACTATTGGGGATACCATTGCTTTTGTTGGCGCTCTGGAAGAGGGCCGGCAAAAAGCTGACCCCTGGGTACAGTCGGTGAACTTGGAAGGCGGCTTTGCCGTACCTGGCTTCAACGACAATCACTTGCATTTGGTGATTTATGGCGATCATATCAGCGCCCCTGATTTGTCGGGCCTGAACGAAAACCAGATCCTTGACCGGCTAAAATCTTATTATGACGACAAGCCCCGCGATACCTTGGTGGTTGGGTATGCCTGGGATTACCCTTCCTGTCCCCATCCGCGTAAGGAACTCTTGGACGAAGTATTTGGAAGTCAACCGGTGTTGCTATCACAGTTCGGGGGCCACGGGGTTTGGGTGAATTCTCGCGTGTTGCGCGACCTAGGCATTTCTCGCGAGCTCAAGCCGACTCCGGGGCTGGTGTTACGCGACCCTGACGGGGAACCCACCGGGGTATTGCGCGAATACCACCCCAACCCCATCCAAGATAAATATTTTCATGAGATTTTTTATAAAAAAGACTTTCGAGAGACTCGGCTCGCGGCGTCGTTGGACGCTTTGCGTCGGCTGGGAATCACATCCGTGCAAGACAATACTTGGCATTACCCGGCGTTATTCAGCTTGGCCCGCTGGCGAAACCAAGGGCGTTTAACGGCTCGGGTATCTGCGTGGTCTTTTGGCCGCGTCCCTCAGACAATTAAATGGATGAATCTGGGCTCGTACGATCGTGTCTGGCTTAGACGTGGCCCATGGAAGTACTTTTTAGATGGTACGTTTACGACCAAAACTGCTTGGATGGAGGAACCCTATCCTGGGACCGATGACCATGGTATGGATTTTGACCCCGCGTGGTTGCAAGGCGTGTTACTGAACTTAGCCAAGAGAAAGGTGCAAGGGGCGTTTCACTCTATTGGAGACCGATCCACAAGAACTTTTTTAGATGTCTGGGAAGATGTTTTGCAAAAGTATCCCGACGCTGTAAAGCTGAGAATGCGCCTCGAGCATGTGCAGGCCTTGCGCCGCGAGGATATACCTCGGCTGAAAGCCTTGGGTATTTGCGTTGCCGCCCAGCCGCCCGCCATGGCTACTCCCGAAAAGGACGCAAGCGTGGTGGGGGCTTCCCGCGTGCCGTACCTTTACCCCCATCGTTCTCTGTTAGAAGCTGGCGTTCCGCTCTCATTTGGTTCTGATATTCCCGGCGAGGCATTCTGTGATCCCCTGCAAGGAATGCACTTGGTGTGCAACCGAGAGGGCCCCGAGAGGTTAACACCCGAACAGGCCCTGCGCTGTTACACCGAGGGGAGTGCTTTTGTCGAGTTCCAGGAAGCTCGCAAGGGCCGCTTGGCTAAAGGCTATTTGGCGGATTTTACTGTCCTTACCGCGGACCCCTTGGCGACACCTCCCGAGAATCTTCGGCTCATTCAATGCGTCAAAACGGTAGTAGGGGCTAAAATGGTCTGGGATGCCACACAAATCGACGGTTTAAACTCCGAGATTTAGGGGCGGCGTAGTAAAACAGAAATCGAGGTGACTCCGACTACTAAGGCTACGGCAACGATGAAGGCTTCCCAGCCGGCGGTCGCGGCGTCCGTAAAGTGCTGGCGCACCATCAGGTCCATGGCGTTAAAGATGTACTTTCCTGGCACCATGGGAATTAACCCTGGTAGCAGGTACGAAACCGGAGGTTTTCCGCTGAGGCGCGAAAGAATTTCGGCCCAAGCGGTAACTGCCGCCGCACCTACGGCGTAAGCAATCCAAGGACCAACAAGGGGCGTCATCAACAGGTAAACACCCCAGCCGACAACCCCACCCAGTGAGGCCCACAACAAAGTCCAACCCCGGCATTGCAAAAGAAAGGCAAAACCAAGTGTCGCGGCCAACGTCCAAACGAGGATCATAGGTCAAATCTTCCCGAATGAAGGCTAAGGGCTACGGTGGCGCCTATAGCCAAGGCAGCCCCCGTCATCAGCAATTCGGCAAAGCGGGACTGTGCGGTCACTAGCTCTCCCGCTACCAAATCACGAAGTGTTTGGACCAGGGCGAGTCCAGGGACAAGCAGCATTAAGGTGCCGGTAGCCACGGGTTCCGCACTTAGCGGACGAAATAGGTCGGCGGCCAAAAGACTTCCTCCGACAGCAAGAAATGATCCCAACGCCGTGGTGAACACCCCGGGAATCCAGGGGCGGTCTAAGAATAGCTTAAGTACGGCCCACACGAGGCCAAAAATACACGCTACCCCCCCTTCGGCCAGGGTACCCCCATAAAACAAGGCAAATCCACCTGCGGCAAGGCCAGAAGCTGGAATCAATGCCGCAGGTCCCCAGCCGGGAGCCTGCGCTGCTGAACGCAATTTTTTCTCGAGGTGCTCGATCGCAAGGGGTTGCTCAACAGCTTCGCGTATGCAGGTCTCAAGACGGTTGAGTCGCTCGAGGTGTGAAACTCGTTGATGAATTCGGCGCACAACGGTGGTAGTTTTGCCCTCGGCATCTTCGACGGTAATGATGACACCCGTGGGAAGGGCAAAACACTCGGCTTCACGCATGCCTACCGCACGGGCGAGGGCTTCGGTATCGGTTTGTACACGGGCAATTTCGGCGCCGTTCTCAATGAGCCATTCTGCCGCGTCAGCGACCATCTGGATGGGGGAACGCTCCACTGAGAACCTCCTAGCGTTAGTCGTTAAGGCGAGTTCCACCCCGTCTCAAACCTGCTTCAAAGAGCTTTCCGCAAGCGAGAAAGAGGGTGGTTTGTGTGGTCATCAGGGCTACACCAGCCTGTTGAGCCTCGGCAATCATCTCGGGACTAGGACGTTTTCCCCGGACAAAGATCACCAAGGGAATGTCGAGAAGCTGGGCCGTGCGAACGGTTTGAATATTGACTAAACCAGTGAGCAGAACAACGTCCTCTTTTACGAAGGCCATGACATCACTCATGAGGTCAGCTCCACAGGCAGACTTCAGCTCGAGTTCAGGGTCATAGGAAGTGTGCACTTGCGCCTCGAGCAACAGGGCTATTTCACGGGCTTTCATTGGTAACTGACGTACGATGGCCGTGGCGAAAGTGCCAAAACCTGTGCAGGGGTAAGCAGAGGAGTATCCCAACCACGAACCTTCCAGGGCTTGCGGTAGAAGAGTTTAAACCCTGTGATGGGCATGTTTTTCATCGCCGCTAAAAAAGCATACGTATCGAGCTTGACTGCTTTGAGTCCCCAACCGTCGGCGTGGTGTACCAAATCGACGTGTGAAAAGTTGGCGCGGACTTCCGAAGGGTGCAAAATCATCTTGTAATTGAACTGGTGAACGATGAGCATTCGTTTTCCCGGCAGATTGTTTTTGATCAGGTAATTCTGCATCATCTGTTCGGCTTCGTTGATTTCTTGCGCAGTAATTTGTCCAATGACTTTGCCAGGATTATCGGTGCGCCATTCTGGGTCAATGGCCAAATGTACGTTGGGGTACTTTAACCAAGGGAGCATCGAATCCATCGCTTCGCGGATGGGCATAACCCCCAGCTGGTGATCCAAGACTACTAAGATGCCGTGTTCCAAAGCATAATCGATATAGGTGCGCACGACATGGGATGGCAAGTAACCGACCTTGCCTTCGGGGTAAATGGTGGCATAGATAAGGTGAAAAGCTGGCTGAACAACACCGGGAGCACCGGCGGCCTTGTACTCCTGACACAGCTTTTCTAGGTTGGCAGCAGCTTCAGGGATGGTTTCTTCACCTAAAATTCCCATTCGTGTCGACGAGGGACTCCCATAGTAGGCTACCACCATGCCCTTATCAAAGACGCTGGCTGGTTGTGTGACCGATGACGCACGCATGGGAGCCAAACCTTGATCGAGCAAGGTTGTACTGCGGGGGTCGCCAAAGGCTGAGCTAGAGACGGACTGGGTTGTGGGCGGAGGGGGATTAGCAGGTTGTTGGGCCGTGGCAGAATGAACCACAGCAAAAGTTAACATCAAAAGCAGAAACTTTTTCACAGAACACCGAAGAAGACGGCACATGGTTAGTCACTCTATCGGCAAAAGCCAAGAAAAATCCAGTACTTTCCGCACAATCCTTGAGGAAAGCCAGCGAAGTGGATAAAATCACAAATCCATGACAGATAAACTAGAGATGAAAGAACGCCGCTTTCGCGAGCTGGAAACACTGTTAGCAGCGCCGGACGCAGCATCCGATCAGAAAAGCTACCGCGAACTGACACAAGAGTATCACGACCTTGAAGAAACCGTTGCCGCGTGGGGGAATTTTAAAAAGTTAGAAAGTGCCCTAGAGGCGGCCCGGCAAATGTCTGAACAAGAAAACGACCCTGAAATGAAGGCTCTGGCTCGTGACGAAGTTAAAGAGCTTGAAGAAGACCGTGCTAAGCGAGAAGCAGAACTAAAAAAGCTTTTAGTACCACGCGATCCGTTGGACGGAAAAAACATTATCATGGAAATTCGGGCTGGCACCGGGGGCGAAGAAGCCGCTTTGTTCGCCGCTGATTTGTTTCGAATGTACAGCCGTTATGCCGAGTTGAAACGGTGGAAGGTCGAGATCATCGACGCCAATGAAACCGAGCTAAAAGGGTTTAAAGAGATTATTTTTTCTATTGCAGGAAAAGAAGTCTATGGGGAATTGCGCTATGAATCGGGGGGCCACCGTGTCCAACGGGTTCCTGTCACAGAAGCCAACGGACGGATTCAAACATCGGCGGCCACGGTGGCCGTTCTGCCTGAAGCCGAAGAGACCGATATTGTGATCAACGAAAAAGACCTCAAAATTGATGTTTTTCGCTCGTCAGGCCCCGGAGGACAGTCGGTCAACACCACGGACTCTGCTGTCCGCGTTACGCACCTTCCCACCGGACTTGTGGTCCAGTGCCAGGATGAAAAATCACAGTTAAAGAACAAGCAAAAGGCGATTACGGTTTTGCGATCGCGGCTTCTTGAAATGGAGGCGCAAAAGAAGGCTCAGGAGCGAGCCGCCGACCGCAAAAGCCAGGTGGGGACGGGGGACCGCTCTGACCGCATTCGGACCTATAATTTTCCGCAAAACCGCCTCACCGATCACCGCATTAACCTCACTC
>JABEVK010000005.1 GCA_013044245.1 Spirochaetales bacterium | reverse complement strand
GAATAATATAAAAATATGAAATATTTTTTCATGGGATTGCTTTTTGCGCTTTTGGCGGGATGTACCTCAACAGCAAAGCCAGTACCGACAACAAAACCGATAACTCCTGAAAAAACAGTTTCACCTAGTCCTGGTCAATTTCAGGTCTCGCAAGAAAAGTACGCGGCCTCATTGAAAGAAATCCGTCAACTTATTACCAAACTCAACCGAATCATCCAAAACGAAGACTTTCAGCAATGGCTCACTTACCTCGACTCTGCCTATATTCGCGCGTATAACGATCCTACCCGACTAAAAGCATTAACGCAAAACAGTCCTGTCTTGAAGGGCGTTCCCATCCGAAATCTCGAAGACTATTTCAATTTTGTGGTTGTTCCCAGCCGATCACAGGCTCAAGTCGATGACATTACCTTTGTCGATCAAGACCGTGTTGAGGCCTGGATGTATATTAAAAACGTCAAGGCTCTACTATACCAGTTGAAATTGTATGGAAATCAGTGGAAAATATCGGCGTGGTAAATACTGCATCGATGATCTGCGCGTATAAGGAGTAGCTATGAAAGCTCGAGCTTTAGTGTTTTTTGGAGTGATTTTGGGGGGAACAGCCTTCGCTCAAAGCACACAACCCGCCGCAAACACAGCCCAACCCACGGGAAATACTTCCCAACCTGCTTCGGCAGGAACTGCTGGCAGTCAAAAGACCATAGAGGATGTATACCTTCAATCCGGGGTAGAAGTTCAGGTCATCAAAAGCCTCGCCGCTGAAGAAAGTCGGGCAGATAAGGTTAAAGCCCTTAATTATATTGCTCAGATGGTGGACGCCAAAAAGGTCAATGCCAACAGCAAAGAAGTGATTCATCTGTTAGGGAGCCTAGGTAGTGAAGGAGTCACGAAAGTGATTCGGTCCAATGGCCGCATTATCAATGATTTTCCGGACGTCCGCATGAGAGCTGCCGATTTGCTAGGTATCATTGGCGGAAAACAAGCTCAAGATATTCTTGTCAATATTGCTTTGACTGATCCTGAACCAATGGTTGTTTCTAGTGCTGTTTATTCCTTGGGAGAAATTGGCGGCGGTTCAGACCATACCCGTATCGAAGGGATTATTGCTGAGCTTGTTAAAGAACAAGACGCCATTTTGCCAGATAACAATTTTGCTTTTGCTGCTGTCGAAGCCCTAGAAATGTTGGGTAAAAAACATGAAGGTAAAGTTAACCAAGAAGTCTTTCCCGCCTTGATTAGAATTGCTAACGGGAATTATATTCGTCCCGTCCGTGAAAAGGCCAAAGAAGTTTTGGATATGTATACAAAACTCTAACATTTTATTACCGTCACGTTTAGCTCGTCTTATCATTTAAGCATTAAAAAGCCGCACTTTCGTGCGGCTTTTCGTTTTATGCTACCCCTTAAACTTACGAATTACTAAGGTAATCTTGGGCAGCGGCAAGAATCGCAATAGGCACTGAGAAAGGCGAACAAGAAACATAATTTAAGCCTGCACGACGACAAAATGCTATATTCTCGGGCACGGCACCATGTTCACCACACAAGCCCATTTCCAAGTCCGGTCGTGTTAGAGATCCACGGCGAACGGCAATCTGAATAAGTTCTTTGACCTGGGGGTCAAGATCACGGAAAGGATTACCGTCCAAAACGTCTAATTGAGTATAATCCGGCATAAACGAGTTAAAGTCGTCACGAGAAAGACCCAAAGTGGTTTGCGTTAAATCATTGGTTCCAAACGAAAAGAACTGCGCATACTTAGCCAAACTCCCCGCCCCCAGAGCGGCAGCAGGAATCTCGATCATCGTTCCTATTTTGAACTCTAGCTTCGCCTCAGCGTTTTGGCGAGACGTTGTCTCTTCAATCACCTCGACCAGGCCTTTAAAGGAGTTACCTTCAATTTTCTTACCGTAGATCAAAAGTTTAAGTTCGTTCTCATTCATGATCACTGGGAGCATAATCTCAGGTTTTACGTCAATACCTTCTTTTTTGAGCTGATAACTTGCCTCAACAATCGCTTCCACCTGCATTGCGTAAATTTCAGGATACGTTACTGCCAAGCGTGAGCCACGATGACCCAGCATAGGGTTAAACTCATGCAAGGCCTCTGCTTTCGCCATAACGTCTTTTAGCGTGGGACCTTTTGCTGTGGTTTCTTTCTTGGTTGGGGGATTAAGATACTCAAGGAATTTCTTGCCATCTTGTTCGTTATGGGGAAGAAACTCGTGGAGCGGAGGATCTAAAAGCCTAATGATGACGGTCTTACCAGCCATGATCTTCAGAAGTTTATAAAAGTCATCTTTTTGGAACTTCTTTAGTTTCTCAAGAATCTTTAACCGTTCTGCTTTATCTTTTGCCATAATCATTTCGCGAAATACATTAATTCGTTTTTCGTTAAAGAACATGTGTTCGGTACGGCAAAGACCTATCCCCTCAGCACCCAAAGCCAAGGCCAATTCGGCACCTTCTTGAGTATCGGCATTCGCCCTAACGCTAAAGTTTACCAGCGATTTTTTGGCAATATCAACCAATTCTTTTAGACCTGACGTGGTAACATCTGCCTGAACGGTATTGGCTTTTCCGACGTAGATGGATGGCTCACCATAAAACGGTACATTGACAGAAAGGTAATCGCCCTCATTAACGACGATTCCACCGATAACCGCCTTTTTTGCTTGATACTTGATCTGCTTTTCATCCAAAACCAACGACACCTTTCCATACTGCCGGGCTACTACAGAAGCATGAGCTGAATACCCACCATGACTCGAAAGCACTCCTGTTGAAAGTTCCACTGCCTTGACGTCATCGGCAAACGTGGCTTCTTTGCAAAAGATAACCCGCGTATCTGTGCCGTCTTTTTGAGCTTGGCGATAGGCTGCGATTAACGCTTCTGTAGAAAAATACACGCGACCGATGGCTGCTCCTGGGGCACCAGATATACCACCAGGAATTTTTTGTAGCGTCTTTACCGAGGCAGGTTCAATGACAGGATGCAACAATTCATTCAACCGACTCGGCTTAATTTCATTGACGACAAACTTTTCATCCACTTTTTTGGCTTTTAAGAGATCCAAGAGCAAACGAATGTCTGCACGAGTAGATTTCTCACTAACCATACGTTGATCAATAACCCAAAGTTTGCCATCTTCAATAGTAAACCGCAGTTCGCGAATTTGTTTGTAGTACGACTCAAGATTCTCGGCTACTAACTGCAAAGCTTGCAAATGGCTTTTTTCGAGTTTATTGATGTCAACCCCTTGAGCACCTTCTTCATTGAATTGCGCCTGGTAAAACACACCATCAAGAGTCTTTTCACCCGTCAACACGTTTCTCGTAAAAAAACGTCCGCTGGAAGAGTTTTTCCCAAAATTTCCATAAACCATCGGTTGAATAATGACAGCAGTGTCGTTAGACCCAACAACCCCATCAGAGGTCGCTTCAATCCGAAGCAATTCCTGGATACGGGTCAACGTAAACAGTAATTGATGGTAACCATCGTCAAAAATTTCTGCTGGAATAAAGGGGTGTGCCAAATGAACTATGCTTTCTACGGTAAACCCTGTGGCATCTTTTTTCTCTTTGAGTTTTTTTTCAGAAGCAAACACCTCAGAAATCTTCGATGAAATTGCGTCTACGGTTTTCTGATCATCCTTGGCTTCTGCAATCTTCTTTTCTAGCTTCAAAAGCCCGTCGAGAAGAAAATGTAGTTCCCCATAGGCAAACTTATCACCAGTAAATTGACTAAAGCCGGGCAAACTCTCTTTCGTGAGGCCTATATTGTGAATTGACGGATACGAAAGCTGGAGTCCAGGGCTAATGACAATTTTTACGAGCAGAGGACGTTTGGCGTCCGCGTACTTTTTTTCAGTCTTAGCTTCTAACGACGCAATGTTCTTTTTAAGTTCTGGAAGTAACTCTTTTTCAGAAAAAGAAATGGCTAAATCGGAATCAAGAATCAAGCCTGGAACAATCGGCATCCCTAGGTCGCCCATTTCAAAAGCCTGCCGTCCACGAATACCAATTTTGTCCTGAGGCACACTAACCTTAGTTTTCTTTCCAACCTCAAAATAGTAAATATTATTTTTCATCTTAACCTCTTAAAACAAATCCAAAGTTGTACCAGGAGCACCTTTTAAAAAGAATTCGAAGCGTGGGCTTGCCCCTTCTAAGAGGTACTTTCGCAACTTCGAAAGATCAAGCAATTTTTCATCGGTTGTCGCAAGCGAAACCAAAATTGACGTCCCATGCTTAACCTTACCCCACTTAAAAAGGCTATTAATGTCATGAATTAGCTCCCCATCATAATAAATGTTCACGCGGCACTGGGGATACTTAGAGGTATAGCTTTGAATTATTCTCTTCCAAGCCTCAACATTGCCATTATGGAAAAGCTCATTCGTAACCTGAATAGGAATCTTAGGGGAAACCACAGATTTTCCACCGACGGCCGAAGGCGCGACTTGGGCCGGTTGTGGTTCTACCGCAGCCCCTTGCGCTTGTGAACTACGTCCTGATTTGATCGGTGCCGTTACACTTCCCCGTTGAGATTTACGGGGAACTGCCTTGGTAGAAGGCGCCTTTGCAACTTTAATTGCCTTAAAAACAAACTTACCATTAGCCAAGGTCGATGGAAGCTTGCCTAATTTTTCGCCCGATAGAAGCGAGAAAATTCGAACTTCTACGGCTGTGGCAATATTTTTGAATGCTTTATCGTTAACATCTCCCTTGGTCCCCAAACCAAGATAAACCATCAACAGTTCATTCCTTCTCATCTCAGGAAGAGCTTTCCAGTGCTCAGGATTCTTGGGATTGACCAAGACCACCCCAGACTCAGGGTGAAAATAGACAAAAACTAAATCCAATGATGTCCAAGCCTGAAATTCCGAAGCAAAAGAGTTGGTATCGCTAACCGTAGTTTTTATGTTCAATGAAAAAAATTGATACGAGTACTTTTCTACCAGCAAAGCCCTCACCAGAGGTAAAACCTGCTGACCTTCCATCTCGCCTTGCCCCAAAAACGTATTCACAGCATCGGCAAAATTCTTTCCTGACTCTAAGTCTGCAATCAGGGCATTAGCACCTTTAAAGTGTGTTAGGTTCCTGTTGAAGGATTTTCTGGTAGCGAAGGCCTCAAATTCATAATCTAAAACTAAGTTTGACATATTAACCTCTTACAGATCCTCAATCCATCAAAAAAAGACACCTCCCCAAAAGGGAGGTGTCTATACTACTCTTTAAAACATCAAATGGGGTTCAACCCATCTTTCGATCGAGAACCACGTCCGCCGCCCGTTTTTCTACTTGCTCTCTTAGGAGCAGGATTATCCACTAAACCTGAACCTGTTGACCGACGTCGAGAGGATCGAGGTGTTTCAGAACCTGTCCCGACGGGTTCGGGGGCAAGATTAGGTACTGCCGCATCACCGCTGAGCATTTGCAAATAGTCAGCACCAGCGTTACCACTCTCAGCACGCCGTGCCTCATCGCCAGAAGCAGCAAAGGACTGCTCAATATCTTCACGAACCGTGGAGCGACGACGACTAAAGCTGGCAAAAGCAGCATCCTGGAAGCCTTTTGAGACCCCATGCAGGAATTCATTCAAAACACCAGCCATTCCATTCACAGTGGTATTTTTTCTCTTAATGGACGTGATATCCACATCGAGCAAAAGACCAGGTTGAATATGGTACGGGTTGATCATGTACTCAAAGCGGTTAAATTCCTTTTCGAGGAATGCAACCCGCTCTTCCATAACACGGCGTTCGATCGGATAGCGATATTCGTACATATTGCTCAATTTTTGCTTGATGAGAATAAGCATTTTTTTCAGTTTATTCTTTTCAAATAGATAGGTACGATTTAACTTTTCAACATCTGTTTTGTCGGCGTCAACAAAAGTAATTTCATCCCAAACCTTTTCCAGGTCTTCGTACAACGGATCACCAGTCTTTTCTTTAACCCGCATCCGAATCTTAGCTTTGTAAATCTTAGCTAAGTCTGAGAAGTCAGAAATCTTTTTGAAGAACTTCGAGTCAACATAGACCATTTCGAGAACGTCCCACAGATGCTGAACTTCTATCTCGAACGATTTCAGCTGAATTTCGTAGGCCTTCCGCTCATTGGTCAACTGAGCATTGTCATAATAACGCAGACGAATTTGATAGCGCTCATCAGGGAGTTTATCAATGTCATTATCTTCGTACTCTCGAATAATCAGTTCTCGGGCATTTTTCAAGTTTTCAATGTACTGATAACCCATTTTCGACGTATCAAGAATCGAAGTAATGGAGTTGACGGCGGTATTGTAGCCACGGTTTCGAATGTTCTCGATATCGACGATTCGTTTTAAGGTTTCGCGAATGTTGAGTTGATCGAACTCGCTAGGATCAATTTCAGCGCGCAGGCCGACAATCCTGTCCATTAAAGACTTCGCCACAACATCGTAGCGATGGGATTTGGGATTTTCTTTATCATCAGCGGCAAAATGGTCAACACGCCGAAACTTTTCAAAAATCACTTCACTGTCAGATAATTCGTCTTTTCCCTCATCCAATAAAGTATCGCGCAGTTTGTCAATTTCTTTATCGATCTCATCGCCAATATGCTTAGCCAGAAGTTCTTTAATCAGGTATTCAACAGTTACTTGATAATGGAAAATTGGCGAAATTAACTCAGAATCCAGAATATTGACGGACAGCTTTATTTCGGCAACAGTCTTCGGCTTCGTCTGACTGTCTTTGAAAGCACATTTAACAATGGAGTATGCGTTTTCACCGCGAATAAAGGCACCAACGTCCGTTTTTTGACGTAGCAGTGAGTTCGTTAAGTTTTCAAGGTCATTCACACCGCGCTGAATATGGCCTTGAAGGTGACCATACATATTGATGATCGATTTTTCAATTTCACCAGTATTGAACTTATCAGCACCGCCAACCTGTTCAAGGAGCTCACTAATCTCTTTGGGCGTATAACGAGCCAAAGATTTAGTTTCCTCTTTATCAATGAAATTCCGGACTTTTTTGACCATTTCATCTTCAGTCGTCACCATGTAACGATTGAACATGTTCTGGTAGTTTTGGTTGAAGTAGTTGTACAGCTTTTCCTTCAAACCACCCATAACATCCAATCTTTCCAAAACTTCTTTGGGAAGACGCGATGTCACGTGGTTCATCACCTTATCGACTTCTTCTGAGAGGAGTTGATCTACTTCGATCTGTTGCTCACGATATTCCTGAGCCAACGAGTTGCGCGAACCGACCGCACTCGGCTTTTCCGGATGGAATACGTTCGGACTTTTCGGTAAGTCTATACTTCCCATGTCGCTCTCCTTGGTTTTTGCTCTTTGTTGATTATTGACAAGTACCCCTAAAAAGTAAAGTGAAGGTTTGGCAATTTTTCCCTCTAAGACAAAAAAAACGGGACTTTTGCTCGCCGAATCCCAATTTTCGGTTATAATGGGCGTATGAAAAGTTGGTTTCGTCGGCTGCTTTTAGTCTTTCTGCTTTTTACAACCGCCTTTCCGTCTCTTCTTTGTGCCCAAGAACGGACCGGGCACGTAACACTCATACTCCTTGTCGATAAGTCATTGTCTATGCGCCCGTATATTCACCAGGTCAAAACGTACCTCGAAAAGACGGTTGTCGGTGAATGGCTCAAACCAGGAGATTCGGTTGCCTTATTTACGTTTTATGGGTCCACCCATCTTTTAGTGTGGGATTCTCCTCTCAAGGCTGACCAAATCCCTGCTTTGCAGGAAAAAATCCGTGAGATTCAGGCCAACGGGCGCTTTACAGACATTGGAACCGCCCTGGATACCTATGAGAGCTGGGCACAAGCTACCGTCCTTCCCCCTTGGCGACGGTTTGTTTTGCTGTTAACAGATGAAAGACAAGAGGCACCCCCGACGAGTCCCTACCAGTCAGCGGACTACAGTATTCACCATCCGCTGTTAAAGGGGGCGAGAATCGTTTCTCATGGGGGTTGGAAGGCCATAACCGTCGATACCGTGTCAGAAAGCCTACTTACCAGTCTCATGCAAAAGCTTTCGCCCCTGTTTTCTACAAAACCTTGACTTTTAAGTTCTTTTTCCTCTTGCGGTTCTTTATATTTCATTCATACTCGTAATACGGAGAATGCTTTGACGTTTGATGAACTCCTCATGTTATTGAGGTCCAACGACAACTTTCTGCTCGTCAGTCACGCTGACCCGGATGGTGATGCGCTGGGGAGCGAATATGCCCTTTGTCAAATTCTCAGAAGCTTAGGCAAGAAGGTAACCATCCTCAATGCGGATCGGGGTTCGCATCGGTACCTTTTTTTCGATGAGGAAAAACTCATAACATCTTTGGAAGAGGGAACTAAAGTTCCCCCGGACCTTAACCGCAAGATCTTGGTTCTTTTGGATACCAGTGACTACCAGCACACCGGACTAGCCAGGTCTGAAATTATCCCTTTGGCGGGCCAAGTGTTGATTATTGATCACCATGAGGCCTTACGTCCTCCTCCCGCCCCCTTTTATATCGATAATACAGCAGCAGCGACCTGCCAGATTGTTTTTGAACTCGCGCAGGCTTTAAAGGTTAAAATCGAGCTACCTATGGCAAAGGCTCTGTTTATGGGGCTCGTCTTTGACACGGGTTCCTTTATTTATTCCAAAACATCCGCCCGAACGTTTGAAATTGCTAAAGATCTTGTTCTGGCTGGCGTCAAACCGAAAGAAATTCACGCTCAGCTTTATGAAACCATCGAACCTCAACGGATGAAACTTTTGGCGAAGGTTCAGTCAACATTAACGCTCACCTACCAAGACCGCATTGCTTATCAAATTTTAACCCAAGTCATGTTGCAAGAATCGGGGGCTGAGGCCGACGATGCTGTAAATTTTATCGACTACCCGCTCAAGTGCCAAACCGTTTTGGTTTCCCTCTTTCTGAAAGAGGTTGCGCCCGGTCAGTACCGGTGTTCTCTGCGTTCAAAGGACAATATCAATGTGGCCAATATAGCGTTGAAATATGGTGGTGGGGGCCATCAGAACGCAGCCGGATTTGCCTGCCCTGTGATGCCCCTTGAAAAGCTCAAAGAAATGCTTATAAGATTGCTGGAAGATCTTCTCTCGACCGGCAGGTAAAGGCATTTGAAATTCTCACCTAATGATTTAAAGAAAAAAGCAGTTTATTTACTGTCCATTGTCAGTTTTGGGCTTTTCGCAGGCTGTGCCCCCCAAACACACCTTGAGGTCTTGAAGGCCTCGGTGCAGCCGTCTGCTACGGATGCAGCATCAGCTACCGAGATGAAGTTGCCCATGGAAAGCCCCAGGCTAGAGATTCCGCTCGACAAGCGTCTTTTAAGTGCTCAAAGTGTCAGCCTCAATCAAACAGCCATCGAAG
Organism: Spirochaetales bacterium; assembly: GCA_013044245.1. Classification (GTDB taxonomy): domain Bacteria; phylum Spirochaetota; class Spirochaetia; order JABEVK01; family JABEVK01; genus JABEVK01. The sequence continues at coordinate 27,107 of JABEVK010000005.1, read as the reverse complement.
AACAAATTCTTTTTTTACAATCTCGAAACAATTTGAGTCTGCCGCTAGACATCCGAGTTATCGACTTTGACCAAAACCGAAACACCTACTATTACGCCTGGGAAGGCACCTGTTTGGCTTCAGCCAACGAGCCGTTTACCTATGAGTTCCAGGATTTGCTAGGGGATCACAATAAAGAGTTGATCGTCCGTGGCATTGACCTGAGCGGAAAACCCACTTTAGATGTTTATCAACAAATCTCGTTACCCGGTGGTCATGGCATTCAGCTCAAAAATATCTTCAGCATCGCCTTAAAAGGGACTATCAGCATTACAGGAATTCCTCGTTTGGCAGCCTACGACACGGGCACGGCCACCATGCAAAGCTTTCCTATTGTGACCGAGCAAGCAGATCCTCGGGCACCAACGACATCAGTTCTGCAAACCACCTATACTTTTCAGGCGAAAGCGGATCGTTACCTCAAAACAGGAAGCCAAACTGTTGCCCTCAATGAACAAAACGACGCCGCTCTTCACGCACTCTACGCAGGAGACAACCAATACTTTGTACATTTTCTGCAAGGCCCGTGGCTAAAAGAAGATACGAACAAAACAGGCCTGCACCCCATGATCTTTATTGATGCCCGCAACAAAAACTTTACTTTTGCTACCGATCACGCACAAGAAGTTTATCATTGGGATCTGCTGAGCCGAACGATGAATAATGGTATTTATCTTGTCGGTAACAATCAGCTTATTAACTTGATCAACGTTCAGCTAAACCTGACCGTGACTTCAGTTGACACGATCGATGTGAACGTCCAAGGAACACCCTCCTGGTCGGGGACATACCATAGACTTTCCTATTCTGTCCTAGCGGCCGAAATGCACCACCGAGAACGGGCTCTATCGCAACAGAAAGGGCCATCCGGTGTCTATCTGGATGAAACCGGCGACGAGGTTCGTTTTGCCCTCCCCTTGGTAGAGTGGCATAAAGGTAGCAAGGTATCCCATTACGAGGCTTCCCTGTTTCGATGGAACGGCCAAGACTACCTCGAATTAAAGCTACTTCACGGGACAAACGAACCAACAACCACCTACTTGTACCAAACCTCCGAAGAAAAAACTTCCAGCCGTATCATTCGGAATTTGACGTTACAGCCAGGAAAGCTCTCGCTCCAACGATGGACTTCTGACCGCCTTGAGCCCGTACGTTTAGAACAAACAGAGGCTTACTCCTCGGGGTCGGGCAGTAATCCCTGACGTGAATACGGTTCGTAGCCTAATGCTTTAAGTTTTTTTTGATCTTTTTGTGGGTTCCCGGATAAAACTTGAACAAGATACAAGTCAAAGCCGGCTTGCAGACTTTTGATGATCTGAGGTTGCCAGCCTTGTGACCGCAAACGCTGGGCTTCGTTCTTGGCGTTTTCCTGATCACGAAAAACACCTAATTGCAACACGGCTAGAGTTCTTCGAACTGGCGACGTACCGGCGAGCGCTGGCGGTACGGGTAACCTTTCGGCCTGCCCTCTTTGAAGGTAGACCGCTACGCCTTCGGGCCTGGTGTTTAAAATTGCCTGAAAGCGGTTCATTTCAGCCAACGAAACCGAGGGTATGTGTTCGGCACAATGAAAGGCTTCCCAGGCTAAGTTCCAGGTCAAGGGGCATTGGGGGTGTTGCTGACGCCACGTTTCAAAGGCCGACCAGGCGTCGCGAGCCCGGTTTGTTAAACGGTAACTGCGCATCAACGCTACCAAACCCAGCTGAGCGGCACTAAGGTCGGCTGAATGAACAAGGGGTTCTGCAAGGGTTTGTGCCATATCCCAACGCCCCAAATCTAAGGCTAAGAACGCCGCTTTAATTCGAGGTTGAGGCAAACTCACGCCGCCTGGAAGGGCAAGAACATTCTGTTAAGCTTCCAACGCTTGACTATAATGCCCTTGAAGTTCTAACACTGAGGCCTCTTTTAAAGCCTCTGAAAGGTCTTGAGCTACTCCCCAACCGGGAAAAAGCACGAGCAAGAAGAGAATTAGGAACGTCGGTCGCGAAAAACTTTGTAGATCGTCCATATTCCTGCTGCGATCAAGCCGATTCCACTGACATCCAACAAGACCTTTGCGAGTCCCCCTATCAGAGGAAGGGGCGAAACGGCAACAAGTAAACCTGCTGCCATGCCCACTAAACCTGTAAGCACACTATTAGGCTTTTGGAACAACCTCCAACCTCCCCACAGGACAAGAATCCCAGCGACTATCGTTGATAGGGGATAAAAGGGGAGCGCATGGATAATACCAGCCATAGCGAACACGCCAATTCCCCCCAGCACACCACCAACTCCCAGCGCCAACTTACCCCGATTCTCTTTTTTCATGAGATCGCTCATAGCACCTCCTCCGTTTAGTGACGGAAACTCCGTTGTCCCGTAAAGACCATCGCGGCACCGGCTTCGTTACAAGCCTGAATCACCTCAAAGTCCCTTACCGAACCTCCGGGTTGGACCACGGCGGTAACTCCTTCGCGAAGTCCCACATCGATCCCATCCCGAAACGGAAAAAACGCATCAGACACCATGACAGATCCGGGCAATCCGCCGCGATTTTTCTGCACTTCAGTATCAATTTCGGTCTTTTGGTCGGGGTCAGTCAAGTTGTTATAGGGAATCTGCCATCGTTCCCACGAAAGACGATCGGCCAGCTTACGGTAGGCTTTATCCCGAGCAATCTCGGCAACACCAACCCGGTCTTGCTCGCCGGTGCCAATACCCACAGTGACACCATCTTTAACGTACAGCACCGAATTGCTGGTGACACCCGCCTCAACCAACCAGCCAAAGCAGATATCCTTCCACTCCGCATCGTTCGGCTGGCGCAAGACCTGAAAATTTTGTCCTTTATATTGCGCCTGAGCTTCAAAGAAATCCCCTGGAGTACGGGCCCTGGGAACAAACGACCACTGGGTGACAAACCCCCCGTCCATCAAAGATCGCATATCCAGAACTCGTTCACCAACAAATCCACCCAGTTGGTCCATTCGAGGAATCTCGAGGACACGGATATTCGGCTTCGATCGAAACAACTCAACCACCCCAGGCGCAAACGAAGGCGCCGCCACTACCTCGACATAACTTTCGAGAACCTGAGTGGCAGTCTCGGCATCCAGTTCCCGATTCACAATGACACAACCACCAAAAGCGGCCACACGGTCAGCAAAGTAGGCCTTGTGATAGGCTTCAAAAAGCGTGCTTCCCATGGCTACCCCACAGGGATTGTTGTGCTTGATGATTACGGCACAGGGACGATCCATCAGGTACCGTAAGATATTCAAACCCGAATCCACGTCTGTCAGATTCGTCTTTCCCGGGTGCTTTCCACTTTGTCGTAACTCCACATCCGAGACCAGCCAACGTCCAGGCTGAATACAACGAACCCCTCCTAACGCTAAGCCGCCATCTACTAAACGGTACAAGGCCGCTTCTTGGTCAGGGTTCTCACCGTATCGTAAGCCTTTTTTTTCCCCCTCAACCACCCATTCAACTTTTTCAAAGCTCAGGGTCTGACGTTGGTTGTCATCAGAAAAAGTAATTTCCATCTTTTTTGGGAAAAAATCTTCTAAAATCGTTTTATAAGCCGAACGAAAATCTTTCATCGGGCAAAGCTCCTTAGCGGTTTTGAAATTGATATAAATCCGAGAGAATAGTGGCATCTTTTTCCAGCCATCGAGCAATTCCCTCGTCATAGCTGGCGGTATGCCTAAAGGCTTTTTTGGCTTGTGCTAAACGGAATTCGAGGGTCACAGAACCCTGTCCCTGCTCCACCTGAGTTAAGACCGATGAGTAATCTGACGGCTGACAAACCGGAAGCACGCGAAGAAAATTCTTGGCCGCCGCACGGAGCATACAAGGCCCACCAATATCAATGTGGGAACGGGCTGCCTCTAACGTAACAGCCGGATCAGCGGTCACCTCACCAAAGGGGTACAGGTTGACTACGACCAGATCTAAGGGTACCGACTGAGTGCGTTCAAGGTCTTGCTGATGGCTGGGATTGTAGGTTTCGCTCAAAAGGCCCAGGTAGACACGAAAATCAAGGGTTTTTACTAAGCCTCCCTGCATTTCGGGTTGGCCGGTATAATCCGAGATCGCTACTAAACGGCCTTGAGGGGCGACTGTTTTGAGCAAATCGTACGTTCCCCCGGTGGAATAAACGGTCAAAGAGGGAAGCAGCTTCCACAGGTTTTTCATAAACGGTTCAAGACCCGTTTTGTCAGCCACACTAATTAGGGCCCGGCGCAGCGGTACCCCATTGTCGACCTGAGTCACACGATTGATCATTTTACGTCCTCTTATTGAACTTCAGATTTTGCCAAAAGGGTTCGGACATCTTTGTAATCGCCATGGATGTCGAGAACCTTTCGCCAACATTGCTCAGATTTTTCAAATTGTTTTTCGTTATGATAGACAATCCCGAGATAATAAAAGCTCTTGTAGGCCGTGGGTTCAATTTCGATGGATCGCTCTAAATACTGAATGGCCTTGTCATTATCATTTAAAAAACAGCAGGTTTGTCCTGCCAAATAAAAAAGTTCGCTGTCACGGACATCTGACGCAATGAGCTTTTCAAACTCTTGCAAGGCCACGGGGAACTTTCGTTCAAGAAAAGCACGTTTACCATTTCGCAAAGGGTCAGCGACATCGCCAGAGGCCCTTTCTGACGAGAAGAAGTCAAAAACCACGAGAGTACGGTCGTCATTAGGCGAATTCGTGCCATAAAACTGATCAACGGTACGTACTAGCTCTTCAACAGTCTCTCGGGCGTTTTTTCCCCCTTGCGCCAGCATAAACTTCTGCAAACGCTCGGTTCCGAAAAACTCACCTTGATCAGATCGAGCCTCGGTAATGCCGTCAGTATATAAAATTACCTTGGTATCGGGTTCGAGTTGATAAGACATAGCCGTGTAGGTGGCGTCCGCAAAAACGCCCAAAATGGTACCTTCACAACCTTCACCCAAGCGCTGTACGACACCCTGCCCCTTAACCACGCCTATGGCCGCATCGTGCCCAGCCAACGAGACGGTAAACTTTCGCGCTGACAGATCAAGAACGCCGTAACACGCGGTTAAATAGAACCCCGTATCCATAATAATCGCGGCCATGTCGCGGTTAACATTTTGAAGAACTTTCTCGGGCTCCCAGTGTCGTTTGGTATAGTACTCAAAGTAGGCTTTCACCATGGTGGTAATCAGCGACGAAGGAACACCGTGCCCCGAGACATCGGCAATGAGGATACCGATAAGGTTGTCATCGAGGTGAAAGTAATCAAAATAGTCACCCCCCAGTTCTTCGGACGGTAACGAGACTCCCCACAAATCCAACCCCGGCATACGAGGAAAGACCTTGGGAATGATGGCCTTTTGCACACTCTTGGCGATTTCGAGCTCACGGGTCATCTTAGATTTGTAATCTTCCAAGATGGTATTTTGCTCATTGATCTTTTTCATGGCCGCATCCAGGGCATTGGTCACCTGGATAAAATTGTCAAAGCTGGATTCGATGACTTTTTCGAACGCTTTGCGGTTGGTAACATCCTGGATAATCAAAGAAATGTAAGTTTGGTTTGCCTCTTGGACGCGACACCCAGCGATGTGCACCGCAACCTTATCGCCCGACGCGTTACTCATGGTAACATCGAGGTCGTCAAAACTTTCTTGTAATGCCGATAGACTTTTTTCACGAACCCGAGCACTAACCTCTTTCACCGGGAACAAAAGCCCGTAAACCCCATCGTTAAGCAACAAGTTTTCAGGATACCCTGAAATGCGCTGAAACGTATGATTGACGTAAACAGGCAGGCCCTCACGGTCAAGCAGAACAAAACCCACAGGAATTTGGTCGTACAGAGCCACTAAGCTCGCGGAATCTAGCGCCATTTGTTATCCTCGAGGGGGAAACGGAATCGAGTGCCGACGGCACGCTGAATACACAGTATTATACATGAGCATCGTGATTGTCATAGGGCCAACCCCGCCTGGAACCGGAGTAATATACGAAGCTAACGGCGCTACTGCATCATAATCGACATCACCAGCTAAGCGAAAACCCTTGACCTTAGTGGCGTCGTCGACACGGCTTACCCCAACGTCAATGACACAGGCACCAGGTTTAACCATATCGGCAGTAATTGTACCTGGGTGTCCAACAGCCGCTATAACGATGTCGGCTCGGCGAACATGCGATGCTAAATCTTTTGTTTTTGTGTGACAAACGGTGACCGTTGCGTGGTAGGGAGCCTGCATCAGCATGACAGCCAGAGGCTTGCCGACGATGTTACTTCGCCCGACGATAACCACTTCGGCACCTTTTAAAGGAACGTGGGCTTTTTCTAAGAGTTTCACGACCCCATAAGGGGTACAGGGTAAAAAGGTAGGTTCTCCCAGAAGCATTTTCCCCAACGAGACCGGGTGAAAGCCATCGACATCTTTGTCGGCGTCGATGGTACGAAGAACACGCTGAGCGTCTATGGCGGCGGGAAGAGGAAGTTGTACCAAAATTCCATCAACATCGCTTCGCTGATTCAACGAAGCGATCAGACGAAGCAAATCGTCTTCGGTGGTATCCGCAGGCAGACGGTGATCAAAGGAGTTCATTCCCAATTCTTTGCAAGCTTTTTCTTTGCCTAAAACATAGGACGCGCTGGCGGGATCCTCACCAACCAGGATAACAGCTAAACCGGGAACAACCCCACGCGGCTTAAGATCCTTAACCAGGACGGATAAGTCGTGGCGTAGCTCCTCTGCAAGTTCTTTTCCATTCAAAACCACAGCGGGCATGTAACTTTTCACCTCTTTCCAGCTTTCAGTTATACAGTATTTTTGAGCCTCTGGAAAGCTAAACCGGAGGTGAACTTGATTTTTTCAAAAAAAAAGACACAATAGGTGGTCACAAAGCGCGAGGTTGCCATTGAAGAAGCTGAGATTGGTTTTTGTTCTGTTCATTCTGTTGATTGCTGGGGGTGTCACGTCACTTTTTGCCCAAGCTGAGGTTCTAACTTACGATCACCGTGTCCCGGGAGACCGCTCCATGACCATTGACATCGGGCCTACCTTTCCCCTTTTTATCCAGGATTTTTCTGGTAACATTGGTCCGACTAACCTGTCACTCGGGGCTAACATCGGGCTGGATATTCAATTTTATCTGACTAACAACTTCAAATTGGGTGGGGAACTTAAGGGTTTTGCCGCAGGTGACCCCAATAACAACCTGCTATTTATGGTTCCCATTACACTAAAAGGGGATTACGAGTTTGATTTCTTCCCGTTTACCATCCCCGTGGGATTGGGTGCTGGCATCTGCTTCAATAATTACCTAGCAAGTACCAACATCAATCCGGTATTGTCTCCTACAACGGGATTTTATTGGAATGCCAACACTAGCTGGAGCTTCGGAGTCAACTTGACGTACTGGATGGTCTTTGATTTGTATTCGGGCAACCCCATCCCCACATCGCAAGACCGAATAGGGAACTTCCTCGAATCGAATCTTGCAGCAGTTTATCACTTTTAGGAGCAATTTGTGGGCAAGACTTTCTCTGCATTGAAAACGGGCAAATTACAGCGGTGGGGCACTCGGATAGCCTTGGCACTGACCTTGGGTCTTGTCACACTGCTCTCGTCATGTACGTATGGTGCCAACGGTATCTTTTACAGCTTGGAGCACGTCACAAAAATCGCGAACGGGAATGGCTTTGGTTCTAATAGCAAGTATATCTCGATCAATTCGGTGGTAGAATATCCTGTTTCGGGGACCAGCTATTTTCTTGCTACCGGCGGGGCTGATTTGTTTTGGGAAAAACCTGGCTCAGATCTTTGGGAAAACGTCGGGACCCTACCGGGAGTCCATGTTGCCAGCGTTGGGGAACTTCCCGGCGTCAGTAACACAAACGCGCCTTCTGGTGCCACCCCCACCCTGTACGCGGTTTCTGGCGACGACAATGGTAATAGCGCCCTGTATTATACACAGGGAGACTTCCACACAGGAGCCTGGCAGAAAATTTCATTTCCTGCAGGGATAACCCCGGTAAACCTTGTCCCAGTTCTGGATTCGAACGCCCACTTTCCCGTTGCCTACCTTGTCAACACCCAAAACTCAGCCCAAGATTATCAATATATCTTTTTGCTGACCCCTTCGAACCCCACCACGTTAACCCAGGCCTCACCCACTCAAGGCTATTCTTTGGTCACCAATAATGCCAGTCGTTTTTTCGACACCAACGTGGGAGAAAGCTTACCAACTTTGGGGTCTCCTGTTATCGCAGCAAGCGTGGACGGGACAAGTTTGGCCTCAGCGACAACCCTGTACGTTCTCAATACAGGCTTTCTTTGGACAGCTTCGCTCTCGGGTGGCAGTCTTGCCAGTGCTTCACCGTTCTACATCGTTAGCGGCCTACCTGGGGGTAACGGTCCGTACGGGGCTATGGCCTATGTTGCCGCTCCAGAGGCCGGTTTAACGACATCAGGAGTTCTGCTTGGTTCCAGCGACAATTCTCTGAATGGGGGTAACCTCTGGCAAGGGACGGTCGCTACTCCCGGAACGGCTAGTGCTACCTGGACTACCGTCGCCCAGCTAGCCAGTAATGCCCGCAACAGCTATTCCTATATTTTTGACTTTAATGCGATTGCCTACAAGAGCCCAAGTACGCTATTTATTGGCTCAGTACGCTCAGGTATGGGACAAATCTATGGCGGAACCTTCGCAGGGCCTCCCAATTCTAACACCGTCGATACAAACAGCTGGGCGTCCTCATTGCTTGAGCAATACGGCATTCAAAGCTTCTTTTTAGGTAGTGACGGCGAGTATTTCTTGGGTACTTACGGCTTTGGGCTCTGGGTTCAAGCCAGCGATAATACCTTTAGCTTGCAGTAAGACTCTAGTTTTTCTCGCTTATTGTCAGCGTCCAAGGCCCACGGTTCTCAGTCCAGGCCTCGGTTAAGGTTGACACGGACTCAAGAAAGACGGGCCGGGGAATCTCTTCGGCCCCAAAGCTTGACAGGTAGTCAGTGTATACCTGGCAGTCAATCAGCTGAACAGCAAACCGGCTTGTTAACAAATCAACCGTTTGAATAAAGCCTACTTTTGAAGCATTTGAGCGATGTGAAAACATCGATTCCCCAAAGTAAAGCTGGCCTAAAAGTTCTCCAAATAGCCCACCCACCAACTGTCGTTGATCCTTTTCTTCGACCCAAACTTCAGTACTGTGTGAAAAACCTAGGCGGTGAAGCTCAAGATATCCCTGTACCACGTCTTCGGTAATCCAGGTTCCGTCTTGTCCGGGACGCTTTGTTCCTGCGCACGAGCGAATCACCTGCTCGTAGGCAGTATCAAAGGTCACTACGTAAGGGCTTTTTTTTAAGGTTTTTCGTAGTGTATCGCCGATATGAAGCTTGGTCGGAAAAAGCACAAACCGTGGATTTGGGTTCCACCACAGCAAAGGCTCTCCTTCGGAATACCAAGGAAAACAACCTTGGCGGTAAGCAGATAAGAGCATACCCGGCGAAAGGTTACCCCCCGAAACCACCAGCGAACTTCGCGGCTTTGGCTTCGGGAAGGTAAACCATTCGTCCCAATTTAAATACGGAAAATCTGGATCAGGCCCCAATTCCATCACCCGAAGAGGCCTGCGTGTGAATCACAAGCTGGCCGTTTTCAACAACCAACTGAGCTACACCACCCTTTTCAAGGTCACCAAACAGAACGGCATCGACAAACCAAGACTTAACGTGCTCTTCAACAGTGCGGGCAATATTACGAGCACCAAATTCTTCCGAATAGCCCTTCTCGGCCAGCCAGGCTACCGCTTGCGGCGTCGGATCAAGCACGACCTTCTTTTCTTCAAGAAGGTGTTGAAACTCGGCAAGCTCTTTACGGACGATGTTTTCTACGACCTCGGTGGGCAGACGGCCAAAAACGACAACCTTATCCAGGCGGTTGCGAAACTCCGGAGCAAAGGTTTTTTCGACCGCACGCTGAATCTCAGTACCGGGAACAATACGGCTTTCAAACCCGATCAAACTACGCCCCACATCACGTGCCCCGGCGTTTGACGTCATGATCAAGATCACGTTGCGAAAATCTGCTTTTCTGCCCTGATTATCCGTCAAGGTGGCATAATCCATAATCTGCAACAGAATGTTAAAGATATCGGTATGGGCCTTTTCGATCTCGTCGAGCAAAACCACACAATGAGGCGTCTTACGCACTGCATCGGTGAGCTGACCGCCTTCGTCGTAGCCCACGTAACCGGGCGGAGAGCCTATCAACCGGCTTACGGTGTGCTTTTCTTGGTATTCGCTCATATCGAACCGATGTACCGTTAAACCCAACTCATTAGCCAAAGAACGGGCAAGTTCGGTTTTTCCGACTCCCGTCGGGCCCACAAACAAAAAGCTAGCAACGGGCTTACCAGGTTTCTTAAAGCCAGCTCGGGAACGTTTTATGGCGTTCACCACCTCGGCTACTGCAGCATCTTGACCAAAAATCTGTTCCTTTAATCGAATCTGAAGGTTCGACAGACGATCCTTTTCGTTAGTGGTAACAGATTTTTCAGGAATTCTGGCCATTCTTGCCAAAACCTTTTCGATTTCAAGGGGAGTTACCGGCTTAAAATCCTGTGATTCCCAGACGGGGTACAAAAAGTTGGCCACCCATGCCCCGGCCTCATCAATCACATCAATGGCCTTGTCGGGAAGGTGTCTTTCATTGAGAAACTGATGAGAGAGGTCGACCGCACTTTCTAAGGCTTCATCCGAGTAGCGCACCTTGTGAAATTCTTCATACTTAGACCGCAGACCTTTCAAGATTTCGACAGCTTCAGCCGGGGTTGGCTCGCCTACGTCAATCTTTTGAAAACGCCGAGACAAAGCTCGATCGCGTTCAAAGTATTTTTTGTATTCATCGAAGGTAGTCGAGCCAATACAGCGCAGTTTCCCCGAGGCCAACGCTGGCTTAAGAAGATTAGAAGCATCCATCGAGCCTCCTGAAACCGCTCCTGCCCCGACAATGGTATGGATCTCGTCAATAAACAGAATGATCTTGTCCCGAGCCAACAATTCGTCAATAACCTTTTTCAGCCGTTCTTCAAAGTCCCCTCTGTACCTCGTACCGGCAATCAAAGCGCCCATATCCAGCGAAAACAGAGTAAAATCTTTGAGCGCTGGGGGAACTTCACCGGCCACGATCCGTTGGGCCAACCCCTCGGTTACTGCCGTTTTACCCACACCGGGGTCACCAACGTGAATGGGGTTGTTCTTGAGGCGACGACATAGAACTTGAATCGTCCGCTCTAAAATGTCCGCTCGCCCAATCAGAGGCTCAAGTTTACCTTGACGGGCAGCCTCGGTTAAGTCGGTGGTAAACTGCTCTAAAAAGGTTTTCTTTTTTTTGCCTGGTTTTGTCTCACCTGAGAAGGCTTCTTCTTGACCTAGCGAATCGGCCATTTCTGCTTCGTCTTCGTCTTGGTCTTGGTCTTCGGGAAAGCCGTGCGACAACACTTCGAGCAAAGCTAACTTTTGAACCCCGCACGAACGCAGGGCAAACGACGCATAGCTATCTTTTTCATCAAGCATGGACACTAAAATATCGCCGGTTTCCACGTCTTCTTTCTGCGCCGATACCGAGTGCATAATCGCGCGTTCAATAACTGTCTGAAAACCCACCGATTGAACCGGCTCGGCCCCTTCCGCCATGGGAATTTCTTTTTCTATGTAAGTTTCGACCAATCCTTTTAATTCGCGAATATCTGTTCCTACCGCCTTTAAAAGGCGAACTTGCGCTTCAAATTGCAACGAAGCCATCAAGAGGTGCTCGGGGGTAAGAAATTCGTGTTGTTTAGCTTTGGCTTCTTCAAAGGCCAAATTAAAAACAGCTTGCAGTTCATGAGAAATTTTCATATAGGCTCCACAGTGCATTTCAGGGGATACTCGTTTTCTTTAGCGAGCTTTTCGGTAAGCATCGCTTTCGTACGGGCGATATCGTACGCATAATTCCCCACGCTGCCTTTTCCCTGGCGGTGCACTTCCATCATCTTCTTCTGAGCGGCAGTTTCGGACAGCTGAAACACCGTCACTAGGACGTACACAACAAATTCACGGGTGGTGAAATGGTCGTTGTGAAGCATACAGGTGTACCGTGGGGGTTCCTGAACAGCCTTCCTAGACCGTGTCATCAGATCCGTGTCGAAGTTCTGTAATAATCCCATACTAGAAATATACTGAGTTTCCCGAGGAAAAAAAACGGTTGAGTATCCAATCTTTGTAAGGATGAAGGGGCGTCACTAACAGACTTTCATCTAAAACAACACTTCCCCCTCGAAAAAGGAACTTCATTAAGTAGAAGGAAGCGGCCGTAGACGCATAGGTATCTTCTGACCAACTTTCAACTTCTGACCAGAGCCAGACTTTTTTGGTGACCCAAAAGAACACGGTAACTCCCTGGTCGGTGATGTAGTACCGACGAGGTGTCCGCCAAAGCAGGCGAAACAAAGGGAAAACTAGGAAAAAGAGTGTAAAGTACTGAGCATTCAAGGGAAGCAAGGCCCAGGCAGCACCGACTATTGCCCCCATAAATAGCACATAGAAAACACTGGGTACCAAAGACGCTCTCAAAACCAGCGACAAATTCTGCTCGATTTCTTTCGGCGAAGGAAGCAAGTCGGGGCGCGCTTGCCGTAGACGTTTCAAAAGAAACTCACACCCCGACAGCTGATGAGGAAGCACCAAGGTTTGTTCCGGGGTCACCAACAAGGTTCGTCGCCAGCAGGGAATAGATTTTAGCTCTACAAGATTGGCCACAACGAGCCTATGCCAGCGTCCCCAGTTTTTCCAGCGCACCTCTAACCCCTGCGACTCGGTAACAAGGTAAAATTTTCTTAGGGATCTAAACGCCGAGGTCAAAAAAAGTACCACAGATACCAACCCTATAGCCAGGAGCCACGACCAAGGCCAAGGCTTGATAACGGTGGCATACCATGCCGCGATACTGGCAACGGCGCACAACGAGGCTGAAAGAAGATGAAAAACCAGTTCTGTTCGACTCCGTTGAAAGACCAACGAGCCCGATTCCTCAAAGGAAAGATTGCTAAGTGCCACGTCTTGAAGTATAATAAACCCGATAGATTTCATACCAGGGGGAATCACCGTGAAGACGAAGGTCATTATGCTCGTCAGCGCTCTTGCCGTCTTTGGAATTTTGGGTTCCGATTTGGCGTTTGCCGAAAGTCCTGTTGATCAACTTATTGCGGCCCGGAAATGGGATTTAGCCGATGCCTACTACCAAGTGGGCCAAAAATTTGTTCATTTAGGGGATAAGTCTCGTGGTGAAGAATTTATAGCCGCCGCAAAAGAGATTTATCCGGGTTACCGCCCGGGCTCACATGCCCCCGCCACCAAAGAACAGTTAACATTACCTCCGCCGGTGACAACGCTCAAAAGCGTTCCCGTCATCCCCGCCGTTGTGAAGCAAAACCTTCAGGGTGAAAAAATTGTCCGGTTTGAGTTTTCACAGCTTCTGAGTGCCTACCTCGAAGGTGACCCTACGGGGCTTTCTTCTCTTCTTGACAAAAATGTGATCGTGACTGGTCACGGTGGCCAACCCCTCACCGTTACAGACACCCAGGCTCAAGCCCAAGCCCAGGATTTTTTGCAAAAGTATCCACCGGTAGCTGTTTCGCCCGAGCAGATGTTCCAGATGAAGACTTTGACGGTTACAGCCGTTCCTCAGTCAGAAGGGCCTTCGTACCTAGTCAGTGTCGATACGCAACCGAAGGCTGACACCAGCTTAACAGCCATGCCCTTCTGGGGTCCTCATTTGACCTTCTTATTTAGCCGTGTCGGCGACAACTGGAAACTTTCAGCCGTCGGAACACCTTAAGTGCGAATAAATTTTCTCTGGATCGTATTTTTAACAGGATTTGCTAGCACGGGCTGGACTCAAGAGGTTCTGTCCCGTGCCTCGTTCCCCAACCAAGGCTTGGCGGTTATTGAACGCTTTACCGGTCCTTGCAAGCTTGATGTCACCACCGACGTCGAGGCGAAGGCTCCTGACCCTATGGTCATACGTTCCCAGGCGGATTTTGAAAAGTTCGTTGCGCTACTCCCCTCGCAAGACATCGACAAGAACGGGCCTACCGGGCCGACACACAACGCCCTGGCACTCAACCCCCAAATTGACTGGTCGCACTTTATGCTCTTGGTGGTGTTTGACTCACAAACGTTGGTTTTTCCTCCTAACATTAGCCACGTTGTGGTGAATGCCAATAAACTTCTGGCCTATGTTGAGTACCCCGACACTCGTGATTTAATTGAAGGAAAACCCATGCGCTACGGCGCCTATGGGGCCGCGTTGGTTGCACAAAGCCCACTCCCGGTGCAATGGATCAATCCTGGCCCCCAAAATACTATTCCCAAAAGGGTTTCACCCATGATACTCGATCTGGGCCCTGGAACAGAATGAAGTGTCATTCAGGAACGGCTCGTCGTTGGGCCGTTCTTGTACTTGCGTTCGTAACAGCTAATGCCTTTTCTGACGAGTTAACCCTTCCTTTGCCGGCCCCCGATAGACCAGGGGGTGAACTCTTTGATACGACGCAACAAAACCAAGAACGTCGGGTTCTGACGGGCTTCTTTTTGCCCGCAGAAGGTGCCCTAACATCGCTTGCGCCCTTGACGGCAAGTTGGCGTAACGGCCGGCTTTTAGATTCTCGGGGAGGAAGTTGGTTAGGCCCGGTTCCTCGGCATATTGTCCGGGTGGAACGCCCAGGGTTTTTACCACTAGGTTTAAGGCTTTTGCTGGTTCTGACCCCCGAGCGCAGTTTTATCGCCGAAATGCAAATTTTGTGGAAGGCGTGGAAGGATGGCACTTGGTCCGGGCAGGTTGTTCCTGGCGCTATTCACGGTCGTAGTGCGACAAAATCTGAGGCCACTCGTGTCATAACCCTTTTAATTGAACAGGGCGGCACACCTATAGGGCTTTGGGGCACAAAAGACTCTCGGGGGGTACGCCAAGTATCCTTGGTACTGTATGAACTCCCCCAAAAACACCCCACGAAGGCTACCTCTTCTGACCAACCGCCGGTACCACAAGCCCCCTTGGCTCCGCGAGCTCCTCGTGTTCCCCCAGTCCAATTAGGGGACTTTCGGTAGTCCGCGTAATTTTGTATAAAGAAAAGCGGAGGATCCCCATGACCATTCCCGTACGCCGTTGGAGCGACCTGAATCCCGAAGAACGGCACAGTCTCTTTCAACGCTCCGAACAGGATATTGCCGAGGTTGCACCGGCGGTTGAAGCGATCATTAAAGAGGTACGCACCCGAGGCGACTCTGCTTTACGAGATTACGCTCGCCGTTTTGATGGTGCTGACTTAACCGGAAAGGGCCTGCGAGTGACGCCGGAAGAGTTTGCTCAGGCGGAACGCCTTTTACCCCAAGCCGTCAAAGAAGCCCTCCACTATGCTATTAAAAACATTCAGACCTACCACCAGGGTCAAAAGCCCGTGGGGATGACTTGGGTAGAAGTGCGCCCTGGTCTTATGGCTGGTGAGCGCCCCTCCGCGATTGAATCGGTAGGGTTGTATGTTCCCCGAGGCCGGGGGAGTTTTCCTTCAATGGTTTACATGCAGGCAGTTCCCGCAGTTCTGGCAGGAGTGGAGCGAATCGTGATGGTGTCACCACCGTTGGCCGATGGTTCGATTGATCCGGCTTGCCTTTATGCCGCGCAATTATGCGGCGTCCACGAATTTTATAAAGTGGGGGGGGCACAAGCCATTGCCGCTTTGGCCTGGGGCACGGAAACCTTGGCTCCAGTCGTCAAGATTACCGGGCCCGGCAGTCGTTATGTCGCCGCCGCAAAGCGCCTAGTCTCGGACAAAGTAGATGTTGGCCTCCCGGCCGGGCCCTCCGAAGCGGCAGTGCTTGCTGACGACTCCGCTCTCCCTTGGAAACTCGCTTTGGACCTGATGGTCGAAGCGGAACATGGCAGTGATTCGGCAGTTTTGCTGGTGACCGATTCAGCCGAGTTGGCGCGGCAAACCGCTCAGTATGTGGGGGCTCTGGCCGAGGGGCTTGAAGAACCCCGGCGTACCTTCGTTCGCGATGTATTTTCAGGCTACGGAGCGATTTTAGTTTGTGATTCTATCGAAGAGGGCGCTTCAATCATTAATCAGTTTGCCCCCGAACACCTATCGATTCAGACTGCCGAACCTTTTGCTACCCTCAATTTGATTCGCAATGCCTCCGAGATTTTGCTGGGCGAAAACCTTCCCTTTTCCGCTGCGAACTATGCAGGCGGACCCAATGCTATTTTACCCACGGGGGGAAAAGCAAAAACCTTTGGACCCCTCGGTGTTCGCGACTTTATGAAATCCAGTTCGGTCATTTTTGCCACCGGTCAGGCGTACGACGAGCTCAAGCTCCCGGTAACCACGTTGGCTGACTACGAAGGGTTCATCACCCACGCGGACGCCTTTCGCAAACGGGGAGAACATTAACCACCGTGACGCTACCAGAAATTTGGCCCTGGTTGGAATCCTTTACCAACCTTGAAAAAGTCCCTGCTCAAATGCCTCGAGTCTGGCGGCTTGACCGGATGACTGCCTTAACGAAAGCCCTGGGTCTAGCCGACGACACCGGCGCGCCCGCGTTACCGAAGCCGGTATTTCATCTGGCAGGCTCTAAGGGAAAGGGCTCGACGGCTGCCTTTTTAGCGTCAATTTTGCATCAAGCCGGACTCAAGCCAGGCCTGTTTACGTCGCCGCATTTGAGTGATTGGCGGGAACGTATCACTCTAGCAGGGGAGTTTTTTGCTTCAGAGTCGTATGAAAGTGCCTTTAGCAGACTCCAGGCGTTTGATACCGACTTGGGCGATTCAGGGAAAAAGGATTTTGCCCAACACTGGGGCGGCCCGCCCACGACTTTTGAGCTTTTGACACTAGGTGCCTTTCTTATCTTTCAGAAACACTGTGGCAGTACCGTGCTCGAAACTGGCCTGGGTGGTCGTCTGGATGCGACGAACGTATGCCGGCCTCAGGTTTGTGTGTTAACCCTGATCGAATATGAACATACCGAGATTTTAGGCTCTACACTGACGCAAATTGCTGGCGAAAAGGCAGGAATTCTCAAGCCGGGTGTACCCGTGATTGTCACCCCACAAAACCCCGAGGCCCAAGCCGTTTTTCAGGCCCGAGCCCACGAATTAGGACTTCGCCTTTGGAATTTCTCAACAGAGGTTTCTTCGCTCGAGACAGAACTGTTCCCCGGTGGAACCAGGCTGGCGGTACGGTTAAAGCAAGGGACCGAGTGGTCGGCTTGCCTACCGGTGTGGGGCCAGCACCAGGCACAAAACGCCGTGGCGGCGGCTCTCGCTTTTTGGGTATGGGCTCAAGAATATGCGCCCGAATTACCAGTTTCATCTCTGATTGAAGCCGGCTGGGCCAACACTTCGCTGCCTGGTCGAATGGAAATTGTATCACAGGACCCGTTGATTGTGATTGACGGGGCCCATACCGAGCAATCCGCCCTTGCGGCAGCGCAGACGTGGCAACAAGTGGGTACACGCGATGCAACCTTGTTGTTTGGTGCCTTTGACGGAAAAAATCTTGAGGGCATGACCAAGGCCCTGGCCGGAGTTTGTTCCCGGGTTATCGTGTGTCCGCCAGGTCCTGAACGCCCCAGTTCGATTGACGCGATGGCCGAAGCGTTTCGACGTGCCGGTGTTTCTTCGTCACACCTTGAAAAGTTTGCCGATGCTGAACAAGCGTGGCAAACTCTTTCAGCGCGCGGCGGCCCTGTTTTAGTAACAGGTTCCTTTTATTTAGCCGGTAAGGTTCGTCGGTGGATCAAAAACCAGGCATCGACTTAGCTTACTGCCCAAGCTAACGAATATTTTGCAGACGCTTGATAAGAAAATTCTTTTTTTGCTCAACCAGCTTTTGAAATTCGGCCCATGAGGAAGCAGGTTCGCTGTCTGCCCCCGAAAATTCGAGAGTCTTGTTGACCCAGCGGAACCATAGGCTATGCACTCCTGGCCAGGCATTCAAATCTTGTAGTTTGAGTTTAGAACCTAAAGCGTCTTTTAAGGCACCGTGATTTTCGCTCCCCGAGATCCAGAACACCTCTTTGGGCTGAATAAAAAGCACACAGCGGCGAAAGCCCTCACGCTCGGCGTCATCATGACGCCAGCCCCGCGTCACGATGTCTTTTTGCCCCAGGATGAGTTCCACGCCCTGCTGACGCAAAAATGCCCTTAAGTCTTTGATTTTTCGTCGGACCTCGTCGGTGACTTGGGTGTCTTGCCGATGCTGTTGAAGCTGGGCACGCCACACCCGCAGATCGTTTTCGAATTCTTGAAAGAGTTTAGCCCGTGCCAAGGCCGTAGATGTATCATTTAATAAGTTCCAAACTGAGGCAAATTCTTCCTGCAGTTTCGAAAAAAGAGCCATGCTCGACATTGTAGCGTAGACTCTTGCCGAATGACATCATTTTTCGGTACTCTAAAGAAGAAAAGGGAGGACAAAATGCCAACATACGACTACGTTTGCCAGACTTGCGGACACGAGTTCGAAGCATTTCAGTCGATGAAAGACAACCCTTTGACGGAATGTCCCGAATGTCAAGGTCCCGTTAAACGCAAAGTCGGCGGTGGGACGGGTGTCATTTTCAAAGGGAGCGGTTTTTATATCAACGACTCAAAAAAGAAAGATTCAAAGTCAGAGCCTGCTGAGGCTAGCTAAAAGGAACAATCATGCATGGACCAGAGGGTGAAGAGCGCGTAGCGCAGATGATGCGGCTGAGGGCCGTTATGAAAAAGATCCGTCATAAGATCGTGATCTTATCGGGCAAAGGCGGCGTCGGAAAATCCACCGTCAGCGTCAACTTAGCCCTTTCGTTGGCTCAACGCGGTTGTAAGGTCGGACTTTTGGACACGGATATTCATGGTCCTAACCTTGCTCACCTCCTGGGTGTCGACCACGAAACCATGGGTTTTCATGATGATCTGTTAGAGCCTTTAGAAGCTCGGCCTCAGCTTTATGTGGCCAGTGTGGCCCTTACGGGTCGTCCCGTTGATACCGCCTATATCTGGCGGGGTCCCATTAAGATCGCTTTGATTAACCAGCTCATGGCCGATACGCTTTGGCCTGACTTGGACTACCTGATTATTGATTCGCCCCCGGGTACCGGCGATGAACCCCTTACTGTTTGCCAACTGCTCAACAGTTCCCCCTCGCGAGGCTCGGTGATAGTTACCACCCCCCAGGGGGTATCCGTTTTGGATGCTCGCCGTACCGTCGATTTTTCCCATCAGCTCAAAATGCCCATTTTGGGCCTTATCGAGAATATGTCTGGCTACCTGTCGCCTGATGGCTCCTTGCTCCCCTTGTTTGGGCAAGGCGGAGGAAAGGATGCGGCCGAGGAACTCAAAATTCCGTATTTAGGTTCTTTGCCCCTTGACCCCCGTGCGGTACCCGAATCAGAAAAGGGACGTGGCCTTGTAGAAACGGATAGTCCCGTCAAAAAGCACTTCGAAGCGGTCGTTGATCAGATTTTGAAGGCAATGCCGCTATAAATCCCGTTGCTTTTTCGCCGGGGGGCGGTTAGACTTTTAACAAAGCAGGAAGACGTTGCTAGTTCGATATACTAAGTCTCAAGACGGAAAACCCGTAAAGCAAGCCGAGGTTTATACAAAAGAAGAACACGGCCTCACTCTAGATCAAATTGATCCCGATGCTCTTTTCATCACGCGCAAGCTTCGCGCCGCTGGTTTCGAAGCCTACATTGTTGGCGGTGCCGTGCGCGACCTTTTGTTAGGCCGCAAGCCGAAAGATTTTGATGTGGTGACCGATGCCCATCCCCGGGCAATAAAAAAAGTTCTCCCGTTTTCACGGCTAATCGGTAAGCGCTTCCGGTTAGTGCACGTGTATTTTCCGGGTGAAAAAATCATCGAAGTCGCTACCTTTCGCAGTAGTGTCAACGGTGACAACAACACGTTTGGTACCCTTGAAGAAGACGCCAAACGTCGCGATTTTACGCTCAACGCCTTGTATTACTGTCCTCAGGAACAGCAAATCATTGACCAGGTCGGCGGGGTTCGCGACATACGGCAACGAAAGCTGGTGAATGTCATCCCTTTAGATCGAATCTTTGACGAAGACCCGGTGCGTATGCTTCGCGGGCTAAAATACGCTACCACGGGCAAACTAACGCTCTCGTCTAGCCTTTCGCGAAAAATACGCGAGAAGGCTCCTCTTTTAAAAGGAATGTCGCCCGCGAGACTCACCGAAGAATTCTATAAAATTCTTTTTTGTGGTATGGCTGAACCCATCTTTGCGGCCCTTACGAAATATCAACTGCTGGAACACATGTCGGCTGGCTTTGGCAAAGCTCTCAAAAGCCGTCTGTTTAATCCAGCTCCGCGAGAACTTAGCGAAGGCCTTGCCCTTTTAGATTCCGCTGTACTAGCGGGGCATTCCCTTGATCGTTCCTCAGCCTTGACCTACGTTATTGCCCCGTGGCTGGAACAGCAACAATGGTCAAAGAAAGCAACAACAGAAAACTTTCAAGAGTTGATTTTGGCCTTAAAAGAGTTTTTTCACCCCCTGTTGCCATCGAATGCCGAGTTAGAAAACGCACTACGCAGTTTGTACCGGGTTTGGGCTGTTCGACCTCCTCGGCGAAAACGACCTCAGCGAAAACGGACATTTCACAAAGAACCAGTCCCAAAAGAGCCTAAGCCTATGTAACCCGAAGGAGGGTCACTCGAATGAAACGCGGACTTTCATTGATCACCAAAATGTCCCTGGCCACCGTTTTTACGGTAGGTTTGTTTTTGGCAGTGGGCCTTGTCACCACCTTTTCTTTGAATGAGCTAAAATCTCAGGTTCACCAGCTCACTGCCCAGACTTTGTCCGCGCTTCGTACGGTGGAACAGATTCGGTCGGATCTGCGAAATCAGCGTACTCTCCTTTACCAGGCACTCACTGCTGAGTCGACGTCGGAAGCCCGGCAAATTCAGGGTGAACTTAGCGACAACAGTAATGCGGTGCAAACACAACTGAAAGCCCTGAGCAGTTATACCGATTTGAAGTACCAGCGTACCGCCCAAAGTCTCACGGTCAGTCTTGAGGCTTTAGCGCAAGAGGATGCGAAGGTTTTAGCCTTGGTAAGCAAAAAAGAGACTCATCTTGCCAAGCTGGCACTCTCGGGAGCGGACGAACAGGCCTACCAAGCGGTGAGGTCGGAACTGTTGCCCCTCATTGACCGTGCCTCGCAGGATTTAGCTGCGGCGGATGTTTCTTTGGGTCACTCCATGGACCATATCTCACAACTCATTTTAGGTGCGATTGCTTTGGCCTTTCTCTTTGGGTTAGTCTCTACCGTCCTGTTATCTGCCAGTCTAAGGCGACGTTTTAAAGGCTTTCTTAGCAAATTTGCTCAAGGAGCCCAAGGAGACCTGACTATTCAAGTGACAAACGCCGGTCACGATGAAATAGGACTCTTGGCAAAAAATCTCAATGATCTGATGACAATTTTGCGCCAGCTTATCCTAGCCGTCCAAGCCGGGGCCGAAAAATCGCGACGTCAAGGCGGAGAGCTTTCGTCCCATGCCACCGAGCTTTCGGCCACGGCTGTGCAAATGGGTGCAACGATGAACAATATCTCGAATCGTATTCAGAACCTTCGCGATACTATTGATAGCGCCTTCACTTCAGTCAACGACATTACCCAACTGGTTGAACAAACCGTACCGCAGATTGAACGTCAGTCCTCGGCCATTGGCGATGCTTCTTCGGCGGTTGAAGAGATGGCGGCAAGCTTAGCAAGCCTGGATGAAACCACTAAGCTCAAGCGTAAACTTTCGGACGACTTGGCAGAAGCGGCCCGACAGGGGGAAGAAGATATGGCCGAGACGTTAACCTCGATTGACGCCATTGCCCAATCGGCCGAAGTCATTTCGGAATTTACCCGAATTATTAATGAAGTTGCCTCGCAAACAGGCCTTTTGGCCATGAATGCGGCGATTGAAGCGGCTCATGCCGGTGAAGCCGGAAAAGGCTTTGCGGTCGTTGCCGATGAAATCCGTAAGCTTAGTGAAGCCACTGGGGCCAATGCCAAAAGCATCTCAACATCCCTCAACGATATTCTTAAGCGGATTCAACAAACCAAAGAGATTTCTCAGACGACAGGATCCACTATAGAAAAAATGCTGTCAGGGATTGAAGATATCAGTCAGGCCATGGCCCAGATGGAAGGGTCCATCGCCGAAACCGCTCAAGGGGGACGATTGTTGTCCGACACTCTGACCAACCTGGTCGAAACAACACGGCTGATTAAACAAGATGCCCAGCAAATGGGAACAAAAGCCGAACGTACCCGCGAAGCGATGGAAATTGTTGTTCAAATGGCCGAAGCCAATGCGAGTGCCGTAGCAGAAAACTCCGCTGGCATTTCGGAAGTAGCCAATTCCGTTAGTGAACTCGCTCGTATCGCCCAAGAAAATGCTGAATTCACCGCCGAGATGGAATCTGAGGCCGCGAAGTTTAAAACCTCGTAGAGGCCTCAAAAACCAGGTCATTGCCGTTTGCCAGGGCGTTTAGTTCGCCCGAGCAAACGCGATCAGTTCAGCTTTCTTGGCGTCGTCGATCAGGCCCAATTCGTGAGCTACTTCGAAAAACTCTTCGACTCGGGCATAGGCGTGCAGGTGGACTCCCCTGGCCTCCATATCCTGACGGCCTTGGGCTCCCCGTTCCAGAAGCACCACAAGATCTTCGACAATCAGCCCTTCAGAACGCAACACATCGATAGCTTCTTCTTTACTCTTGCCAGTGGTAATCAGGTCATCTAACAAGAGTACCTTGTCACCGGGTTTCCAATCGCCTTCGATGGCGTTACCAGTGCCATGAGCTTTGGGGGGAATTCGGGGATAAATCAACGGTTTGTTCAACTCGAGACTAGCGGCACTCGCTAAGGGAAGTGCCGCGACAGGGATACCAGCTAGGCTTCGGAACGAAAGATTACGTGCCAGCTCAGCATACGCTTTACCCGCTAAGCGCAACACCTTGGGGTCCGACGAGACACGTCGTAAGTCAATGTAAAACGGGGATTTGATCCCCGATTTAAGAGTAAACTCCCCTAACCGAAAACATTCCGTGCGAATAAGACCTCTCAACAGCTTTCTTTTGAGCTTGGACATGGGCACCTGCCCTAGTTGCCGATTGGCTAGAGCTTGGTGGCGAGCTTCGTTAATACCGTCCCGCAGACGACGAGCCGCCCCAGCAGGATCAGACGCATTGGCAATTTCTCGCGCTACCACCACCAATAGCCCCAGACCATCCCGACGTAAGCCCGCCGAACAGGCTTCTTGCACCGTTCCGCCCTGAGCACCAATGCCAGGAGCCAAAAACCAGGTATCGGGCAAAATCTGACGAAGCCGTGTTAACGCTTCACGATCGTTCCCCGCGACGACAAGACCAACGCGACGGTCCCAAGATGCGGCTACTCGGGCGGCTCGTAAATACAAGGGTTCTTTTTTAACACGAAAATCTTGCAATTCAGAGGCACTAGGATTCGACGTTCGCGCCAGAACAAAGACAGCTTTGTTCGAAATTTTCAGAAAGGGATCAACTGCGTCACGCCCCATGTAGGGTGAAACCGTTACACAGTCCACACCCTTTAAGCGGTAGGCGGCGCGAGCATAGGCTTCGGCGGTGGGGCCAATGTCCCCTCGTTTTGCATCGAGAATGATGGGTACACCCTCGGGTAAAAGGTTTAAGGTATCTTCTAAAGCAGACAGCCCCTCTGGTCCCCAGGCCTCGTAAAAGGCAATATTGGGCTTGTAAGCGGCGGCAAAGGGTAGAGTTGCTTCAATAATCCTTTGATTAAACTCGACAATTTTGGCTCGGACGTCATCGCCCTCTTGCACCTCAAGGCGAGGATCTAAACCCACGCAGAGCAAGCTCTGCTTTTCTTGGCAAACCTGCTCTAATCGTTCAAAAAAGTCCATGAAGCCCCCTTAGCTTCATGGTAGCAACCGCCTCGATTTGATGTCAAGGATAAAGGATTGGAAGAGTTACCGACAACCGCCTATACTGGGGTTATGCGCCGAACTCGTCCTCATATCGCGTACCTATCGCTCGATCTGGGAAACACTTTCAATGAGTCTCTTTTTCACGCTTTAGCCGAAGCGGTACTAAAGCAGGGTTGGGATTTAACGGTACTTCATGGCGGTCAGCTCAAAAGTACGCATTTTCATGAAGCTGGCCGCAATTTTCTCTATCAAATTTTTGATTTTAGCAACTTTGACGGTATCATCTATTCGGATATTTTTGGCTTTTTGGAAGACTCGCAGGCACAAGAATTTCTTGAGCGCTTTCGCGGGCGTCCCCAGGTGAGCCTGGGACGTCAAATCGAGGGAATCCCCTCGTTTCTGATCGATAATTCTAGTGGAATGACACACCTGGCCCGCTACCTTGCTGACCAAGGGGCCAAGAATTTTACGTGCGTTGCTGGTCCGCCCACCAACAGGGATTCGCAACAACGGCTCAAGGCGCTCAAGGCGGCGCTAGACACTATACCGGGCTCCCATCTAACAGTCCTTGAAGGCGATTATTCCTTTTTGTCAGGCGTTCAAGCTGTTACCACTCAACTTGAGCAAAATCACCCCTTGGGGGATGCCTGGGTTTGCCTGAATGATAACATGGCGATGGGTGCCCTGAGTGAGTTACAAAAGAGGGGCTTGAAAGTTCCCCAAGACTTGCTCTTGACCGGCTTTGACGATACCGAAGAAAGCCGCTATTTGATCCCTTCGCTGACCACGGTAAAGTTTCCGCTTGAAGCCCTTGCCCGTGAGGGAACATCGGCCTTAGCTCAGCTTTTGGCAGGGGCAAGACCTCCTTTAGTGACTCATTTAACCAGTGCCGTTGTGTTTCGAGAATCTTCGAGCCTGTATCCGCCAACGCTACCGCCAATCAAAGTTGAGGAGGATTACCGATCACGGCAACAACTGACGGCAAAAATTCTTGATCGCCATCAGCTGTTTAATTCGCTGGAAATAGGCGAACAGCTGGTCACCGGTTTGACCTTACCCCAAATTGGGGCTGTCCTTGCGCGAAATCTTGCTTTATATGGCATGACGTATTTTGATTTGGTGCTCTTTACCCCTGACCCCGCCATCAGTCAACGCGTCATTGGATTTCGCGAAACTCCAGCCCTGCCCCTCCCCGTGGTAAGTTTTGCAACTAAGGAATTATTTCCTCCGGGAGAAACTTTTTCACTGCCCCCCCAGGTCTGGCTGGTCGATGCCCTCCACAAGCAAAACGAAGCCTATGGCTATATGGTCTTTCAGGGACGAGGTCAAACTGGACTTGTCTTAAAAAGCTTACGGCATCAGCTTTCGTCCTCGTTGTACCTTAGTCGCCTACTCGACCAAGTCCACGAGGCAAACGCCACCCTCGAGCAAAAGGTTCAAGAGCGTACTCAAGAATTAGAGAGGTCGCACCGTCAACTTGCTGATGAAATCGAAGAACGTCGATTGATGGAATTGGAGCTATTGCGAAAGCAGAACACCGAAGCTTTGGGTCTGCTTGCCGCAGGATTGGCCCACGATTTTAATAACCTTTTGACCAGTCTTTATGGTCATGTCGATATGCTTAGCGCCGAAGTTGGTTCTACGGTGGGAGCTGAGCGACTTGTCCTGATTCGCCATGCTCTAGAACACGCCCGGGGGTTAGCCCAACAACTGCTCACTTTTAGCCGCGGAGGTGCACCCGTCCTTAACCCCACTCTTTTGCCTCAGTTTATTAAAACAACGGCGGACTTTCTTTTACGGTCCACATCTTGCCGCGCCGTATATTCTTTTCAAGAAGGTCTATGGCCAGTTAATGCCGATGGCGAGCAACTTGCCCAGGTTTTGCAAAACCTGATCCTTAATGCTATTCAATCCATGGAACGAGGCGGACAGGTTACGCTTAGTGCCAAGAATATTGAACTGTCTACGCCACAAGGCGCTTTAGCCCCCGGAGCCTATGTTGAAGTTTGTGTTCAAGATACAGGGCCGGGTATCCGTACCGAACACAGGTCGCAAATCTTTGAACCTTACTTTACAACCAAGACTGACGGGAACGGCTTGGGACTGATTACCTGTAGAAATATTTTGCTTCGCCACGGAGGCTGGTTAGACATCGATACCTATCAACCAGGCCAAGGCGCTGCCTTTCGATTTTGGCTTCCTCGCGCTTCGCGAGCACCAGAAAGTCAACTATCTCCCCCCACGACACATACCGTCCGTCCGGCTCGGCTCTTAGTTGTCGACGACGAAGAGGGCATCCGCAAAATGCTCAAAGAGCTTTTAGGTAGACTAGGGCACCAGGCTGATACGGTCGCCGATGGTAAAAGCGCCCTGGAAATCTACCAAGCGGCTCACGACCAGCCCTACGAAGCAGTAATTTTAGATTTAACCCTTCCTGGCGGTTGGAGCGGTGAAGAAGTTTTTAAAAAGCTTCGCGAAATAAACCCCGAGCTCAGGGCGGCGGCCAGCACGGGCTACTACGAAGAGGGTGATTGGGAAAAGCTCAAGGCGTTGGGCTTTAAAGGCCTTTTACGCAAACCTTACACACGAAAAACCCTCGAAGCCTTACTCGAGGAACTTTTGGCGTAAGGTTTGTCGTTTTCGTTGACACAAAACCCAGATTTATGTTAACTTAGCTCTCGCTACGGGCTGTAGCGCAGGGGTTTAGCGCACTAGTCTGGGGGACTAGGGGTCGCCGGTTCAAATCCGGCCAGCCCGATAAGGTATCTTACGACAAAGCAAGGACGCAGGTTCTTGCTTTTTTGTTTTTAAGGGGCATGTAATGACCCCACAATTTTTCTCCCGACCAAAGCAGACAAACAAGCCGGTAAGGTTAGTTTCGCCATCAAAGCTAAATTTAAGTTGATCTGGTATTGATGAGCTTGGTATTGGTGGGGTTCTATGCCGACCTAAAGTCGGACACTAACAGCAAAAAAAAGAGCCTGGCGACGACCTACTTTCCCGCGATAGCAGTATCATCGGCGCGGGAGAGCTTAACTTCCGTGTTCGGGATGGGAACGGGTGGG
>JABEVK010000054.1 GCA_013044245.1 Spirochaetales bacterium | reverse complement strand
TGATGCCCCGGTTTTCAGGCGGCAAAACCCTCCTCAAAACCGAATTCCGGAACCCTTCGCTGTAACGCATCATCACCTCCTTTCAGGTGACTTCTATGTTGACAGAGAGGGCTAGGCCGGAGATTTGCTTTCTCATATCGGTGATGCCAGGACGAACAAAAACCATGACCTGGCTCAGATCGAGTAGGCAACAGATGAAAACCGATAATTAGGCTGAAGTTCCAGCGCTATCCCGTTCGGAAAAGTAATTCCCAGGGCAAATGGCTGATTACTTGAAAGGGTGGGTACTTCGACGAGGCTAGCCTGTGACGGCGTCCACTCGGCATCATTTTGCTTGGTTTCTTTTTGATGATCTAAAATAGCCTCCTTAAATTGACGGTTAACAAGGTGCTATCTACGCTGACAAATGCCGGGGGCGATTCAGTCTATCAGCCTTGAAATGCATGCGTAAATGGTGTATATTGCATGTAATGGGTGGGCATGCCTACACTACAGGTCAGAGACCTTCCAACAGAGATCTACAATAAACTCAACTATCTTGCTGAGAAAGAACATCGCAGTTTGGCTCAGCAGACCATCGTTCTTCTCAAAGAAGGAATTGAAAAGAGACTCGAGAATAAAAACCGAAGAAAGCAGCTAATTGCCACATATGAAGGGATTGGCATAGATCCCAAACTAGTTCCAACATCAGAATCCCTAGTACGAGAAGATCGAGACAGCCGATGACAGTAGTATTGGATACTAGTGCAGCGATAGAGGTTGCCATTGGTGGGGCCTCCGCCGAGGAAATTCGGACCACACTCGAGTCTTCAGACGTCGTTCTTGTTCCCGCCACCTTCATTTCGGAAGTCACAAATGTACTCTGGAAATACCGGAAGTTTTCAGGCTTTACGGACGAGAAATGTCTCACTGCGATCGAATTTTGTATCGGGATGGTCGATGTTACAATTAGCTCTCGAGAGATCTGGAGAGAGTCATTTTTTGAGGGAACCAAGAACAGTCATTCGACATATGACATGTTCTACCTCGTGACTGCGAGGCGGAACATGGCTACTTTGGTGACCAAAGACAAAAAACTTAGAGAAATTGCCGCAGCTGAAGGAATTGCGGTCCTGTAGCGTCAATTCTTTCACTTAACTGGACTTCCCCCAAAACCCATCAAAGTACAGTGCCGAGTTTAAGAACGAGACGATAAAACAGTTGACCGAGCGCAGATACCGCGTCAGCGAAGTTGCCGAGAATCTTGGTATCACCAGAGAATTGCTCTACCAATAGATGCGAGCTGCGGGGGGTCTCTGCAGGCACCAGGAATAGCACCAAGATCATTGCGAAGAAAGATCAGGAAATCGCGATCTTCAGAGCAGAAGAAGGTAGCTCCCGAATCGAGAATGATTTACGTGAGAGTGGACACTTTGTTGGAGAGAATCGGGTCGTAAAGATCATACGCTCCACCGGGCTCAAAGCTCGGCGGGCCTACCGCAAACCGCGGTTCAAATCCGGTATTCCGTCACGATTGTTTTCCAACACCTTGAACCGCCAGTTCACTGTATCCACACTGAACAAGGTGTGGGTGATTGACACGACTTAGATTCGCACACGTCAGGGCTGGGTCTTTCTTTCTGCCGTCGACCTGTTCTCCAGGATGGTGATCGGCAGGTCGGTGAAAACAAGCAATCACCCCGTGAACGGGGGATAGATGCTCTATTCATGGCAGTCAAACGTAGATGCCTTCAGCAACCGCTGATAGAGTTCGTAGTTTTCTTGGTCGAAGCAAACGAACCAGACCTTTTCGATGGTGAGAGACCCCGACTGAACAACTTCCTGGACAGTCCGAATGGCAATCCCGGCCGCCCTGGCTTTCGGGAATCTGTACACCCCCGTGCTGATATTGGGAAATGAAATTGACTGAGCACCAAGTTTCTCGGCGAGGCTCAGCGACCGGCGGTAACATTGGGCCAACAGAGCATCTTCATCACTCTCACCCCCCGACCAGATGGGGCCGACGGCGTGAATAACAAATTTCGCTGGCAGTCTCCCCGCGCCGGTGACGACGGCATCTCCGGGAACACATATGCCCTGGGATTGTCGGATGCGGCGGCATTCCTCAAGAATGCTGGGTCCTCCGGCATGTTGGATGGCGCCATCCACTCCGCCGCCGCCCCTCAGTTCGGAATTGGCGGCGTTCACGATGGCATCTACCGGTACGGTTGTGATATCGCCTTGTAGGACTTCAATCTTGACGATGGCGAAGCCTCCTGATCACCGGTCCGACACCGTAGTGAAGCGGATAGGGCAAATGGTTCAGCTCAAACCATCCCCAGGCCTCAAACTCTAGGTCTCGCCCTTGTTGAGGCATCCGCAACGAAGGATTCTCGACCTTCCAGCAATAGGTCGTCCAGTCATAGAACGGGCAAGAGCAGATTTCCTGGATGGCTGCCACCCCCGGCCAAGCAGGAGCACCGTTCCAAAGCTCCAGTTCCTCGTTGGCCTCCCTCAAGGCGTTACTGGCGGCCGTTTCCCCTGCATGACGTTTGCCACCGGGAAAGCTCCACGTGTGTTTTCCAGGACCAATCAGACGCCGGCCCAACAGAACCCGCTGGATTCCTTTCTTGTCCTTGGTAACGAGAGCCAGTCCGGCACCACGATATTTCGTCACATACAGTTTCATCTCAGTCCACTACCCAGTTGGCATCCAGGAGTTCCTGGATGGTCTTAAAGTCCGCAATAACGGCATCAGACTTGTGATCCTGAATGGGGTATTTGTCGGATAAACAAGATTGAAGAGAGATGTAGCCCCACCGCCCATCTTGATTCTTCATCGAGACACCTTTTCTCCCGGCGGCTTCGGCCAGACCAAATACGTCGGGTGGCATGTTGTACAAAATCCGCTCGGTTTCCTTCTGTAGTTCCAGACTCCAGGTACTCATTCCGCTCCCTCCAAGTTCTCAACGTCCCAGGCTTCGTCGTATTTTTCGAAGATCATGAGAACATTATAATTATGATGCTGTCATTCTAAATCAGCAACGAAAATTTTTAGCCAGCTAAATCATACTATTTTCAGTGAACAGCTGGGATTAAAAGTCCTTGGTGATGAAGATCGATGGAAAAAAAACTGGTCATGAATCAGTCAGGCGGGATTAGATATCAGAATTACCAAACTCTTCGATCAAATTGTAGTCGTGCAACTTACGGTGCAGGGTCTTGCGACCTATTCCTAACACCTCCGCCGTCCGGCTTTTATTGCCACGCAGGTGAATCAGGGTTTGGCGGATAATCTCTTTCTCAGCCTGATCCATGCTTACACCCACCTCAAGGCGAATATATTGCCCGTCGTCGGCGGTACGTACCGCAGGGGGTAGGTCATCAAAAGTGATAATGTTCCCTTTGCAAAGCACAATCGAGCTCTCTATACAGTTGCGCAGTTCGCGGACATTGCCAGGCCAAGAGTAGTTGTACAAGGCCAGACGTGCTTTGGGGTCAATTCCTTCGATAATTTTATGGTTCTCTTCGGCAATCTCGGTCAAAAATGTTGCGACCAGCAGGGGAATATCCTCTTTACGCTCTCGTAGGGGAGGAATGTGAATATTCACAATGTTAAGGCGATAGTACAGATCCTCGCGAAAGCGTCCCGCCGCAATCTCTTTTTTTAGGTCGCGGTTGGTGGCACTGATGACACGCACATCCACTTCTAACGACTTTTCAGAACCAACCCGTTCAAACGATTTTTCTTGAAGAACTCGCAATAGTTTGACTTGAACGCTGGGGTTGATTTCACCAATTTCATCTAAAAAGATAGAACCGCCGTCAGCCAGTTCAAAGCGTCCTTTTTTTTGTCCGACCGCACCGGTGAATGAGCCTTTTTCATGGCCAAAGAGCTCGCTTTCAAGTAGGGTTTCGGTTAGTGCGGCACAATGCGTTTTAATAAAGGGACCCTCACGCCGGTCCGAAAGGTGATGAATTGCGTCGGCCACCAGTTCTTTACCTACACCACTTTCGCCGGTAATGAGAACTGAGGCTCTAGTACTGGCGACTTGGGTGATTACTTCAAACACCCGCTGCATCTGCGCCGATTTGCCAATGATCTGCGCAAACTGCCGTTTTTTTTCGAGCTTTTCAACCTCTTCTTTCAGTGCCTGGTGTTCTTTAGCTAAAACCCGTGTTTCGAGGGCTCGTTTGACCAACAGGGACAGACGGTCCAAGTTCACTGGCTTGGTTAGAAAGTCATAGGCGCCATGGCGCATGGCCGTTACAGCGTTTTCAACAGTCCCATGTCCTGTCAGAACAATGATGGGGAGGTTGGGCTGGGTTGAGGTAATGTTCTTAATCAGCTCTTCACCGCTCAGACGAGGCATCTTGAGGTCGGTAACCACGAGATCCACCGGGCGCTTTTGCACAAGCTCCCAGGCTTGTTTGCCGTCCTCCGCTCCTAGAACTTCGTAACCGTCCAGTTCCAGGGCGCGCATTAGCCCTTCACGGATATTCTTTTCATCGTCGACCACTAAAATCGTCAGATTCAAGGGACCTCTCCTTTGAAATCTAAGAGTTGAGGGCTTCTCGCCGGCCAAGGAAATAAAATCGTCACGGCTGTACCTACACCGACCTTTGAGCTAACACGGATATCCGCGCCATGTTCTTTG
Source organism: Spirochaetales bacterium (assembly GCA_013044245.1). Taxonomy (GTDB): domain Bacteria; phylum Spirochaetota; class Spirochaetia; order JABEVK01; family JABEVK01; genus JABEVK01. The sequence goes on along the minus strand of JABEVK010000054.1, from coordinate 621 downwards.
ACAATCTTGTAGACCATTGTCAGGCCCAGTCCCGAACCAAAATCTTTGGTGGTAAAGTAGGGTTCAAAGATTTTTTCGAGCAATTCAGGTGGAATTCCCGTGCCCGTGTCTGTAACAACAACTTCTAACCCTGAAACCATTCGTTTACTGGTGACCGTCAGAACTCCACCGTCGGGCATCGCATGAAGCGAATTCTTGACAATATTTAAAAATGCCTGCTTTAAAAAGCGCTCATCTAACAAGACAGTATCGTCCCCGTCGGCTAAAGCTAACTTGACGTGGACCCCGGCTTGGGCAAGTTCCCCATCCATGAACTCGACTAAATCCTTGAGGATCTTGCCGACACTCCCTAGCACCAGGGAGGTATCCATGGGACGAACGGCGAACAAAAAATCAACCACAATGCCATTCAGGCGTGAAATCTCTTCATTGATTACGTCCAGGTCCTTGGCCATGGTCGCCAATGCGCTGGACGTCGGGTTTTTTAAGGCCCGTTGAATCAGCTGAATATGAATGCCAATGCTCCCCAGGGGGTTTTTAATTTCATGGGCGACACCCGCCGCAAGCGTGGTTAAACTCGCCAGGCTTTCGGCTCGGCGTAATCGGCTTTCACGGTTCTTT
>JABEVK010000004.1 GCA_013044245.1 Spirochaetales bacterium | reverse complement strand
CCTTAAAGTTACTCTTGAGCGGAAGGACTGTTCTTCCGTCCTTTTCGGCGGGAGTATCAGTCTGCCAAAACTCAGCTTTCGTAGCGTCTTTAAGCCAATTGCGAGCGGTTCGATCGATGTCGCCGCGTGCCTGAGAGATTTCACCTTTGAGCCTCATCAGAGACGGAATATGTTCTTCAATGAGTGAGCCTTCTGCATTCAAAACATAATGTAAATGACTGCATAGCTGAGAAAAATCTCCCCAACGAGCGGCCCATTGCCGTGTTTTTTCCGCTTCCTGACGGCCCAAAAAGGCTTTCCAGGCTGTTACGCTTGACAAGTAGCGAGCCAAAGCCTTTAGCTCTCGCCCTTCTAACACCGCTCCCTCGGGGGCTGTTCGAACCATTAAGTCTGCCACTGCAGGAAAATCTTCTGGAGGCAGTTGCGCTCCTTGCAACGCCAAACAGGGTGCCACTTGCTGACGTAAGTCTAAGACTCCGGCAAGAGTCGTTTCAGGGAACGAACCAAGAAGGAGTTCTTCTCCTTCTTTCGTCAAGCAAAGGTTAGCAATCTGAGCGCGCAAACGGGAAAACTCCAAACTCGTAAAGGTGGTTATATCCATACGAAATTCACATCCATGTTTTTTCAGCCACCAAAAGATCCTCATAAATTTTGAGATAAGTATCCCAGCGGTCGGGTTCAATCAGCCCGTTTTCGACGGCGGCCCTTATGGCACAGCCTGGTTCCACGCGGTGTGTACAACGGTTAAAGGTACACTTTCCTTGAAAAGGCTCAAAATCGGGAAAATGCGCTGACAAGGACGCCGGAGCAATTCCAAAGACCTCAAACTCTCTTACCCCGGGGGTATCAATAATACCACCAGTGCGCCCATCCCAGGCGTACAGAAGCGCAAAATTGGTCGTATGGTTTCCCCTGTCATACTTGGCAGACAGCTCACCAACACGCTGGTGAGCCCCAGGCACTAAACGGTTAAGCAGGCTGGACTTTCCCACCCCCGACTGTCCCACTAACGCGGCTGTTTTGCCGTACAAAGACACTTGAAGATCCTCAATACCTTCGCTGGTCAGACTTGAGCACAAAGCTACCTCACAGCCCAAATCCTGATAACCCGCTAAGCGGTCTTCAATTTCGCCGTCCAGCCCTAAATCGATTTTATTCACAACAATTTTAACCGGCAAATTTTCTTTTTCGGCCATCACCAGAGCCCGGTCAAGAAAGCGAGGGCGAAATGGCGGTGACTGGGTGGTGGTGACGAGCAAAAGCAAATCCAAGTTTGCCGCTATCGTTTGAGGCTGACGACGCTTTTTATTCCAACGTTGATAGGCGTTTTTTCGTGGTAGTCTTGCCGAAATCAAACCACGTCCAGAGTCCGAGGCTTCCCACTCAACAAGATCCCCGGGGGCTAGAGGGTTGTATTCTTGTTCTGCGTCTTTGAGAACCTTTCCTTTCAAGCGGCACTCGGTCTGTAATCCGTTCGTCTCTACTCCAAAGATATTGTTAATACCCCACCAAATGATACCTTTTGCCATTACAGGACCCAAGCTCCCCCGAGCTGTAAACCAAAACGCTGGGCAAAATACGCGTATTTTGCCTCTAAATCGTGTCTAAGCTCAACCGACCATTGCACCGAAGCGGTAAAATAGAACAGATCTGGCTTGTCAAGGCTTTGTGCCGAATCCTCTGGCTCGGCCAAGAGTCCCTGTGAAGCCAACAGATCTTTCGTGCGACGCCCTACACCATCACGACTATCAACAAGCTGAAAATTCGGTGGTAAGAGGTTTTTTAAGTCCTCTTCGACATGAAGAAAATGCGTACAAGCGAGAACGACTGTGTCGACATCGGCTTCTTGCAGTTGTCGAGCCCAACGGCCTAGGATGCGCGCTTTTTCGGGAGAGTCAGGCCGAAAATCAGATTCAACCAATTCTACCAAATCGGACGCTGCATACCGAAAGACAGATTTTCCTGGGCAATAGTCATTGATGAGCTGACTTAAGTAGGCGCTATTCGCGGTTTGACGAGTCGCCAAAACACCAATTCTGCCATTTTTGGTCACCTGAGCGGCAGTTTTGACGGCGGGAACGACCCCGACAATGGGAAAAGAAAAGGTCTGTCGTAAAGCCTCTAAGGCCACGACCGAGGCCGTGTTGCAGGCCACTGCCAAAAGTTTTGGCTGACAGCGGTCTTGTAAAAGCTGAGTGGTTTCGAGAACAGCTTGAGTTACTTGGGCCGCAGACTTCTCCCCATAAGGAAAGTTCTTGCGATCAGCCACATAAATGAGTCGTTCCTGGGGAAGGTGGGCTTTGATCCACGCTAAGTAGGGGAGTCCCCCAACACCAGAATCTAAAACCGCCACCGGTTGATTGTTCATTGCCGCTATTCTATGCAAAGAAAAAACGCTTGTAAATTGACGCCGACCTTATTACATTCATTATATGTTTACTAATCCGCTTCTAGACGGTCTTCAGTTTGCCAAAGAACCGGTTCCTTTTATAATAACGATTTTCGGTGCCACGGGCGACCTCACGCGGAGAAAACTGATTCCCGCACTATTTTCGCTGTTTTTAAAGGGAAACATCTCACAATTCAAGATTGTGGGGTTTGCGAGAAGAACTTGGACTGGTGATAATTTTCGAGAAGAAGCTCACCAGATGATTGCCGGAGGATCTTTTGCTTCTGTTCCCGAAGCGCAAAAAAAAGCCTTTCTGGAAAAACTCGACTATGTCAGCTCCACTTTTGACGACCCGGAAGGCTATAAACGCTTAGCGCAACTCGTCAAAGGTTGGGAGGGAAGGCTGTTCTACCTCTCAACGCCACCGGATGAATACGAAGATATTATTAAAAATTTGGGGGCACAAAACCTCAACCAGTCTGTTCCCGGCTACAGTCGGATCATTGTCGAAAAGCCATTCGGCCGCGATTTAGCCAGTGCCAAAGAGCTGAACGAGATTCTAGCTTCAGTCTTCGATGAAAATCAAATTTACCGCATTGATCACTACTTAGGAAAAGAAACCGTCCAAAATATTTTAGTGCTTCGCTTTGGCAACGGGATTTTTGAGCCGCTGTGGAACAATCGCTATATCGATCATATTCAGATTACCGTTGCCGAGTCTTTGGGTGTGGGAACCCGAGGTAATTACTACGAGAAGTCCGGTGCCATTCGCGACATGGTACAGAACCATATCTTTCAATTGATGACGCTTTTAACGATGGAACCCCCCAACGATCTCTCGCCCGACACTATTCGTACCGAAAAAGTTAAAGTTTTAAAGAGCCTGAGGCCCATTACGTTCAAGGACGTAAAAACGTATACGGTACGGGGTCAATATGGTCCAGGAATTGTTCAAGGTCAAAGTGTCAAAGGGTACTTAGAAGAGGATGGAGTTAACCCCAATTCCCGAACGGAAACTTTTGTTGCTCTTAAAATTTTCTTAGACACCTGGCGATGGGAAGGGGTTCCGATTTTCATTCGGACGGGAAAGAGTTTAGGGCGTCGGGTCAGCGAGGTTGCCGTTTCGTTTAAAGAACCGCCACTCCACATTTTTAACAATCGGGGTAGCGATACCAAGAACAATACTTTAGTGATTCATATTCAACCCGAGGAAGGCGTGACATTCAACATTAACGCCAAAATTCCTGGCTATACGACGCAGGTCAGGCCGGTAAGTATGGATTTTGCCTATGGCAACGCCTTTGGAGAATCGACCCCCGAAGCTTATGAACGCCTTTTATTGGATGCCCTTGTCGGTGATTCTACCTTGTATACACGGCGTGATGAAATTGAAACCAGTTGGGCTTTTATTACACGCATTCTTCAAGGTTGGGCCGAAGATCCTGCGCCCCTCCCCCAGTACCGTGCCGGTAGTTCCGGCCCCGAAGAAGCAAAAGCGTTGCTGTCCTCGGTGAATCAGAAGTGGAGAAAACTATGAAACGTTACGCTGATCCTCAAGCAGTCGAACACCAACTCCGAAAAATCCAACAGGAGATTTCGCCCAACGAAGCCCGAACCAACCTTTTTAACTTGGTAGTATACGTTTCAGACCAAGATGACCGTCTGCTGATGGAAGCTCTTAATTACCTCCATGGCAAACGCCCTGCCCGCGTTATTGTCATTCGTAAGAATCATGGTGGGGTTACCCATACCGATGTCACAGCACGCTGTGTACCCGATGAAAACGATAAGGTGCTATGTATTCAAGAGATTGTTATTTTTTCGGGCGATGATAAAGCAGGAGAAGTTCCCGAAACCTGGGCTCCCCTTTTAATTCGTGAAATTCCTGTTTTTGTCTGGTGGTTAGATAACCTCGATCAAGCGCAGGTGCCGCAATTATTTGACGATGTGGCCGATCGTTGTTTTATTGATACTGCTTTTTGTGATCACCCGCAAGAATTTCTCAAAGACCTCTCTCGACGTTCCTGTGAGCTCAAAACCCCTTTGTCGGATTTTTCATGGGTTCGGATTGGGCCTTTGCTTAAGCTAGCCGCCAACTTTTTCAATACTCAAGAAATGCGTCCCCATCTTCACAATCTTGCAGGGATTACCTTGCAAGGGGGTTTACCTTCCGAAGCCCTTTTATTTTTTCAGTGGTTCAGGGTGAAGATGAACTGGCAGGGCAAAACTGAGCTTTCGTCTACCGAATGGCATTATACCCAAGACGAAAAACCCATCGTCTTGAAACATCTCAATCCTAAAGCCCTCAATCGGGGCTTTACCTTGACCTTTGAAACCCAGGATGGTCAAAAATTAGAACTTAAAGATTCGGGTGAAGGTTATGCCAAGGCCATTGGTCCGGCACTCAACTATTCTTCCATTTTTAAAATGCCGACTACCGGTGAGGCCTTACTTCAAGAAATTGATAAGAATTCGTCTGATCGTTTGTTTCTTGAAGCACTAGAAAATCTTTAATCAGGTTCTTTGCTCTTGTCAGCTTTTTCGGCCAAAATGGTTTTTTTATCGTCCGAGAGCCGAAAAAGCTTTGTTTTCATTAAACTTACGACAGGGTATTGAGCGTAGCCCATTTCTATCAGGGAACCGGGGTGGATTTCCCCCAGAACTGTTAGTGTGACAGGTTCAGGATTAAAGAGGTTTTCGGTAAATTGGTTCATTTCTTCTACCAGCTCCGCGAGTCGATCGCGAATTTGTTTCTCGTAGTCGACAAACCGTCCCCCCTGAGCCGGGTCAAGGCGACTTTTTAACTGAAAGAGATGTTCTTCTTCGGTTTTATATTGTTCGCGAAGTTGTTCAAGCCGACGGTGCACCACAAAATCCTTGCCTATGACAACATGGCTGGAACCGTGCTCATTTCCTAGTTGACCTAGCACAGCACTGCCCTTGCACATCAAAAAGGAAGAAACCAATTTTGCCTCGGGTGCCTGAAAGCTTCCATTACAAAAAATTTTGGCATGCAAAACAGCCTTGTGAATCTGCACTGTTCCTAAAACTTCAACTTGAGCGTTCTCAACAAATAAGCTGACAAGCTGATGTCCTACCCGAACAATTCCAGGCTTTTTGCCAATAATACCCCCATGACAAGTTAAATCAACTTTGCAAATCACCTCTGAGGCATCTAAGGTATCTTTTACGGTAATTGAGCCTCCCGAGACCAATTTGAATTCGCTTTGAACAATCCCCGAAATTGAGATGTTCCCCGGAAAAATCACATGCCCTGTGGAGTAATCGATTCCCTCTTTAATTTCTAGGGTATTAGAAACATCAAAAACATCACCCTCGAGCACAAAGCGTCCCGCTAGGCCGGCATAGACTTTTCCTCGGACAAAGATGGTGTGCGTGCCTGGTTTAAGTAGTTTGACTTCTTTTTTCCCTGCGGGGATTTCTTTCCCTAAAACCGTAACACCGGGAGTACCTTCACGAGCGGGGTAAGCTCTGGCCAGCAGTTCCCCTTTTTTAACGATGATAAAGGGACTGTATTCTTTGAAATCTACCGCAATTTTTTCGCTAGGAAAATGATGAGCATACAATTGAGGCTCCAGCTTCAGGTAGGCAGGGCGAGTTCCTTTGGGCAGTCTTCCTTGTGCAATAAGAACATGACGAACGATACGTTTTTCGGTATTGCAGAGAAAAATCGCTTCTTGAATGGCGCGTTCTAAAAATCCTGTGAAATGTAAATTTCCTAAGGCTTCGGCGACTTCGGCGTAGGTTAATAACCGCCCATCAGCTTTCGTGGCAGGGTGAAAGGTTCCCCACAGGGACATTTCGTCAGAGGACAAATAGAGATCAATCGATGCCGCTCCATCTTGGCCACCCAAGGTGGAAAAAAGAGGAGGAATCTCATCCTTTGAGGGCTCTGAAAAGGGTTCTGATGGCAACCTATCGGACATAACCGCCTCTTTTTCGATCATCGGCAAAATTGAGCGGAAAAGTAAAAAAAAACCGCTTCTAGACCAAGCTAGCAGCGGTTTTTTTATTAAATCTGGATTTTCTGAAGATTTTCCTTAGGCAGGAGAAATAGCTCCAGAAGGACACTCGCTGGCACAAGCGCCGCAGTCGATGCAAATGTCGGGATTGATCACGTAAATATCCCCTTCCGCAATCGCTTCTACGGGACAAACATCCACACAAGCGCCGCAGGCCACACAGGCATCAGAAATTTTGTATGCCATCTTTACGCTCCTGATACAAGATAGACTCATTGTACTCTTTTCTGAAAAATGCTCAAGCACCCCGATCGGTTTAAGACTTTCAAGAGGCTTAAAACCTTCCTGAACGCCAAATTGAGATCAACAAGGCAAAACCCAAAATTCCACTTCCCAACAAACCCAATATGGATAAGACGGGGATGCCATTCCATAGCGGGGGAATGTGGGATTGAAACGTCAGCGCCGACGCCAAGATTACTCCGGTTACGATGAGAGCAAAAGAGAGTCGATTGGAGATTCGATCGGCTTTGTGCAGGATATTCTCTAAGTCAGCGTGATCCCATTCCAGCTGAATTTTTCCTTTTTTCCAATGCTGTAAGGTTTCTTGTAAGTCTTCGGGCAAATTTCCTAAAAAAGAAACATAGTCCCCTAAACTATCAACGGCGCCCTTGAAAAGGTTTTGAGGTTCAAATTTTTCTGCAAAGACTTTACGGACAAAGGGTTCCAATTGGTCCAAAAGTTGAAAATCGGGGTTAAGCTGCCGGCCAAAGCCTTCAATGGTTACCAAGGACTTCATTAAAAGGTACAACCCAGGAGGCAAAACCAACCGGAATTTCAGCAAAATAGCCACTACCCGTTGAAGAAAATCTTTTAAGTCGACTTCTTTAAGCGGTAAATGAGCATAGGTTTCGAGCAAGATAAAGATTTCTTCTTCGAGTTTTTGTGGCTGGTCAAGTAACGGTTTCCCGGCCAATTTCAAAAGAGACCTCGTGAGCAACGTGGGATCATTCACCGCTAGAGCAGCTAACATCTCGGCCAAATATTCCCGGTGCTTTGAGAAAAGGATTCCCATCATGCCGAAGTCTAAAAAGACGATTCGGCCATCAGCAAGAATCCTGAGATTGCCGACGTGCGGGTCCGCGTGAAAAAAGCCATGGACAAAAACCTGGGTTAATAAGAGTTCTACTCCCTTTTTGGCAACGTCATGTCGTTTAAGTCCTGCCTTATCATACCCGTCCCAATCTAAAGGATGAATTCCTTGTACAAAATCCATAACTAAAAGACGGCGGCGCGAAAGGGCACTCACGACACGAGGAACAAAGATATCGGGATGATCCTGAAAGTTAGCCGCAAATTTTCCCTGGTAGAGAGCTTCATTGCGCAGATCTGTTTCTTTCATCATTGTCCGAGAAAACTCTTCAAGGATGGCTTTAGCATCGAGAATGTCACTGCGTAAAATCAGATTTTCCAGCCAGCTTCCTAAATGGGTAAGGATTTCTAAATCTAAGCCAACTAACTCTTCTACCCCTGGTCGCAGAACCTTTACTGCCACTTTTTTTCCATTGAACAAGGTGGCGGCGTGCACTTGAGCCACACTAGCACTGGCGACAGGTTCTTTTTGAAAATCTCGAAAAAAACTCTCTATGGGACCCTCTAATTCGGCTTCAATGGTAGCCTTAACCTCCTCAAAGGGAAACGGCGGAACGGAATCTTGAAGTTTTTTCAATTCGGTCAGCAGTTCTTCTGGAATTAAATCAGGGCGGTTCGAAAAGATTTGTCCCATCTTGACGAAGGTGGGCCCCAGATCTTCGAGGAGCAACCGAACACGCTTCCATCGTCCGGGTTGACCGGCCGAAGTCAGCTCATGGGGTGATGAGCGGGCCACAGAATCGCTGACAAGCTTATGGCGTTGCGGTGTTTCAAGCAAATAGCCAAAGCCGTGTCGCGCTAAGGTTTTCAGGATCTGACGGGTACGCATCCGTAGTTTGGCGTGACGAGACACAGAACGCTCTGAAGAGGAGGCTGTCATACCTCTAAAGTAACCGAGAACAGGGGTTCTTGCCAGTGAATGGTTGCCAAAAAACACGGAATCGTAGATAGTGTTACCATGGTTAGTCTTGAGAGTCCCTGGGAATATCTCAATTTTATCCGTTCACCACGTCCGTCTGTTTTGATTTTTCTTACCAACTGGTGTGGCGATTGCCTGTATTTGACACAATACTTTCCAACGATTGAGAAAAGGTTTCAAAACTCCCTGGATTTTGCCTCGTTGGATGCTGAGGCTTTTCCCGACCAAGTTCAGATGCATCATGTGTTGGGAGTCCCCAGTCTGATTCTTTTTCAAGAATCACAGGAAATTTTTCGGTTTGTTACGACACGGCGAAAAACCGCTCCCGAAGTGGCGGATTTTTTAGAAAAAGGCTTACAACTCATAGCTCACAGGAGGAATTATGGGAATTCAGTTTAAAAATCTTGATCAGAGCAAATCAGGAAAAAAACTTCTGAAAGGCGCCAAGAGCGCCAATCTGAAGTCGCTCCTGACTGAAGACCGCATTAGAGACTACCAAATTGCAGGACCTGCAGGTTGGAGATTCTCGTATGCCGCCCGCCCGGTAGATCCCCAAGCTGTACAGCTGTTGGTAGATTTGGCAGCCGAACAAGATCTTGCCGCAAAATACCGAGAACTTCTCAACGGTGCTGTGATGAATACCGGCGAAGATCGTTTAGTTCTGCATCATTTGACCCGAGGTCAAGTTGATGGGCCGGTACGCAAAGACGGAAAAGATCTAGGGGCCTTTTATCGCTCTCAGCTTGAGAAAATCCGCACCTTTACAGAACAAGTCCATCAAGGAACGATCAAAGGCTCCACAGAAAAGGCCTTTACCTCAGTGGTGCAAATTGGTATTGGGGGTTCGGACCTAGGACCGAGGGCAATGTTCCTAGCCCTTGAAAACTCTGTTTCAGGGAAGAAATACCTGGACGCTCACTTCATTTCGAATGTTGACCCAGATGACGCAACGGCAGTCGTTGCTTCCCAGAAGCTTGAAACAACACTTTTTATTCTTGTGTCAAAATCCGGAACAACCCAAGAGACTCTGGCGAACGAAAACTTTGTTCGTGAAAAGTTGCAAAAAGCTGGTTTGAATCCTGACCGGCACATGGTGGCCGTCACCAGTGAAACCAGTCCCTTAGCAAAAAGCTCACGGTACTTGGCCAGCTTCTTTATTGATGATTATATTGGCGGTCGCTATTCATCAACTTCGGCTGTCGGTGCAACAATTTTGGCCTTGGCTCTGGGTTGGGAGGTTGTGGAACGCTTTCTCAAAGGCGCACACGAAGCTGACGTAGCCGCCTTGGAGCCTGATCCCCGAAAAAACGCCGCTTTGATGGATGCCTTACTCGGCGTCTGGGAACGTAATGCTTTAGGATACCCTTCTACGGCGGTACTGCCCTACTCGCAGGCTTTATCGCGCTTCCCGGCTCACCTTCAGCAATTAGACATGGAATCCAACGGCAAACAGGTCAATCGCTTTGGTCAACCACTCAAATACGCTACAGGCCCTGTTATTTTTGGTGAACCGGGGACCAATGGTCAACATAGCTTTTATCAGCACCTGCACCAAGGCACTGATACCGTTCCCCTGCAGTTCATTGGATTTCTTGAGTCCCAGGCGGGCAGTGATGTCGTGAGTGAGGGTTCTACCAGTCAAACAAAATTGAAGGCCAACCTTGCCGCTCAAATTGTTGCGTTTGCAAAAGGGCAAACCCATGAAAACGCCAACAAGATGTTCCCCGGCAACAGACCATCCAGTTTACTATGGAACACCAAACTGACCCCTGAGGCCTTAGGTGCCCTGCTGGCGCACTTCGAAAATAAAGTCATGTTTCAAGGCTTTCTTTGGAACATTAACTCATTTGACCAGGAAGGTGTCCAGTTGGGTAAGATATTGACTAAATCTGTACTGGATGGCAGTGCTTCGGACCCGGCCTTGCGTGCCTTTGCTAAAATTCTTTCGGTGTAACAATTACGATTCTGAGGCCTCAGCGGGCGCTGGCTCGGCTGAGGCTTTGCTCTTCCAACCCCAAAGTATAACCCCTAAAAGACCACTCAATAAAATCATGGCTCCTGAAAGCAAACCAGGAAGCATAGCACTGAACGACACCAATACGCCCCCTAACAAGGGCCCGACTACCCGGGAAAAGCTATCCAAGGAAGACGAAATCCCTAACGCTGTTCCTACCTCATGGTCAGGGACCGACTTGGTTAAAAGGGAACGAATCAACACCATGGCAATGCCTCCGCCCAAACTGATGGGTACCAAGGCCAACAACAGCTCGACACTGAGCGTGGAGACACCCCAGAGTAATAGCCCTAACCCGCAAAGAAACAACGACACCCACATCAAAGGACGTTCCGCGTAGCGTTTGACCAAAAAGCGGAGGCCTCCCCCTTGGGTTAGGGCAATCAACACTCCAGCAAAGGCTAAAGTAGCGCCAATTTGCCAGGGCGCAAAATGCAATTGCAGTATCGACACTTGCGAAAACATCGATTGAAACAAGCTAAATGCCAGCGAAAATCCCAAGTTTACCAAAAGAATTCCCCGCAAGCTCGGATCTTTTAAAAATTCTACTAGCGATTTTCCAGCGACTCGTCGGCGTGAAGCGATTTTATTCTTGGACTCAGGAACAGCGATAATGACTAGGGTCAAAGCGGAAGCGGCTAAGAGCGCTGAACCCCAAAAGGGGGCGGCAGGTCCTAAAAGGTATAAAAATCCACCAGTGGGGGGGCCCAAAATAAACCCCACTCCAAAGGCCATGCCCGTCAGGCCCAAATTGGCAGTTCGTTTTTCTGGCGGGGAGACGTCCACAATATACGATTGGGCAACAGTGAAATTGGCACTCATCAAACCGGCAATGAAGCGAATAATGAGCAAAAAGACTAACGAATGAACTAAGGCCAATGAAGTCCAAGCTAAAGTACTTCCCAGCGTGCTGATCAAAAGAACGGGTTTGCGGCCCACTTTGTCGGACCATCGCCCCCATACCGGTGCCATGATAAACTGACCAATGGAATAGGCGCCGAGAATCCAGCTAAACCACAGCGGAGAGCCACCCAAGTGAGCGACATAATCAGGCAAAAAGGGAACTATAAAACTGAAACCGAGCAAATCAAGAAAAATAACAAGCAGAACAGTAAGAATTGCTTTCATGAAACAAAAGTCGGAAACATTTAACGTTAAGGCAAGAAAAATCCGTCGGCTTGAGGTCAAACCGACAGAATTACGTTATTTTTTTTGCCCTTGAGCAGCAACACCAGCGATTTTAGCCTGAATCTTGACTTGATCGCCTAAGTAGTAATCACGAATATAGTGCAGATTTTCATCTAGCTCCAAAACCAAGGGAACGGCTGTGGGAATGTTGAGTTCCGCAATATCTTTTTCTGAAATGTTTTTAAGATACTTAAGCAGAGCCCGAAGAGAATTGCCATGGGCACCAATGATGATCTTTTTTCCCGAGAGGATCTGAGGGGCAATTTCGACTTGCCAGTACGGCAGAACGCGAGCCACACAATCTTTGAGACACTCGGTGGCAGGAACTTCATCAGCAGGAATATTGGCGTAGCGGGGATCCTTAGCCGGGTACATAGCACTCGATTTTTCAAGGGCCGGAGGCGGCACATCATAGGAACGTCGCCACTGTTTAAAGAGGTCATCGCCATACTTGGCCAAAGTTTCAGCCTTATCGAGTCCCTGGAGGGCTCCATAATGTCGTTCATTCAGCCGCCAAGTCTTCTTGACGGGAATCCACAAAAGATCCATTTGATCCAAAACCGTATTGAGCGTCTTATTGGCTCGACGAAGCATTGAGCTGTAAGCTAAATCGAAGACATAGCCCTCTTTTTTGAGAATATCACCTGCTTCGATAGCTTCTTGCACTCCGGCGGGAGCCAGATCAACGTCCACCCAGCCAGTAAAAAGGTTTTTCTGGTTCCACAGGCTTTCACCGTGGCGCATCAGGACAATTTTATACATAACTACCACTCCTCAGCTGTTATCTTACCGTCATCGGGCCTGGACTTCAACCGGTGGTACACCCTTGTCCCCCGTCTGCGGTACTAAGGAAAACTTAGCCCCTTGATCCCAGGAGGCTATCAGGCGCTCGGCAGCTTTGCGTATATCTTTCGGTTTAAGGTCCTTCATACGGTCACGTTTTTGTTGTCGCAGGCCGTCGGTAATACCTAGCAACGAACGCTGAAGGCCCAGAAAACCGCGTTCAGAAGGCGAGCGTGGCGTTAGATCACCGCTAATCGCGCCTAAAATAGCATTCGATAGGTCTTGTTGCTCGAGGGGATGGTCCCGATAAAACTCCAGCCCATACCGGAAAGCTGCAAAGGATTCTTGCTCACGAGGGTCGCGGAAGGTGGCTAAAGTAATCAGTCCTTCTAACGAACTTTGTGAAGCAAAAACGCCATACGCTCCACCCTTCATCCGAATTTCTTCCCATAATACCCCAGTCTGCAAAAGGTGCCCCAAAACCAATTCAGCTTCATGACCCACCTCTCCCAGCCGCGAAGCCGGTAAAGTTAGCGAATGAAACCCAACGGTACTAGGTATGTTCCTTCGCGTCTGTACAGAAGAAAAATGAGGAAATTCTACAAGATTTGAAAGATGTCGCTCGGAAAACAACTCCGGCCATGACTGAAAACGCTTGAGCATCCTGTTTATCGCGTTACGGTTACCAGTAACACCACCCACAGCCTGGCTTGTACTCAAGATACGCTGAGTAAGATTCTCGCACTGCTGACTTAGACGTGACACTCCAGGAGGAGTCAAATCAAGAGTATTCAAAAAATCCAGCTGACTTAATCCCCCGGTCAATTCTGTGATCTGCGTCGATGGAGAAAACCCAGCCGCACTGCGGTATGAGGCAAAAACATGCCCCCGGGGCACCAAAGACGAATTCCAATCATTCACCATTTCTAACAGCAGCTCTTTGAGACGGCTTTCGTTTTGCCATGCCAAAGTCTTGAGCAACGTTTCGATCAGATCAAAGGCATTCTCGATTTTTTCATCCAGCATCCGAAAGCGCATCCAAAGACGACGTTCTTCGGGGCGATGTCCCAAGGGACGATCAGCGGTTGCGCGTGCAGAGAAGCCCCCCGTGTGCAACGCCAATTGCCTGGCTAACAGATCGTACGAGAGCTCTTTTGTCCCTAAACTATCTAGACAGCGAAGCCAGAACGGAAGGACCAACCAATCGTCAGGAGTAAGGTGACTCAAGTCAAACCCGACATCGGCATAGGCTATTTCGTTGGTGAAGGTTTCATGGACCCAAAACGGAAAAGGTTGTTGGGTTTCCCACGACGAAACCGGAATATCTACTTTTCGCGGGATATCTCGCAAGGTCAAACTGGGCAAAGTAGCTACCGCTTGAGGAGAATCGGGCAGTTCTTGAAATTGACGCACCTCTTCTTGTTCAATTTTTAACTGTTCAATTTCTGCTTCAGTCAGCTTCATGCGTAATTCCGCCAATTGTTCCTTTTCGAGCTCCTCATCTTGTTGAAAAACTGCAGGATCAGGGCGGCAAATCACCAGAGTACGATGAGGGTTCTCTAACAAATACTTTTTTAGAACTTGTTGAAAAACCGGCAGGCCTTGACTCAATTGGTCTTTGAGCAATTGAAGGCGTTCCGCGATAATAAGGCTGTCGCGGGGAGAAGCACCATGAAGCCAAGTGCGCATCAAGCGGCGAAGGTATCTTAGGCCCATTCCCCCCGCCCGAAGTTCGCGCAACGAAAACTCATAGCTAGCAATAACAGCTTCGAGCAATTCTTGAGGCAAGCCCTCATGCGCCCACACTGAAAGTTGATCTAAAACAAAGGCTTCCCACTGAGTGGCCTGTTCTGCAGGAACTCCACGCATCCCTACCGAGAAAACCACCTCGCGCAAATCGGTTTCTAACCCGCTGACCGGAGATAGATCTTCTCCCAGCCCTGCTTCCAATAACGCTTTCTGAAGAAGTCCGCCGTCTCCAAGCAAAGCCTCGGTAAGGACCTCGAGAACCAAAATGGTTTGAAAATCTAAAATATCTTCGGTAAGCCAGGCCAAAGCCACTGTTCCCGGTTCCTCTTCCGAGCCGGGGTAAACTGTTTCAACAATACGTCGCTCTTGTCGCCGTTTTTGAAGCGGGAAAGGTTCAGGAAGAGGGCGTATTTGAAAGGAGGGGAGAACTTCACGGCTGAGAATTTTAAGCGCCTGGCGCACGGGAAGGTTTCCATACAAAAAGACCAAGCAATACGAAGGGTGATAATGTTTTTGATGAAATTTGACCAATCCCTCGTGGGTTATATCAGGAATCGCGTGAGGATCGCCGCCAGAGTCAAAATGATAAGGTCCCTCGTCAAATAAAGAACGCTGAACAGCATCGTAGATAACCGATTCTGGGCTGGAATAGTTGCCCTTCATCTCGTTGAGAACAACACCTGAGCGCTGAAGACCACCCTGATGATCCCATTCCAAGCGATGCCCTTCTTGGCGAAAGGCGGCAGGCTTCAATAAAGGAAAAAAAACTGCGTCGGCGTAGACTCGAAATAAATTGTAGAAATCTTTAGGAACGACAGAAGCTACCGGATACACTGTTTTATCCGGATAGGTCATGGCATTCAAAAACGTATTCAGACTGCTTTTTGCTAAATAAAGAAAGGGATCTTTCGTCGGATATTTTTGCGATCCACATAAGACGGTATGTTCAAGAATGTGAGCGACGCCGGTGTCATCTTCTGGCAGTGTCCGAAACACGAAAGAGGCTAGGTTTTCGGGGTCAGCAGTCTCAAGATGATAAACTGTCAAACCAGTTTTTTCGTGGACATACAAAACACCGCGCCCATTAAATTCTGAAAGTTCATCGACAGCCTTGCAACTAAAGCCATACAGCTGAGAAGAGAGTCGTGAGAATTTTTCAGACATGGGAAATACCTAACCTTTTTAACGCTATTTACGCCTTTGCCGATGGCGTGGGCTTACTTTTGCAAAGGCCCATTCCATTTGGAAATGGAACCGAAATTGATTACATGGTGATAACCTTGCAAACGAAGAATTTCTGCCGCTTTTCTCGAATCTGATGAAGCGGGTTGACCATAAACGACAATAAAACTATCAAGATTTCGACTCGGGTGCTGATACCAGAGAAATCCTAACGGGATATTTACCGCCTGAGGAAGGTGACCTTGCCAAAAAGCGTTTTCAGACCGAACATCAACGATAATCAATTCGTCAGGAAAACTCTTTAATGCCCCGCTTAACCCTAAAGGGGTCGAAAGATCAGAGGCTGAAGGCGTGGGGGTTGCCGTAGGGCTAACGGTTGGGGCCGTTTGTGCCGCTATTGTTGCTATCAAGACAGCAAATTGTATTAAAAACAAACTCGGTTTCAATATCAAAGCAAAATCCTCTCAAAGAAAAAAAAAGCCGACGGTAAACCGTTCGGCTATTTCTTCTCAAAAATTGAACTCAACCGCGGGTAGATTGTTGAATCTTGCGGAGCTTTTTCAACTGCTTTCGCTCAAGTGCTTTTTTCTTCCGATTATTGATCGTAGAGGGCTTTTCAAAATATTCGCGTTTTTTCCACTCACGGATAATCCCTTCTTTTTCAACCATCCGCTTAAAACGCTTGATGGCTTTTTCCAGCACTTCGTTGTCGTCAACGGTAATGACGGCTATGGTAATCACCCCCTCTTCCTATCGGCAGAGCCAATTTTAGCGAGAATCCAAGATTTGTCAAGAAGATGACGATGGACTAAATTCTCTCCATTGACGGGAATCCCGTGAACGCGCACCTCCCAGTGCAGATGGGGCCCTGTCACCAAGCCTGTTGCCCCCGAATACCCAACCAACTGGTTTTGTTGAACAATTTGGCCTACCTCTACTAAACGTTTACTCAAGTGAAAGTAATCACTGTAAACTCCCGGCCAATGCTCAATCACTACCGTTTCGCCGGTCAGTTTGCGATTTTGTGAAAGCAGGACCTTTCCTGCTCCACAAGACCAAACGGGGGTTCCTTGCACGACGGCAAAGTCAATTCCCGTATGATAGGTTGAGGCTTCATTGCCATCCGTGTAGATAAAGGTACGGGTATCACCAAAGGGTGACGAAATGGGGGGGTGCCCCTTTACGGGAAGACACCAAGACTGATCTTGAAAAATGGCCTGGGGGTGTACTGCTAAATAGATGTCCCAGATCGAAACCGCTTGTTCATGAACCACAGGACTGGGCTTCTCGCGTAAGTTTGACATTGCTCGGTTCAAGTGAAGAATCTCCCGCGGAAACTGGCCTGCCTGAATAGGTAACGCGAACTCGTAGGCTGTTCCCCGTGCATCGCTAACTTTGAGAAAGGCGTGCTGGGAAGGAGTCATGGCGTCCACGGCAAGTAAGGCCGCTTGAAGGTTCGCTACCCCCACTTGGGAATTCATCTCGGGAGGTAAGGGGAAGGAATGGGCAGAGTATAAGGTTTTCCCTCTTTCAGATATGATGGTAACACGAAACCCTGGGGACAAAGTTCCGTTCCATACCAAGACAGCGGCGGCTTGACCTGCTTGCAAACTTGAAGGCACCCAGAGGTTGGATTGCCCCCACAGAGTTCCTCCCCAAAAGAGCAAACAGCCAAAAAACACGGCAAAGAAGCGTTTCATCGCGTCCCCCAATCTATACCATTTCTAAATCTAAAATTGTCAGTTGCAAGGATTCTTGACCATAAAAATAGTTTCGTCCGACCTGGTAAGCGATATTCACGATAGAACCGGAGACTACCTTCGCTGAAGGGAGAAATTCCAGTGCATTCCACCAAATGGCTGGCCATTTTGCAGTTCCCGCGTCGAGCGTCATTTTGAGGTGCTGGGCCCCAGATTTCCCTACCAAGTCGGCGTCCAAAACCCGTAAGCCTTTCGTCGAAAATATCAGTGGTCGATTGCCTTCGCCATAGGGTTCAAAATAATCGACAATCTTGATGAGATCTGCGGTCAACATATTTAACGGAATCTCAGCATCCAAATCTAAGGTCAGGTCTGTTTTATCGGTGAGCGCGAATTGTGGAAGCATTGATGAAAGTCGGCTTTTAAACTCTTCCAAATTGGAACTCAGCATTTGAAATCCAGCCGCTTGTGCATGCCCCCCATAATCGATGAAAAGGTCAGCAAAGGCATCGAGAAATCGTCTAGTCTCGAAACCGCGATTAGTTCGCAACGAGCCTATTGTTTTATTTCTTTGCTCGGTCATGACGAGAGCGGGAACTCCCAAAGTGTTCATGAGCCGCGAAGCAAGAATTCCGGTAATTCCCTTAGGCACACGCGCGTCGTGCACCAAAGCAAAGCGTTCTCCCGAGGCCTCCCAGAATTGGCGAGCTTGCGGAAGAATATCAGTCCAAGCGGTTTGGCTGAGAGCTTTGCGTTCTTGATTTAGCTCCTCTAACCGATCGGCCAAGAGCTTACGCTTTTCTTCCTCGCCTGTTAAAAACAGATCTATCGCCGAGGCAGGTTCCCCTAACCTTCCTGCCGCATTTAAAACAGGAGTTACCTGCCAAGACACCTCGGTGGTCGACAGGGGATGTCCCAGGAGTTTGAGTTTCATCAGCAGGCTACGAAGCCCGGGGCGTGTCGATTTGTTCAGGGACTGCATTCCCAAGCGCACCAGAATACGATTTTCGCCTTCAAGCGGCATCATATCGGCCAACGTCGACAACCCTACCAGATCTAAAACAGAAGTAAATTCGCTACCAAGCGGAGGAAATTTTTTATGTACCGAGCTGATGAATAAGCTGACCAGAATATCTAACGGTTCAGTATCAGGAAAATACCGGGGGAGGCGACTTTTAGCCAAGACCTCGGGGAGCGTCAGACTTTTAAGACCAGGAAAAGCTTGCAAGATACCAGGAGCCATATCAAAAAGGCTAATCAAGGCCCTTGCCCCAAAAATCTGTTTCAATAAAGCCGTTTGTTGACCAGAGTCCCAGACATAAATTTCTTGATCTTGGAGGAACTCGGCCAACAGGGCTGCCGTTGAACGGGGGGTTTCGGAAGTAAAAACCAGGCACAGACGCTTTTTCACCAGCAAATTGACCAGATGGCAGGCCTCAACCGTCAATCCGTCCTCGCCTTGACGGACATTCAACAGGCAAAGCCGCTGATTATATAGGGGGGTTTGTGCAAAACGTAACGCCCAGACTAGTTTGCTGACAACGGCTGTCGCCGATAGATACGGAAAGGGATAGGATTCTTCAGGAATCTTCGGATCAAGAATGGCCATGGCCAGAGGCAGGTCTTCGGGAGAAACATGGTGATCTAAAACAATCACATCTATTCCCGCTTGTCGGGCTTTGGCAATTTCCGCAGCATTCGAAATTCCACAATCCACCGTGACCAACAAAGTACATTCTTTTTCGACAGCAAGGGCAATGACGCTTTCAGATAAACCATAGGTCTCTTCGCCTTCAGGAACCTTCCATTCCGGTTTTAACCCCAATTCGTGCAAGGCCTCGACCAACAACACCGTGGCACTCACCCCATCGACATCACGGTCACCAAAAACAAAAACTTGTTCTTTTTCTTCTTGAGCCGCTAAAAGGCGATCCACAGCATCTTCCATGGAAGCAAACAAAAACGGATTGTGAAGAAAACGTAAATCGTCTTCGAGATAAAAGAGAAGGTCTTTTCCTTCCGTGATCCCCCGTCGCAGCAAAATGGATGCCTCCAACAGGCTAAGACCGTAGCGAACTGCCATCTGCTTAACCTCGGCGGAATCAAGCGGTTTTTTGCTCCAGTGCTGACGTTTTTCAACTTTCATCTAGTATAATTCCTCAAGAATGAGCTTCTCCTGCTCTGGCGCTTTTTGTTCAAAGCGGCAAGCTTGTTCTAAACGAGACAAAGCCTGAGCCGCTTTTGCTTCATGGTCTGTCCATATTTTGGCAAGAACATCCCCTTTTTTCACGGTCCGCCCTGGTTTTAACAACCACTCGAGGCCCGCTTCGGGGCTAAGAATATCCTCTTTCTGACTTCTACCAGCACCGAGTCCCGTGGCTACCAACCCGCAAACTTGCGTATCAACTTCAGCAAAAAACCCATCGCTAGGAGCCAAGAAATCGAGAACAACTGGCGCTCGGCGATTACCGATTTGTTGCTCCAGTAACGACCAATTGCCTCCTTGGTCGAGGACGTTTTGACGAAAAAGCTGTAAAGGCGTACCCTCCTGAAGCTTTGCTATTGCCAACTCAATGCCTTGGTCAACAGATTCGACCAACCCACCCAAAAAAAGCATCCACCCCACCAAGCGAAAAGTAACCTCGCCTAAATCGGGTTCGTAGCGGTTGTGAAGAAACTCGTAGGCCTCTTCGACCTCTAAAAAATTGCCGACCATACGGCCTAAAGGTACGTTCATGGAGGTCAGAACCGCAACGGCGCGACGACCAAGGGCGTGAGCAGTTTGAACCAAACTTTGGCCTAAAGCACGTGCTTGGGGCAAAGTTTTCATAAAGGCCCCACTGCCCACTTTGACGTCAAAGACCAACGAAGAGGCACCTTCAGCCAACTTTTTCGAAAGGATACTGGCAGTGATGAGCGGTATAGATTCCACGGTCGCAGTAACATCACGTAAGGCATACATTAGCCGGTCGGCAGGAACGACGGTTTGTGTTTGACCCGTCATAAAATACCCATTTTTTGCCAATCCTGCCGCCATTTCGGAAGGCGTCAGCGAAGTTCGGTAACCGGGAATAGCTTCAAGTTTGTCGAGAGTTCCACCGGTATGCCCAAGGGAACGGCCGCTCATCATAGGGACCTTTAGTCCGCATGCCGCTGCCAAGGGTGCTAGCATCAATGAAACTTTGTCACCAACGCCTCCGGTGGAGTGCTTATCAACGAGCAAAGAAGCCCCAGGAAATTGCAACACCTCACCCGAATGCATCATGGCCGATGTCAGCCAGCTGGTTTCTTCAAAATCGAGGCCTTTAAAAAATACAGCCATGAGCCATGCAGCCATTTGGTAATCAGGCAGTCGTCCCTCAACATAGTCTTGGATGAAGCCTTCTAGATCTTGCTGGGAATGCCGACTTCCCTGGCGCTTTTGCCAGATCAGTTCTACTGCCCTCATCACCCCTCCTTCAGCCCCTTAACCATAACGGGGAAGTTCTTGGCCCAAGACCTGACTCCATAGGTCAAAAGCCATAGACCTCAGATGTTCTAACGAAGAGCCTTCGGTAGGTGCCTGGAGGCTGTCTTCCAGCGAAAGAACCGCGGTCGCGGTCAAATAATCCACTTCTTTTAGGCTTAACGTCCAGTGGCCGGACGAACATCGAGGACAAAATACCGCGACGGGATTCGTGGAAAAGCTCACACTACTCCCGAACAACGTGGCACCGCAACCGTCACAGTTCAAAAATTCTGGTCTCAAACCTGATTCTTCGGCAAGTCTCCACAAAAATTGTATTTCAAGACGAACGAGCCTTTCTTGAGAAACGCCACACGCTAAACGAAGTGACTCAGATAGTAAGTCATACGAACCCGTCTCAAGAGAAGGTACGCGACGAAGTAGATCAGCCCATCGGGCCGCTGAAAAGAACCGTTGCGGATCATGGGCCAACCCCTCATGGGAATCCAGAAGCTCTGCCTCTTCAATTTTGTAAGAATCCTTAACGGGATCATGGAATACCGAGACTTTTACCCGCCTCAAGGGAGTCAATAAAGCACGAAAGCGGCTACGCGGACTCTGAGCCCCGAACGCTATCAACGAAAGGGTACCTTTTTCACGCGATAGGACAAAAAGCCCACGATGAGTTTCGCCAACGGGATAGGTTTTAAGGATTAACACCTCAAGAAAAAATCGTCGTTCAGACACAGTTTAATTTAGCATATTTTTCGAGAACACTTGCCCTAAGTACCTTTTTTTTTCTAAATTCAGCTCATGAGTGACAACCCGTTAATCCCTGCCGACCAGTTATTACCTAACAAGCTGTCGCTTGTTCCGCTAGAAATGCGACCAATCTTCCCGGGGATCTTTACCCCTTTGATGATCACCGATCCTGCTGATGTCGCCGTTGTGGAAGATGCCATGAGCGGCGCAAAAGTCTTGGGCTTGGTTCTTGTTCGCCAAGAAGCAAACTCGGAGCAAGAGGATGCACCTGAAGTCCTTTACGATATTGGAACCGCCGCCAAAATTCTGAAAAAAATCAATTTGCCAGATGGTGGCGTCAATATTTTTGTGACTACGCTCAAGCGCTTCCAAATTAAAAAGATGCTCACCGAAGACCCGTTTCGAACAGCGGCCGTTGAATATTTAGATGAAATTATAGACGAAAAATTTTCACAGGAAATCAAAGCGCTTACGCGTTCGATCTTTGCGGACATGAAAACACTATCAGAAAATAATCCCCTGTTTTCTGAAGAAATGCGTCTGAACATGGTCAATATTGATCAACCAGGCAAGCTCACCGATTTCATAGCCAGTATTCTCAATATCAACAAAGACGAACAGCAAAAACTTCTCGAAACCTTGGATGTTCGCGAACGGATGCAACATGTTCTTCTCGCGATTAAAAAAGAACAGGAGTTAGTTAAGCTTCAAAAAAAGATTTCGAAGCAGATCAACGAAAAGCTCGAAAAAAATCAACGCGAGTTCTTTCTTCGTGAAGAACTAAAAACCATTCAGAAGGAATTAGGAATTACCTCGGATGCCAAAACGTCCGATTACCAAAAATTCAAAGAAAAAATTGAGTCGTTTCAGTTTAGTGGCGAACTGAAAGAAACCGTTACCTCCGAGCTTGAAAAATTTGCGCTCATGGACCCGAATTCTAGCGAATTTATCGTGACAAGAAATTATCTCGAAACGATTTGCTCGCTCCCGTGGAAGCAAGAAGCCCTCGAAATGGTAGATATGGCTTACGCCAAACGAGTTCTTGACCAAGATCATTACGGTCTTGAGGATGTCAAAAAACGAATTTTAGAATTCCTGGCGATAAAAAAACTCAAAAGTGACAGTAAAGGATCCATCGTTTTACTCTTAGGTCCCCCCGGTGTGGGTAAGACCAGTATAGGAAAATCCATCGCCAAGGCTCTAAAACGCCCCTTCTTTCGCTTTAGTGTAGGCGGCATGCGAGATGAGGCTGAGATCAAAGGGCACAGGCGAACCTATGTTGGAGCAATGCCTGGCAAGATCATTCAAGGGCTCAAGATTACTGGGACACGAAACCCTGTTTTTATGATTGATGAGATTGATAAACTCGGGTCGAGCTATCAAGGAGATCCTTCGAGCGCTCTGTTGGAGGTTCTTGATCCTGAGCAAAATATTAATTTTAGGGATCATTACGTCGATCTTCCCTTTGATATTTCGCATGTCTTGTTTATAGCCACCGCTAATGCCCTGGATACTATCCCGCGCCCCCTCCTTGACCGTATGGAAATTATCCGACTTTCAGGCTATATCGAAGAAGAAAAAGTTGCCATTGCCCAAAAGTACCTCATCCCCAAAAGCCTGGAAGCCGCAGGTTTGGGCAAAAATAACGTCAAATATTCCAAAAAAACGCTTTCGGAAATTAGTCGCCACTACGCTCGAGAAGCCGGGATGCGAAACTTTGAAAAAGCTCTTGACCGCATCCACCGGAAATTGGCGTTAAAAGTTGTGACTGAAAATGTTCCCTTACCGTTGACCGTGGACTCCACTTCGTTAGAAGAATATCTCGGTCGCCCTTCCTTTCCCGAAGAAGAAGAAATTCCTTTGGTAAGTCCCGGCATGGTTATGGGTTTAGCCTGGACAAGCTATGGTGGTGCGGTCTTGATCATTGAAGCCGTAAGAACACCGGGCAAAGGGGGTATTCGGCTGACGGGGCGAATGGGAGACGTGATGAAAGAAAGCGCTCAAATTGCCTACACCTGGGTTCATGCCCACGCTAAGGTACTAGGAATAAGCGAGGCTTTCTTTGACCGTTGGTCGGTACACTTGCATATTCCCGAAGGGGCCACACCCAAAGACGGGCCTTCAGCTGGGGTAACCATGGCAACAGCCTTAGCTTCCTTAGCCATGGGCAAAGTTGTGCTTTCTAAAACCGCCATGACTGGCGAGCTCTCGTTAACCGGTAAAGTCATGCCCATTGGCGGCCTAAAGGAAAAAGTGATTGCTGCCCGACGTAGTGGTGTCAAAACAATTTTGTTCCCCAAATCTAATGAAAAAGATTGGGAGGAAATTCCAGATTATATTCGTAAGGGGCTAGAATTTAAACCCATTAACCGTATGGAAGAAGTCCTCGAGATCATGTTGGGAGTGAATCTCAACGAGCTTCGTGCCAAGAAAAAGGGAGATGCTTGACGACTAAGTGGGATTATTCCATCTTAAGGAATGCGTAAATTCTCATCTTTCGTTATCGCGAGTCTGGCCTTGAGCGGGGCTCTTTGGGCTCAGTCTGCCCCTGACCCAACATTCAGAATATCTCTCGGTCAGCTGACAGCCTGGGTGGCGGATCTGCCTCCCAGTATAGCTGGTCCTATCTTAGCCCACCCTAGGGAGTTTCTCGAGGATTACAAACCTTTGCTGTCACTCCCCTGGGATCAAATGGTATTGGTTGACAAGGGTCATGCCCTTCCCGAGACCTATGCTCCCCGGGATTTAGTGCGGTTAAGCCGCTATGGTCTTTACACTTCACGTCCCACCGAAGAAATGCGCAAAGAAATCGTGCCCGTACTTTTGGAAATGAGCCGATCTGCCCGCAAGGACGGGGTGCGTTTAAAATTTTCCTCCTGCTATCGCTCTTGGGCATACCAACGTTATCTCTTTCAACACTATGTTAACGAGGATGGCTTGGCTACCGCAGAAAGGTATTCGGCTAGACCGGGGCAAAGTCAACATCAGTTGGGGTTAGCCGCTGACTTTGGCTCTATAACACCAGAATTTGCCAAGACCGCCGAAGGAAAATGGATGGACGCTCATGCCGAGGAGTTTGGGTTTTCTCTGAGTTACCCTCAAGGTCTTGAAAGCGTCACCGGGTATATGTGGGAACCTTGGCATTTCCGGTATATCGGTAAAGAAGCCTGTCAGGTGCAAAAAAAATGGTTCGGAGATATTCAGCAATACCTTTTGGTGTTTAATAATGAACACGCAAAAGAACTCAAAGCAAGCCTGTTAAAACCGTAACTCGTGATCCCCAGCCTGTGAAATCATAAACAAGCTGGGGATTTCCGAGAACTGTCCTTCGTTCGAAAAAAAATTAACGCAAGATTATTTCAAACAATTCGGGGTTTAGAACAATCCAATCCGAATTCCTCCAGACAATTTTAATTCCGTAGAGGGAAAAACATCTGACGAGATGAACCATGCCGTCATTTCGGAATACAGCGAAATATACTTAAAGAATTCATTGTCTGCGAAAGAGATTTTCGCGAACTCCCACTGGCCCAATACAGAGCCTAAAAACACCCCTTGGCTGTAATTGAACAAAGGAGCCCCCATCGAGAAGTACGAGAAATTGGCGCCAACCCCCACCGACATCGAGAACCAATCCCAATCGGGTCCTAAAAAGTACGAGAAAGGTATGCGAGCAATATTGGCGATTAACTTCGCACCCGAGACCATACCACTAAAGCGACCATCGGGAGCTTGAGCAATCATCGCTTGAATTTTGACGTTGTCGTTAAAGAAGGTGAGTCCTACACCGGTGGCCCAGTAGGTAGCCCCCCAGATGTCAGCATCGGTGTAAAGGCCCTGGATAAAAGAGGGAACTTCGTAATTATGCTTATTTCCTGTCCGCAGCGCGACCTTCACCGAAGATAATTGATAATTATCTGTCGCCCATCCCGCCACAGGAATTTCACGGCGAAAACTTGCATTCTCGATCGGTTCAAGAATCACAACTCGAGGTGGCGTCTGATCTTGGGTGACATAGAGGTTGGTATAAGCCAACGTGCCATCTCTAAAGATGGCTCGAACCAGAATCGGCAGAGGCCCATCCGGAAAACCTAGGTTTTCTAAGCGGAATTTCCATTGCGTGTTGCCGTCAGCCGAAATAAAGGTCTTTCCATCATCCAACGAATAGGACACCGACACGACTTGATGATCATTCAAGAATTGGTTTCGCTCGTCCTTCTGATGATTTGTCGCTGTTTTGGGCAATGGTGGCAAAGCCCACCCGGACTGACCTTCTATCCAAGGTCGCGTTGAGATGAAATCTCCTGAACTAGGACTATCTACGGTGACCCAAGGTCCAAAAGGATCAAACAAAATTGATCTTGCCTCTGAAAGAATGGACCTTCCATCGGGAAGCTGAATCCGGGCTGAAATAACATGAGAGCCCTTGGTAACCTCTTTAGCAGTGAGTATGGCGTGGAAATAGCCAGCCTTAGTAATATTTGTCATCAACACCGTTTGGCCATCAAGGAGTATTTCAGCCTTTTGTGGGGCGCCTACACCCACATAGTGACCAAGAATGTCTATCTTTCCTACCTGAGTTTGCCCGGAGAGCGGGTACAACAAGTCGGCACGGTCGAGGACTTTAGATTTTTCCCAACGGATGTTGCGAGCAATTCTCGTAATGTTTCCGGCGGAATCTACGGCCTCAACCCTTACATTGTACCAACCGGGACGTAAATCCTTGGGTTTCGCATCAAATGTAAAGGTACGGGTCAGGGGTAAATCATATTCTAACAGTGGAGGTCCCGCCTGAACTGACTCGGTAGGACTCGAAAGAGGACGAATCTCTGCATGAACAGCGCGAAGAATACCGTTGTCAGTGACTCGTCCCTCAAGGTGTAAGCCCCCCGAAAAGCCTTCCCCATCCAACGGTCGTGATAATTCGAGGACCGGAGGGGTATTATCAATAGAAACCAAGGTGGAGGAAATTCCTACCGTTCCATAGGAGTCCGTAGACCGTATCAGGAAAGAATAGGTTCCATCTTGCAAAGATTGCGTATCAAACGCCCAAGTCCACTGTTTTCGCCATTCAGGCTTGTTAAAGTATTCTTTCGCTAAAACCGGCGGCGAGGTCTTCAGCCAAGTTTCCTGGTCTTGAAGCTCCGCATGGTTCCAGGTTTTGCCGTTATCGGTCGAAATTTCGACCTTGGCGATGCCATTGCGGTCAAAACTTGCTCCCTGAAATACGATGGATTGGCGCTGAGTCGCCCCCAACGTTGGTTCAGCCACGAGCGCCACGGGTTCACTTAATGACACCTTGAATAACCGTTTTGAAACGTTACCGACATTGCCATAAATATTTGTCGCATATACTTCAAAGGTATGTGCATTGTCCGTTAAAGAATCTAACGAGATCGGAACGCTAAAGCCATTCTTAACTTCTTGCGTTGTCCAAGGGCCAGAATCTAGACGCCACGTGATCGACTTAACCCCTGCGTAGTCAAATGCCATACCCGAAAAGAGAAAATCTGAACGAATAATCTGGCCTTCGTCGGGGGTCTGAATTTGAACCACAGGTTTACGAGCTTCAACATCGACGGGAAAATGTAACTCTTTTGTAACAACATTCCCTGCTTCATCACGTAGCCTGATATAAAAACCTTTCGGCAACGGATCATACGAAGAAAAGTCGGTAAGCCACTGAAAAAAGTTTGTCCCTTTAGCGGCTTCGAAATGTTTGCCATCCGAGGACCACTCCACCAATTTCATTCTTCCGCCCGGAGCCTGCGCATTTCCGACAATGGTAGTTTTACCAATTACCTTAACACTGACGGGAGGTGTGATGAGCTGGAACTCCGGATCAAGCGAGTCATGGTCCACAACCACAACTTTTTGTGACAGCACACCGGTACGATCCTGCATGGCAACCCACACAGGAACTAAGCCCTGCGGTAGATCCTTACCAAAGGGAATCTCGAAGTGAAATTTCTGGTCAATTTTACCGTTTTGCTGTTGTTCATCACGTAAACGAATACTGTGCCAGGTGCTTCCACGATCAACGCTGTACTGTGCGATTTTGATGCCGGGAATCGATAACGAGGAGCCAGAAACCACTAAGGTGTCGCGAACCCATGCACCATTGACAGGCTCGTTAACGGAAATCGCCGGTCCTTGACTGCCCACAAAAAAAGTCCACGGTTTTGATCGAAAAACATCGCCATCAACGGTAGTGACCTCAACACGGACAGGTCCCCACACCCCATCTTGTTCCGACGATAGGCTAAACTGAGTTCCTTGACGATTCAGTTTCACTGGCGTATCGCTGGGAATAAGCCTCACACTTTGTAAGTCACGTCCATAGAAGGCAAGAGGAAAAACTCCGCCCGTCGCTAAATGAATTTCATTCGATTCTGTTAAGTGGGCATCATTCCATCGCAACCCTTCGGTGCTATCATCCGAAACTTTTATGGGCCAGATTTTATGAACCCAAGTTTCTACTTCCGAGACTACACCATCTTGGTTAACAAATTTGACCCAGATATTTAAACGTCCATAAGGCAAACTTGAAAGCAAGGGAATCGAGAAGCTTTGCTTGCCGTTTTGTGTTGTAAAGTTTAGCGGAAGCCACGACCGTGTAGATGAAGGAGGCCCAACAAAATAGCTGGCCGTTTGCGGTGTCTGCATGGCCACCGAGCCTGTCACCGACGCTGTTGTTGAAGCAACCTCGGCACCCAAGGGTAAGTCAAAAATGGGCGGAGGAACGATGCTCTCTTTGAGACGAAAAGTAATCGTCGTAAAGTCTCCTGGAGAACCCTGTGTATTGACACCAGCAACATCGATCTCATGTTTACCCGGCGCTAATTGAGGCAAGTTGAGGTGAAAAACACCAGGGTACCCCGGTATCGAAACAGGGTTACCCCCGTCTAGCTTCCAGGTCACAGCTTTTCCCTTTCCATTGAGAGCCAAGGCAAAATCGGCAGAGCTGATGGCGCCTGTTGACCCCGAATATTGTACCGTTGGAGAGTCAGCTTGTGGGTCAAAGGGTAGATTGACTTGCTGATCGACCTGTAGCTTCCCCAGTGTCGCACTCAAATGCAGCGAGGGTTGTTGACCTGGTTTCCATAACAAACTAAACCATCCCTGAGCGTCTACCTTAACCGGGAAGGTTGGGTTATTACCCCACCCACTTCCCCACGAACCTGACAAGCTTGGTAGCGTGGAAAAGCCCACCATTCGCCCCACGATGAGAATTTCTCCCGAGGTTGAGGGCGCCGTAGTTCCCGGAGTAACGATGACAATTTGAGGGTTTAAGGTTTGTCCAGCGGGTAACACTGGAGGAGGTGACCACTTGGACTGAGACGTATTCCCCATTTGATCTACCGCTTTTACGACAATAGGTTGGGATGGATCTGCCGGAAATACAAAATTTGCAGAAAGAGGCAAACTCACGACCTTGCCCCCCACTGTTGCTTGAAGAAGCGCCAAGGGATCCGTGGTCGTTACTTGACCACTAACGAGGACCTCGCCAGGAGAGGGCGGCATAGCGGGAACAGATGAGAACACAATGATAGGAGGAGTTGTAACCGCTCTTACGGCTAGGCGCTCATAGACTGTTTGTCCCGCAGCATCCTCCGCTTTAACGGTTAGCAACTGTGCCTGATTTGGTAGAGTAGAAAGCTCGGCTTTCCAGTGAGAACCGGTAGAATTCAAACTAACCCAGTGAACATCATCCCAGCTGGCCGAAACTTTTAGGCCTGACAAGGGGCTGTTGGCGTCACAGGAAACCTCAACTCGTCCGGGGACCCAAGACCCCTCTTGCGGTGTAACAATTTTCAAGGTAGGAGGTCCCGTGACCGCAATCACCGAGCCAAGAGTCGCCTCCGTAGATCGGTTTTTGTCGTCAAAAACGACCAAAGTGACCTTACCCAAGTCTTGGCTGGCTGTGGGTTTTATGATAATTCGTTGTCCTTCCACTTGTGCAGTAAGCACATCCCGAGCCGCTCCATGGAACTCCACCCTTTTGGGAACTGCTCCTTGGAACCAGCCCAACAACGGTTTTTGTGGCGTAATCACCACCGGCTGTGAACCCACTTCTGGAAAGCTCAACCCCTTAGGTCCAAAGGGTTTTCCCAGGTCCTCCATCCAGACAAAAGACTTCCAGACTTGCGTTTTACCCCGGGTATCGACCACATCTACTTGCACGGGAACGAACCCAAAAGGAGTATTGTTAGGCAAAGGCAACGTCAGCGAAAGTGTGTGACTTCCAGGTGTTAGGGCTAAAGACACTGCTGGTAAGTTGCCTACCGTCCAAATTACCGATTTTAGCGGGTTGTCCGCGTCAACCTTTCCTAAAAGCACCGGGTTTTGATCAATTCGCAGTCTCACCCCAGCCGAATAGGGCAAAGTGCTACCTGCTTGTTGAAGCTGGTTGACAGAAATTTGCGGTGCCCCCAACGCAACTTCCACCTTGAGTTTGACCGCTGGTCCTCGTTGACCTTTGCCATCCACCGGCCAAAGGGTCACATGATTGACTCCCGATACCACATGCGGCACTTCAAAACGAAAGACAGGTCCTGTGGCCACCTGAACTTCAGGACCTCCATTTAATGTGTAGATAACGCTGGGATTTCCATATTCCCAAGTTTCGCTTCCTTCAACATAAAGTGGAGCCATCAACTGTTTTGAATACAACGTCTGATCAATGGTCAAATGAGGGTAGCCTTGTGCGGGGTCTAAGTTGAGCGGAACGTCCAGTTTGCCAATATTCCCCAAGGGGTCGACAGCCTCAAAATTCACCGAGAGTGTAGAGGGCGGTAAAGAACCAACATCGGATTCAGCAGAAAAATAGGGATCCCCTGCAATAATGGGAATCAGAATTTTTTTTCCGCCGTTCACCCGAAAACTCAACGTTTTAACCCCCATAGGAGCTTCGACACGGCCTACTAAATGAAGCTCGCCATGAACAGTACTTTTCGCTGAAGGGCTCAGCAAGGTAATTTTGGGTGGCGTATTATCAATAAAGAGGAGGTAGGCTAAACTTCCTTCTGAGTTAAGCGTATTTTTGGATTCAAACCACAGAATCAAAGGTCCGTCATGATATTGTGTAGAGTTTAACGACAAATGCCAGTTTCGCTTGGTCTGATGCTCATCCCCATCGAGTGAAACCTGCTGAAAAGTTTTTTTGCCGTCAAAGCTGACCATCAACGATTTAACGCCGTTCATATTGGTCACTTGACCGTTAAGATCAACGTTTCCCGCTACTAAAGAACCACTGGGATGATTGAGCACAGAAATGGCAGGTTCTTTTCGGTCAAGAAAAAACGTCACTTTACTAATCGGCCCAGTCAGCCCCTGCGAATCGGTAGCTCGCGATTCAATGATATGCGTTCCATCTGCGACATCGGCGGTTTTCCAAAAGTAAGACCAGAAGCTTGAACCGGTTACGCCCTCCCATTTACCATTGTCAATCCGAATCTCGACCTTACTAGCTCCCTCGCCGCCCGTGGTCGCCCCCAAAATGTTGATATCTCCGCCTACCCTTTGAGCGTCCACTGGGATGAGCACACTTGACTGCGGTAAATTTGCTCTTGGGTCTATAAAAACGTCGTAAGGGCCGGCAAACGAGGTGTTACCGGCAATATCCTTTGCTCGCACCAGAATGTTATACTGTCCGGGCTTTTTATCCTTGACGTTGAACGTGTAGGTCCAGTTCTCGTTGCCTTGAACCTTGTGAAAGTCTTTTTCTTGAGTCCCCATGCCCCATAACGGTGATCCTAGACCCCAAACGACTAAGCCTAAGGCAATTTTTCCCAAAAGATTCAACTTCATGTTATACCGGCCTTAAATCATGTTTATTTTCAAGGTAAACCGACCCCTTGAAAACTTCAAGAGAAATTTAATTCTATTATTCTTTCTAAAAAATCCACCAGGACCGGTCTCTGCCTTAGGAGTGTGGCATGACCACTCCAAACTTAGTCAGAATCTGTTGGTACTGCCCTGTAGTTTTAAAGTGGTCCAAGGCGGTTTGAAATTCTTTAATCACCTCAGCGGGTACTTTGAGATTAAAAGCAAAATAGTGGTAGCCAGTTTCTAAGACTTCGGCAACCTGATAACGAGAAGTCTCCCATCCTCGGGACCGAGCCAACCAATCGATGACACTTTCGTCATAAGCAAAAGCGTCAATTCTCCCCGAATTGAGCATCTCCAGAGCTTGCAGGGCATTGGTCGTTAAGCTGATTTGTGCCATAGGGACGTGGTGAGCAATGAGCAATTGTTCTCCGGCGTCGTCCCGGACGGCTCCAAAGGTCCAATTTGACTGCGCCAACGAAACACCGGGAGCCAAGGTCAAATGCTTTGACGCCAGGGTGATTACTACGTTGCGGGCCAGAGAAATGGGACCAACCCATTGGAACAGGGGTTCTCGTTCTTTGGTTTTGGTTGTGCTAAACAAACAGGCCCAGGGATCTGTTTCGAGCTGTGAATACGCCCTGGCCCATGGTAAGACTTTTACCTCTTGAAGAGTTTGAGGGGCTTTGAGTTGGGTGAATAAAGCCGCAAGAATCTCGGGAGAACTGCCAACTAATTGGCCGTTTTCCACATAATTATAGGGCGGGAACTCTTCAGTTAAAAAGTGAAGATTTTCAAGGGGAGCTTTTTGTGCCATCAAAAATGGAGCAACACCCAGAAACAACACCAAAAAAAGTCTCTTTTTCATAGACTCAGTATGGCGCAACGCCACACAGTTGGCAACAAAAAGTTTACCGATAGCACCGTTCGACCACCTCGGCTATTCGTTGCAACCCCATTGTGAGCTCTGTAGCAGGCCGAGCATAATTCAGCCGTACACATTCTTGACGGTGCTTCCAATGCTCATCCTCAGCCGGCATCCCAAAAAAGAAATATTCTCCAGGTACGATAATTACGCCTCGAGCTTTGAGCAGTTCGTAGAGTTCTCGGGTCGACACGGGAAGCTCTGGAAACCAAATCCATAGAAACAAGGCACCCTGAGGTTGATGGATATGATAGGGAAAACGCCCGGCAAAGATCTGAGCAATACAATTGAGAGCAAAATCGCGAAGATTTTGATAAAAGGGCCGGATCAAAGTTTGACTGATCTGATACAAGGCCCCTTGTTTAAGCAAGGGTAAGAGCAATGTTTGCCCCATTCCCGAGTTAGCTAGGTTCAAGATAGCATTTGCCGAGGTCACCGCCGCAACAATTTCAGGGCGAGCAACGACAATTCCTGTACGAGCAGCAGGTAAGCCTAATTTACTAAGGCTTAGGACCAAAACAGTTGTTTCATTCCAAAAGGGTTCAATATCTTCAAACAAGATACCAGGAAAAGGTGTTCCATAGGCGTTATCCAATAACAGAGGTATAGCGGTCTTTTGACACAAATCCGAAAGTCGATCGATTTCCTCTTTTGTCAAAACATTTCCCGTCGGATTCGTGGGTCGACTAACACAGATAGCCCCTGTCTCTGCCCCTAAAGACAAGTGTTCAAAGTCAACAAAGTATTTAAAATAGGGGTTGGAAAGAATTTCGATCTTAGGTCGGCAGGATCTAAAACTATCATGTCCCAACGCCTGATCGGCATACCCGATATATTCAGGGGCCAAAGGAAACAGGATAGACTTTTTTCGTCCCGAAGCGAACTCACCAGCAAACAGGTTGAAAAGCAAAAAAAAGGCATTTTGACTACCATTGGTCACTGCTATATTTTCTGGTCCTACGTCCCAACCAAAACGTGTCTTAAAAAAATTCGCCAATCCTTGAAGAAAACTGAGTTTACCCTGAGGACCATCATATTGTGTAAGAAAAACCTCGAGCTCATTATCATCTTTGAGTATCTCTTCCAGCCGTTCTTTCCAAATTCGGTTAACAGCGGGTATGGAAGCGGGGTTGCCCCCTCCTAACATGGCAATGTCACGGGGGGCATCCAGAGCTGTCCCCAAATCTTCCATTAACTCAAGAATGCCTGATTTTTGCGTAAAGCGCTGACCAAATAGTGAGAGTTCCATACAGAAAAGACTAGCACTTCTGTGCATTCCCACCAAGTCCCGCGTGGAAATCTGACTAAAGTAATGCTATATTCCTTGGTATGGGGGAATGAATGGCAAATCTCAATTGGACAAAACTTACCCAGGGGCTCGATGCCCCCCCTACTTTAGTGAACTGGCTAAATAAGGCGAGTGAAGAGCAGTTGTTTCGCATTAATTTGAAAGAGTTGTCTAGACAAGTGAAGCTTGACGTGGCGACATTGATAGATTACTTTCTGCGTGCCGTCCTGGCTGGCCAATTCACGCTCAATTGGGCTTATTACTGCCGTGTTTGCGGTGGAATGCCTGGTTTCAAGCATAACTTTAAAGAATTGAAGTCTAGCGAACAATGCCCTTTGTGCAGTGCAGTCTTTCGCAATTCACTCGATACCAATGTTGCTGTGACGTTTACGGTACATCCGGGACTTTTGCCCTTGCCCGAAACGCTTTCACAACATGCCTTTGACGCAATGGTCAAAAATTTCAAAGAACAAAAAAGCTCTTTGCCGCAAGAGTTCTTGTCTGGCCTCGAAATAATCAATAACCCGCTGTACCATGAGTTGTTCGGTGATGATGTGCTCTCAACAGAAGAAAGTTTGGAAATTAGTCGCATCACGTTATTGTTCACTGATATCAAAGGCTCGACACAGATGTATTCTCAATATGGAGATGCCACTTCGTATCGGATTGTACGTGATCACTTTAAAATCTTATTTTCAGCCATTGAGCAACAACGTGGTGTCGTGATCAAAACGATTGGTGATGCCGTCATGGCCAGCTTTCTGAAACCCGTCGATGCCATCAATGCCGCCTTAGAAGCGTTTCAGGCCTTCCAACAAGAAAAATGGGAGGTGCTAGGCGGCGGACTTGAAATTAAAATGGGTGTGCATGTCGGCCCTGCTATTGTTGTCAACTTGAATGACCGCGTCGATTATTTTGGCAATACCGTCAATTTAGCCGCCCGAATTCAAGGGGTAGCAGATAACCACATGATTTGTTTCAGTCGAGACATTCTCAACGATGCGCCGGTAAAAGCTCGCCTTAAAGCCTGGACAGAAACTAACGCATCTAAGATTTACCGTCGTACCGCCAGCTTAAAAGGCATAGACGGCCCGGTCGAACTTTACAGCGTGGTCTAATATTGCATTCACTGGCAAAACGTTTCATAAACAGCGGGATTAAATCCCGCTATTGCTCGTTTCCCCTCACGCAACAGCGGGGTTTTTAACAGCTGAGGAAACTCAGCAAGTTCTGTCTCGGGCTCAAAAACTCTCCAGGCCATTCCCTCTTTTTTCCATGCAGAACAATCTTTATCTACAAGATTGTCCCAACCTTGAACACCACGAGCGAGACTTTCCAGTTCAGCAGGAGAAGGAAATTTTACCTCGATGTCACAGCGAGAATACGGGATTCCTCGCTCTTTCAACCACCTCTCGGCCTTTTGACTTTCACGACACGTTTTTCTGACAAATAACTGTTTCATTTTTTCCCCTTGTCATTTTTTCTCATCGAGAGAACCTTGAGAGAACTGCTTCCACACTTTCAAAATTCGCGCCATATCTTGAAAGTGTTGCTTTTGGTCGGCACGTCGGGCTTGGCGCCCTAATTCTTCTTTCATACGAAACAACTCGGCTTGAATGCGTCCCGGGTGTGGAAACCCTTGAGCCGTCACTGGTTGTTCAGCGCCAAAATACAAGTTAAGCGTACCAATATCCATGAGCATTTCCCACCAGGTCGCTTGTATGACCCGAACTTCTTGAAGTTGACTTAACGGCGCCTCTTGTAGGGTTTCGTGCCACCGCCAGGGTGTTTGTTGACGAAAGATCACTCTTGAACCTGAAAATTTTAAAAACGAACCTTTCCACGACCAAAAACGGCTTACCATTTGCGCCAGAGGAATACAGGCAATCGGGGTTAAAAACAAAACAAGAACAATCATACCTCTGGGCCATAAAAGGCTCCCTAAAAAACCCATACCTGTGATTACCAACAACCAGAATACCCCAGAGGTTAAGCGCGCAACCAGATATGCGGGATGACGCCGATAGGTACGCTCGCCCTGTTGTTCCGCCGCCCAAAAAAGTCGTTGGGGTACCGCTAACCCACCGACAGACTCTTCGAGAATTTCTCTTAAATCCTGATCGTCAAACTCCGAAGAAACCGTTGGTTGACAATAGGCAACAAACTCGTCCAGATCTCTGCTAGCAGGAACCTGCTGAAAGCGTTCAACATTCCCCTCAGTCGCCAGCTCAACCGTTACGACAGAAAATAGCCGCGATGCCCAGCCTGAACGTAATACCTTCAAAGATCTCAGTTCCTCTCTCAAAATGCGAGTATGACGAATTCTCAAGGGAGAGAAACCAAACGTTCTGAGAATTAACGCCCGGTTTGTCACCAAAAGAAGATTTAACTGACCACCTACCAGGATCACTAGACCCCAGAGAAAGACAAGAACTGCCGCGGCCAGGATTCCTTCCCAGGCTATACTTCCCCCTTGAAAAAAACTCCACAACCCAGCTCCTAAGCAGGCCAAGAGCCCTCCTAGTGGCCCTAAAAGGCGAACAAAGATCACCCACTCTGACGTTCTAAACTCAAACAAGGGGTGTTCATCGTCGGTAAGTAGCGCCATTTTTGACGAGTTGTGTTGCGCCAAATGCGTTAGCATGGCAGGAGATAAACCAGGAATTTGTTTCAGAAACAAAGAAGAGACGGGATATGACTTTAACCATGTAAAAAAATTTTCCTGGGGAAGTCTGACGACCAAAGTCGGCACCTCCGCCTTGAAGGTTTGTTCCCAAGGGGCCTGTTGTAAAGACCCTAAAAGACTGCCCTGGGGATAACTCTTAACCATTTGGTCGGGGCCCGCTATAAGTCGTCCAGAAGCGACCAGGATAAGCTCGGCTTGAGGTTCACCTTCCCATGCCACGATATCCCCCGGCCGACACTGGTCAGCATGGCACAAACTTGCCAACTTGAGACGCTGATCAGCCGTTAAAAGAGAAAATGGTGGCAAAGTTAAGGCCTCTACCCGGGGGTCTTCCTTAGGGGGCATGCTTTCATTGTGCAAAGGATCCGTCCCGGGTCAAGGCCTAGTGTGAAATCAGCGAAGTCTTACTCGATTACCGTATAAGCGCGTTCATTATGTTGAGTAATATCCAAACCGATGGCTTCTTCTTTGGGCGTGACCCTTAAACCCATAGTTTTTTTCAATACCAAAAAAATCACAAAGGTACCAGCAAACGCCCACAGCATCGCCGTGAAGGTTGCCAGTACTTGCACCCCCAGGGCAGAGGGATTTCCAAAAAAGAGCCCCGTAAAACCATTGCCGTTATTCATGCCAAAGGGTCTGGTAATAAAGGGAGCGGCGAACAACCCTGTACCGACCGTCCCCAGCACACCGGCTATGCCATGAACACCAAAGGCATCCAAAGAATCATCGTAACCGAGCTTATTCTTGATGACTACCACAAAGACATAACACACTGCACCAGCGGCAAATCCTAAAAGCAACGCTCCGGGAAGAGAAACAAAACCTGCCGCTGGTGTGATTACAACTAGCCCCGCGACAGCACCCGAAGCCGCGCCAAGAATTGTCGGTTTCTTCTGCAAAAACCAATCTAAACCAGCCCAAACCAACGCCGCCGCCGCCGCCGCTGTATTTGTCATTAAAACTGCACTTGAGGCAAGACCATCAGCGGCAAGGCCGCTACCCGCATTAAATCCAAACCACCCAAACCAGAGCATGGCTGCACCCGTCAACGTAAAGGTGAGGTTGTGAGGAGGGACCGGTTTTAATTTTGTACGTCGCCCCAAAAGAAGAGCAGCCGCCAACGCACTAAAGCCCGAGTTGATTTCGACCACCGTTCCGCCTGCGTAATCCATTAACCCCATCTTGGCAAAAAGGCCATTCCGCGACCAAGCCATGTGGGCCAAAGGAATATAGACAACGAAGAGCCAAATAACCGAAAAAGCTAAAAAAGACGAAAATTTCATCCTTTCGGCCACCGCACCCGAGACTACCGCGGGAGTGATGACGGCAAACATACATTGAAACAGAACAAACGACAGGTGAGCGACGGGGGCATTTGGAGCCGAAACTGTATACGGACTTGGGTCATTGGGAGCGATGCCGTTTAAGAAAAACCAGCGAAAATCCCCGATGACACCAGGAATCAGTTCTGTGGGACTAAAGGCCAAGCTATAGCCAACAATCACCCATAGTAAACTCACCACAATTAAACTCGCGAAGCTTTGCATCAAAACAGACAGTACATTTTTACGTTTGACCAAGCCCCCATAAAATAAGCCCAAGGCGGGAACTGTCATAAAAAGAATCAGGGCTGCACTTAAAAGCACCCATGCGTTATTGGCGTTGTTAATCATAATCAATCCTCAGAAATGACAAATATGTATGACATAGTTACCAAATTGTAACTTATCCGATAGCAGCGGGGCCGCGTTCTTCGGTTCGAATACGGATGCAGTCTTCAAGTTGGTAGACAAAGATTTTACCGTCGCCTAGTTCGCCGGTTTTTGCTCCGTCAATAATCGCCCGAATCGTCTTGTCGACATATTCATCATTGACCGCAATTTCTAAGCGGATTTTTCTGAGGAGATTTCCTGTTTCTTTATTGCCCCGGTACACCTCGGTTACGCCCCCTTGGCGGCCGTGACCGAGAACTTCCGAAACGGTTATAAGTTGAACATCAGCGGCGTAGAGTGCCTCTTTCACCTCTTCTAGGCGAAAAGGTTGGATGATGGCTACGATTAATTTCATGTCAGAGCATGACCTCCATAGAAAGCCATGCAATAACCATGCCTAAAATAAACTTTTAAAAATGTTAATCCAAACCTTGCTCATGCCTACTAACGTCTAAGGCGTCCCATGGGTACTTAACCCATATATCTTCAAGAACTTCTGCTTGGTACACCTTCACGTGCGGAGGAAAGTCTGCTAACTTTTCTTTGCGCTTTTGATGCAGTACGGCTACACGAATCTCGGTAGGCGAATACCTAAAAAGTTCACTTAAGCAATACGATAGGGTTACCCTAGTGTCATCCACTTCATCGACTAAAAGGATTCGCCTTCCGGAAAGCTTCTTTTCCACCTCGTCGATCCATTGAATTTTCACGGGAACAGGGTGAACGGCGGCATCATCATCATATCGTTTGAGACCTACCACATAAATATCCTTCTTAAGGTAGGTCTTCAAAATCCTGGCCGGAATAAACCCACCAGAAGCAATCGCTACAATGATATCAGGCTCCCAGCCATCCTCTTGGATCTTGGTCGCGATGAGCTGGCAGCCTTGATGTACCTCGCTGTACGTAACGAAGCGTTTTTCCATTTTTAAAACCAGAAGCGGGCACCTGCGGCGGCCTGCAAACGCCACGTAGGGGCTATGGGGTCAGTAAAAGAAACACCAAAAGCTGGCGCCATTTCGGCAAACACTTCCAGCGGTTTGATGGGATAGATATCTAAATCAAAGGGAATTCGCACGCCAAAGTCAAACGCAGGGTTTGACGAATACGTAAAATCACCAAAAAACCCTGGTCCAACATACAACCCGAAGTTCAATGGTTCGTAAAAAACCTGGTGATACAACCACCAGTCAGCTGTAAGGCCAACAAAGGTCACCTGCGTACCAACTGCGAAGTTAAAGCCAAAAATAGGAGGTAGGCCAGCAATTTTGCCGGTGATGCCCCAACCGCCGAGAGGCCCGCTTACATCCAACACATCGTGACTAAAGATGGGTCCTACGGCCACGTCCCCTGGGGTCACAACATCAGCGGCGTAGAGACTACCGGTTAACAACGCGGCCAAAACCGCGAGAATCAACGTCTTTTTCATGCTTACTCCTGAGGCGAAATATGCCGTGTCGTGCCAGGATTGTCAAACCTGACTCTTCTTTTTTTTGGGGCTTCCCGATAAACTACCTGTGATGAGGGGGATTTGCTGTTGAAGTTTGCTGTAAAGAGGATGCCGCTTCTGGCCTTTCTCTTCTTGTTTATCTTCATGAGCTTTGTTCTAGCTTCCTGCGCCTCCTGGGGAAGTGGCTCACTAGCCAAGGAATATTATAATCTGGGAAAAGCCTACTACGAGATGAAAAAGTACCCCGATTCGGCCCGAGCTTTTCAAATCGCCATGAAACTTGCCCCCCGTCTCACCGTTGCGCATGTCAACTTAGTTGAGGCTGTGGCCGAGACCGGTGACTGGGAAGGAGCCTGGACCTTTCTTCAACCCTTATTAAGCAAAGATCCTCACAATACCGTTTACCTAAAAATTAAAGCATACCTTCTGTGGGAACTCCATCATAAAAAAGCGTCAGCTGAACTTTGGAAAAACCTAGCCAAAGAACTTCCCGCCGACGCCGATACACAATACAATTTTGCGTATGTCGCACGGGAAGAAGGCTGGTCTGAGGACGAATGGCAAGCGCTTAAAACCTATGCAGACCTAGGCGGTACCAAACCAAAGGCGTGGAAATTACTGGGCAAAGAGGCTGTAAAACGCCACAATTGGACGAGAGCGTTGCAGGCTTATCAGCAGGTTGTTAAACTTGATGCCTCTGATGCTCTTTCTTACGCCGCCTTGTCAGAGGTTTATGTAAACCTTGAGCAATTTGACAACGCGGCGGGGGCACTCAAGCAAGCCATTCTCGCTGAAAAAAACACCCCTGCGGCTACGCCGCTAGCCACAGCTAGTCCGACACCAGCCGCTAGCCCAACGCCACCACCGCTTCCTACTCCTCCCCCATCGCAGGTACCGGCTCCGAATACGTCTCCGAATCCGACTACTTCTCCGGCTCCGAGTCCTGAAAAGCCCCCGACACCCCATGAAGCAGAATGGGAGTTCCAGCTTGGGACCATCTATTTGTATGGAATGGATGACTACGCCGATGCTATTGCCGCATACAGAATAGCCTGGAAAGCCGGCTGGACTGACCTAAAAGTCTGGCATCATTTGGTGGATTTTCCCGGAATGCCACAAAAAGAACGATTGATAGGCGACCTGCGCACGATGGGAGCCTGGGAAGGATCCTCATGAAGGTAATGGGTATCCTTAATGCTACGCCAGATAGTTTTTTTGCGGCCAGCCGTACAGAGCCCGAAGAAGCGGCTGAACGAGCTTTGTTCATGGAATGCACAGGGGCAGACATTCTTGACATCGGGGGAGAATCCACCCGTCCTGGTACTGCCTATGTCGATGATAAAACGGAATTGGCTCGGGTCATCCCCGTGCTCCAGGCCATCCGAAAGTCTGGTTGCCGCTTGCCGTTGTCTGTCGATACCCGAAAATATTCTGTCGCACAAGCCGCCTGGAGAGAGGGTGCAACGTGGATCAACGATGTTTCAGCGTTGCGAGACGACCCGAATCTGGCTGCTTTTGCCGCTGACAGCGGTATGACCGTTGTCTTGATGCATTCGGCCGGAACCCCCAAGACCATGCAGTTGTCACCTCAGTACAGAGACGTGGTTCAACAAGTGTGTGACTTTTTAAGTGAGGCCGTTGACCGCGCTCTGGCGGCTGGTATTTCAGCTTCACAAATTGTGCTTGATCCTGGTATTGGTTTTGGAAAAACAAAAGACCACAATATCGACCTGATTCGGGCTCTTCCGCAGCTCAAACGTTTAGGCTTTCCTGTCCTTGTTGGTCTTTCACGCAAGTCGCTGATCGGCGATTTATTACGAGTTCAACCTGAGGACCGCCTAGCGGGATCGCTTGCCGGTGCTCTAGCCTGCCTGATTCAAGGTGCTGACCTAATCCGGGTTCACGACGTCCCTGAAACGGTAGGCGCACTCACTGTCTTTCAAGCCTTAACAAAGGGGACTGTTTGATGGACTGGATTCTAAACTCCTGGGTTGTCAAAATGATCCTGCGGCCTGTTCTGGACGTCGGGGTACTTTCTTTTTTACTTTACAAAGCCTATCGCATTCTCTACCAGACTCGAGCAATCCCCCTTCTTCGTGGCATTTTTTTTATGGTGGTTATCTACCTTTTGGCAGTTGGCCTCAAGCTCGATACCCTCACCTGGATCCTTAACTTTTTAGCACCGGGAATTTTTGTCGGCTTGGCCATCGTTTTTCAGCCAGAGCTGCGAAAAATCTTTACCCAAATTGGACAAGGGGGATGGTTCACCCCCCAGTCGCGCCCCAAAGCCCAGCATGTTGATGCGGTTCTGACCGCCTGTCTGGAACTATCCCAGATGCGTCGTGGTGCTTTGATTACTTTTATTCGCAAAGTGGGTTTGAAAAATATTGTAGATCGAGGCACACCAATGGACGCTGAACTCACATCCGCCCTTCTTCTGACCATCTTTAGCTTTGACACGCCTCTTCATGACGGTGGCACCATTATTCAGGGGGAACGGCTCGTCTCAGCTGGTTGTTTTTATCCGCTTTCTGAAAATACGACCATTTCGAAAAGCTTTGGAACCAGGCACCGAGCGGCTTTAGGGATGGCCGAAGAGTCCGATGCTGTGACCGTCGTTGTTTCTGAGGAAACCGGTGCCTTGTCTCTGGCGTACAACGGTGCGCTTCATTATGATCTTTCCCCTGAAGAAGCCCGGCGTCGACTCAAAGAGCTTCTCGAGTTTAAGGACGAAGAAGAACCGACAGAAAAGGGGGAGTTTGTTGGATAAGATTCCCTGGAAAAAAATTTTAGATCAATGGCCGGCTAAGATCCTCTCAGTAGCGGCGGCGCTTTTACTCTTTTTTTATAACCGCATCGACACCTTAGGTGAAAAGAATATCACGGTACCCGTGCGATTGATCACCGACACCTCGCTCGTCCCCGCTGAAAATTGGACTTCACGTGTCAAACTCACCATACGAGGCCCTAAAGATGAGCTGTCTGCCCTTTCGGAACATGAAATTGAAGCAGTAGCTGACTTTTCCGACCGCTCGGGCGAAGGTATTTACCGTGCTCCCGTGCAAATTCGACGACGAGGTAATGCCGCCGACCTAGAAAACCTCGAAATAGTTGCTGACCCCATGATGCTTCGCTTACGTCTGGAGCGAAAAGTTATAAAAACAGTTCCCGTGGTCCCCCAATTCTCTGGTCAACCAGGCAAAGATTTTGAGCTTTCTGGCTTCAATGTTTCGCCTTCGCGTATTACGGTAGAAGGTCCTCGGGTACGCATGGGTAAACTCAAGTTCGTTGAAACCGAACCCATCGACTTACGAGGAAAAACCGACAATTTTACGATCAAAGTTCATTTGGTCCTCAATTCTTCGCTCTTAGACTTTCCTTTAGGACATTCTGTTGAGGTCTATGGTAAAATGAAGTCCTCGTTACAAACCATGACTTTCCCTAGCCTTCAACCGCAAATTGTCGGCCTCGTTTCTGGTCTTGAAGTAACGATTCCCCCTTCTCCCGTTGCTGTCCGCGTTAGGGGTACCAGGCAAGCACTAGCTGGCCTTGGAGCTGAAAAAGTACATGTTGAAGCTGACGTAACCAACTTTAATGGACCCGGTGAAGCGGTGGATGTGCCGATCCGCGTGCTTCTGCCCCCCGGTGTTGATCTTGTCGAGGTCATGCCTGCAGTGATTAACCTCATTTTGGAGAAAAAACCATGATCACGGGAATTGGTATTGATCTTGTCGAAAACCGGCGCTTGCTGCCTTGGCTTTCTCAGCCTCAACTTTTGGAACGGTATTTTACTATTCATGAAATCCGTGATGTCCAGGCTAGTGCGCATCCTGAAGCTTCTTTGGCCGCTCGGTTCGCCGCCAAAGAGGCCTTTGGAAAAGCTTTAGGCTCTGGATTGAGGGGCTTACCCTTACGAGACATCGAAGTCCAACGGGGGGCTGACGGAAAACCTTTTCTCGTGCTTACCGGTAAAGCTGCAGAGGTATTAAAGCGTCAGAAAATTTCTCACGTTCATCTCTCACTCTCGCATGAAAAAGAATATGCCGTAGCATTTGTCGTCATGGAGCTGTAACGATGTCGGATCCCTCTGTAAGTAAGCTAACGTTTTTTCAGAAAAATGACACCTTGTGCCCCATTTGTGAAGCTCCTTTTAAAAAGGAAGAACTACGTCAAGGCGGAGGTCGGCAAATAGCGGGTCCCCTTGGTGATGACTTGCGACGTTTCTATGAGGCTTCGAAGAAGTTTGGTGAAATATACCCTCTCATCTATTCGGTTCTCACTTGTCCTCGCTGTTATTATTCTGCCTTGTCCAGCGATTTTTTAACTCCTGACCCCAAGGCCATTGATGCACTTCGGGCCGAAGAGGAGGAACGCAAAAAGTTCGTTGACCCTCTGTTTGACGATCTTGACTTTGAACACCCTAAAACCCTGTATGAGGGCGCAGCCGGATACCTTCTATGTCTGATGACTTACAATCACTTTACTAACACATTTTC
Source organism: Spirochaetales bacterium (assembly GCA_013044245.1). Taxonomy (GTDB): domain Bacteria; phylum Spirochaetota; class Spirochaetia; order JABEVK01; family JABEVK01; genus JABEVK01. The sequence goes on along the minus strand of JABEVK010000004.1, from coordinate 25,270 downwards.
ACCAACGGTCAAGTCTGCGATCTGCGCTTTACGCGGGGCGTGGTGCTTTGCTGATCTGCACAAAAAATACCCCAGCGAGAACTGGGATTACCTTGAAAAAATTCTGTACCATAAAGCCAAATTCTTTTATACACAAACCGTTGAAAAAGAACAGAGTGGTGATGAAACTGTCAACGCATCGATGTTCTTTGGTCCAGACGTTGATAATAATTACGGATATGATGGAGTCATGTATCTGACCGGCTGGTTAGAATTTCACTTTGGAAACCGTGAAAATGAAGCGGCACGAGCAGAATCTTTGGCCACCGCTCGACGTGCTATCGCTCGATTAGTAGGGATGGGAAAATCCTCTAAAGCAAAGCCTTCTGCTCTTATCGATAAGGCCAAGGATTTACATAAGTTGATGGGCGAGGCGATCAAAGACGAATGAAGCGATTTCGACTCAACCTTGCGTATGATGGAACACCCTACGAGGGCTGGCAAAGCCAGCGAACTGAAGCCAGAACGATTCAAGATGAACTTGAAAAAGCCTTGAGCAGGCTGTTACATCAACCGATCAACCTCGTTGGGGCAGGACGAACGGACTCGGGTGTTCATGCTCGCTCCCAAACAGCTCACTTTGATGCTGTCAACACAAGAATGAACGGCTTGGCGTTTCAACGTGGGCTTAACAGTCTTTTGCCCCGGTCAATCCGCGTCCTTTCCTGCCAAGAAGTCAGCGAAACTTTTCATGCCCGATTTTCTGCTCTCGCACGGGTTTACCAGTACTACCTGCAACCCAGTGAAGTAATCCTTCCCTGGGATCGTGCCTGGGTCACCCCTGCAAAAATTCCCCCTTTAGCAACCTTAAACGCTATGGCGCATCAGCTCCATGGTGAACAGGATTTTACAACCTTCAGTCATGCTCAAGACCCCAGTCAGTCACGCAGTCGTTTTATCTACCAGGCTACGTGGTTTGCTTGGCGTGACCGTGTTGTTTTCCGGATTGCCGGGAATGCTTTTTTATGGAGAATGGTGCGATCACTTGTCGGAACCATGTTAACGTTTGGCAGTAGACCTGAGCCTGCGACTCGTTTTGCCGAAGCCTTGGCTTCCCGGGACCGCAGAATGGCTGGTCCAACCGCACCGGCAGAGGGTCTTTTTTTGCACAAGGTGGTGTATCATGCCCATGAATTTTGCCTCTAACGCTCCCGAGACCGTTCTTTGGGATCTGACCTTTCAGATTCAAGCCCTACTCCAAACGGAAGGCTTTTTAGCCAAGATCCCTGCATTTTCGGAAACCTCTGGGGGCTCACTCGCCGATTTCCTCAAAGACTGGGCAGACAAAATTCCCCCTGGGACGAATTGGCCAGCCTGGGAAGGCTCAGTGTCAGCTCCCGTTCTTTTAGTGACTGATTCCTTGACGCCTGAAGAAAACCATTATGCTCGAAAGTGGTTCGAGAACGACAAATTGCGGGTATCTTTTAATCAAACATTTCTCATCCACCTCTGGCCGCCCCTAACCGACGATGATTCGCGAGTGTATTTTACTAATCTCATAGAACAACTCAAACCGCAAGTCATTTTTTGCTTAGGCCCCCAACCAGCCGCTAAGCTTCTTCATGCGCCTTCTAGCATAGACACGTTACGATCTGGCGAGTTTCCTTTCGCAAAAACCCCTTTAATTACTACGTACCATCCGTCGGCCTTACTGAGTCTTCCCCCTGAATCACCAGCGCTAGCCAGTTTAAAAGCACATGTATGGCGTGATGCTCAACGATTAGTTGCCAAATTAAAATCGGTGGTTGCGTGACCACTGAAAGCTCAAACGATAACAATCTCTTATACTGCGAAGTAGCCTTCGATCTCCCGATGGCGCAGAACTTCACGTACGCTGTCAAGGGTGCCGTCTTAGTTCCCGGACAAAGAGTTCAAGCGCCGTTTGGCCGCGGCCACAAGACAGGCGTCGTCATAGCTTCTCCTGTGACGCCCCCCGAGGGAATCGAAATCAAACCTCTCAAAAAAATTCTTGATGAAGAGTCGCTCTTTGGTCGATGGTCCTTGGACTTGGCTCAATGGATGAGTCGGCAATATCTCTGTCGCCTAGGGCAAGCCTTGGCCTTAATGCTTCCGTCTGCTCAGCGAAAACGTGAGGTTCCTTTTCCCGAGGTTGTGTCAATCGCCGCTCATCAGCTGACTCTCAACAACGAACAGCTCAAGGCTCGTCAAGCCATTTTAGCAAGCGATCGTCCCTTTTATCTGTGGGGGTTAACAGGCACCGGAAAAACTGAGGTTTTTTTGCAGTCTGCGAATACGATCCTCGAAGCGGGACAACAGGTGCTCTACTTGGTTCCTGAAATCGCTCTGACATGGCCATTGGTAAAGATTTTACGGCAAAGATTTGGCTCACAAGTAGCGATTTTGCATTCAGCCTTAACCCCCGCTCAACGCTTAGGGGAATGGCGTAAAATTCAAACCGAACAAGCCAGGCTGGTAGTTGGAGCTCGAAGTGCGATCTTTGCCCCTTTTCAAAATTTGGGTTTGATCATTATCGATGAAGAACACGAAACAAGCTACAAATCTGGGCAAACGCCCCGCTACCACGCCCGACAGATCGCCTTTTACTTAGCACAAAAATCCGGTGCCAAACTGGTGATGGGCAGTGCAACACCCAGCTTAGAATCGTATCATGCCCTTTTAAATAAAACCTTCGCCCATGCCCGCCTTACTCAACGAGCCGCTGGTGGTGCTCCTCCGCGGGTACTCATCGTTCCTCGGGATCCTAAGAGTCTATTTTCGGCACCACTGATTGAGGCAATTCATCAGACAGCGATCGAAGGTCGCCAAAGTATTTTATTCTTGAATAGGAGGGGTTACGGTTCTTCATTTCATTGCCGTACCTGCGGTGAAGATCTTTTATGCCGGCATTGTTCTGTGAGCCTCACTTGGCATAAAGCCCGAGGTGTTTTGGTTTGTCATTTATGTGGTTATCAAACAGCCCCGGTTTCGATATGTCCTCATTGTGGTTCCTTAGATGTAGGATGGCGCGTTCCAGGAACAGAACATGTGATGGATGACCTTACCAGGTTATTTCCTCGCTTACGGTCCGCCCGCGTCGATAGTGATACAGCCGGCGCAGATACCCCCAGACTACTCGAGGAGTTTGGCCAAGGCAAGGTGGATATTCTCGTTGGTACACAGATGGTTGCCAAAGGTCTCGACTTTCCGCGAGTAAAACTGGTGGGAATTCTGAATGCTGAAGCCGGGCTTTCTTTGCCTGATTTTCGTGCCTCAGAACGTGTGTATGCTTTGATTCGTCAGGTGACGGGACGTGCCGGTCGAACACACCCCGACGGACTCGTCATTCTTCAAAGTTCAAGACCAGACAACACCGTTATTCGCTGGGCAGCCGAAGGCCAGGACGAGGAATTTTGGAAGCAGGAGCTTTCCCTGAGGAAACTCTTGGATTTCCCCCCATATTCACGCCTTATCCGTTTTGTTGTTCGTTCATTTCAAGACACTTTGGCCCAAAAGGCCGCCCTAAACTTGGCGGAGGAGCTAGGGCAGAACTCTTGGTTTCGAGCTGAAGGAGGAGAAATCTTGGGACCGTCAGAATGTGCGATTGCTAAGCAGTCCGCTCAATACCGTTATCAAGTACTCTTGCGAGCACATCATTTTCCTTTGTTGCATACGGCAGCGAAAACTGCTTTAGAAAAGATTCGAGTCTCACGCGATGTCCACATCGAAGTCGACATCGATCCCCTTCAATTATTATGAGGTAACACCATGGAACTTGGTCAGTATCAAACTTTAACCTTTTTACGCCGCTCCACTCATGGGGCATGGTTGGGCGATTCCGATAGCGAGGTTCTTCTCCCCACCAAAGAAGTTCGACCGGAGTACACCGATGGTCAAACGATCTCAGCTTTTATCTACCGTGACTCCGAAGACCGGCTAACGGCCACGGTACAGGCCCCCTTCGTCACGTTACAACATTGTGCTTGGTTAAAAGTTGTTGATGTTTCTTCAGCCGGAGTTTGGTTAGATTGGGGCTTAGACAAACATCTACTGCTCCCTCGCAAAGAACAAGGGACGATCCTTAAAAAAGATGATTTTGTGATGATTATGCTTCTTCTCGACGACCAAACCGACCGCTTGTACGCGACAGCACGTTTGGGACGTCATTTGTTTCCTGCTCCCGCTTTGGCGAACGGAACCAAGGTAGAAGTGCTTGTATGGAAAGCTCATGAGCGCGGATGGACAGTCATTGTGAATCATAGTTGGCAAGGAATGCTTTTTTTTCCTCAAAGCCAAGACTTAAAGCCCGGTATGAAGGTGGAAGCGTTTGTGACCTCACGTCGAGAGGATGGCCGCCTGGACCTGAGTCGAACTCCTCAGGGGTTTGAAGATCGCAACGCCTACGCCGTTGAGAAACTCCTTACGGCGTTAAAAAACGCTGGTGGGCATTTGCCGTTAACGGACCAATCGACACCTGAATCTGTTGAAAATGCTTTAGGACTTTCAAAACGAGCCTTTAAACAAGCCTGCGGCACCCTTTTTCGCGAAAAAGTAATTCGACTCGAACCCGATGGCATCTATCTTCGATAAGGGCTACTTGACGCCCCCACACCTACTTGAGAACCGGTAAATGAGTCTGTAGCGAGAAATGCGGAAATCGTTCATCCTGCATGCGTTGGTCAAACACAAATTTATCTGTTGCTGTGATTTTCCAGCGTTTTCCATGAATTTGATTCAAGGCAAAGGCTATTTGATAGAAATTCCATTTTTCGTTGGTGTCAAACAGGTACAAGCCGGATCCTTGGCTAAGAACATTCTCGAGCGCCTGTACGGTATCAGAGATGAACGAACAGGCCGGTAGCCAGCGCGTACTACACGATACAATGCCTTCTTCCTGCATCTTAGACTCAAAAAAGTCCAACATGTTATTACTTCCGGGTGATTCGCCAATTTGCCACCCCAAGCGGACAACCTTGGCACTGGGGTTTTGGTAAAAAACCCGTTCTTCAGCAAGACGTTTTTCCATCCCATAGCCATCACCCGCATCAGCTGGTGAGTTTACGGTAAAAGGCCCCTGGCTTTGGGACGAAAAAACCATCACAGTACTAATAAAGATAAACTGGACGTCAAGAACTTTGCATAACCAAGCAAGCTCACTCGTCCACTGATAGTTCACCAACCAGCTTTCGTTGGCCAACCCAGTTTTTTGGGACGGAACAGCCAGATGATAAAGAGCCTTAATCTGACTGGAACGTAAGTAGTTTTCCATAGCCCAGTAGTCTGTAAACGAGACCGAATTTCGATCCCAGGCTACCACCGTGTGCCCTTTTTGCTCTAAGTATGAGCACAGAGCCTTTCCCACAGTTCCATGACTGCCAGTGACCATGATTCTCATAGATTCAGATTATGCTACAGAGTTCCAAAAAAAGAAAGATGACTCCGCTAAATCTCTCGGATCTGTTTTTAATCATTAGGCTCTGTTCAATTGCCCTGAGTTTTTGTTCATGCTAGAATAGTTTGGTGAATATTTTTGGCAAAATTACGGGGTTATTGCTAGGATTTTTTGCCTTTGGCCCCCTTGGTCTTATCATAGGCTTAGCCCTTGGTCACCTGTTTGATGTCTTGTTAGAACGACAGAGTCTTGGGGCTGACCGTCAGAGCGACGACCTAATTCCCCTTCTTTTTTCGTTATTTGGTCGGGTAGCGGGCTATGGAAAGCACTTTAGCCAAGCCCAGGCGATGTTTCTTCAGACCATTGTTATTCCCAGACTGGATCTTTCGCCGTGGCGACAAAACTACGCCGTAAAAATGTTTCGTGAGTCGCTAGACGAGGCTCTTGCCAGTCCCGACTCGACGGTGCTTACTGATGTGCGTGTATTGGCAGAAAATCTTGCTGAGAATTTCTTTCTTGACCTGCAAACCCTTCTTTGGATACATGCCACCTGTCGGCAGCTTGCCGGGCTTGGTCAGGTTCGCTTGGGAATTGTTGAAATTCTCGATACCATTGCCCTCAGCTTTGGTATTCTTGAGGACACAGGCTCTGCGGGTTTTTCTCAAAACACCCGAACACAAGAGAATTACCAGCAACAATGGTCTAGCTTTCGCCCCGCGTCGGCCGCTGGGCCAGAGGCCTACCAGGTTTTGGGTTTATCCCCGCAAGCTACTGTTGAAGAAATTAAAAAAGCTTATCGCTCCCTGGTGAGAGAATACCACCCCGATCGCTGGCAGCACCTCAAAGATGATGACCCGGCAAAAACTCAAAAAACTGAAAAGTTTATCAATCTTCAACACGCCTATGAACGCTTGCGCCAAGATCGTGGGTTTTCTTAAGGCTTGGGAGTCACAATGAAGTACGAATTAGATACTATTCCGGTTTGGGACGCGCTCAAAGCGCAAACCGAATGTCCTTTTTGTCTTTTAGAACGCCGATCGCGAGCCGGCGCCGTTCGTTACTACCTTGGCCATTCGGTGATGGTTCCAGAAGTACGACTTAATGTTAACAAAATCGGATTTTCGGCTGAAAGCGCCCGAATTTTAGCCAAAGACAACAACCGTTTAGGCCTAGGTTTAATCACCCATACTAGGCTTAAAGCTGTACGAGAAAGCTCGCTTTCCTTTCTTAAACGGCCCACTGAAAAGAAAATCCTTCGTAAAGAAGTCGAAAACCTGCTCGTCTACCTCAAAAAACAAAGTCAAGGCTGTTTGATCCAAACGAAAATCGATGAGGATATGAACCGCTTTGCCTTTACGTTTGTCCACCTCTTAAAACACGATCAAGATTTCTTTTCCTTTTGGGGCCAAAGTAAGGGACTATGCCTCAAACATGTTCAGATTGTCTTCGCGATGGCTGTCGAGCTCCTATCGCCGTCAGACCTTTCCCGACTGGCTTCAGAAATTTGGCTAAAAACCCTCGAGAATCTTCAACGAGTCGAAAATGACTTGCAAGCTTTTACTCAAACCTTCGACGCTACCCATAGTCACGAACTTTCTGGAAATCCTGAAAAAGCTCTCGAACGGGCCCTATTGAAGCTTTACGGTGTTTTCCCCGAGTATGAAGAAGAAAGTAAGACTCATCGAGGCCCACTAATGGGCATGTAGAACACCTAGAACTCCTGTACTTCCGAGCTAGCCAACATCCGCCACTGTTCGCCTAAGGTTCTGCCCGGTCCCGTCAGAATACAATGGTCCTGAAATCGATAATCTTGCGATGAACTTCCCACAAACAACGCCCATTCACCCGGTTCCACAAAGCGTGTTTGGCCTTCAGGACTGTAATGAAATAAATCGGTAGGTATAATAAAAGTCACTCGCACTGCCTGTGATGCCTCTAACGAAATTCGCCGGTATGCCTTTAATTCCCGTTGCGGACGAACAACCTGAGCTAACAGATCCTGGCCATACACCTGAACGACTTCATCGCCAGCACGGTGTCCCACATTACGAACAACGCCAGTGATACGGATTTCCCCATCCGTCGCTACGGTCTCTGATTCCAACCTAAAGTCTTCGTAAGAAAACTGTGTGTAGCTTAAACCATGCCCAAAAGGATACACTGCCCCGAAATCTTGCTGAATCGGCGAACCGCACGACTTAAAGTGTAAATTGTAAGCATACGGCATTGCTCCCGCACTTTTAGGGAACGAAATAGGAAGTTTCCCCCCGGGGTTTCCGTCGCCAAAGATTAAATGAACAACAGCATCAGCGCCTTCTTGCCCAGGTAGCCACGCTTCTAAAATCGCATTGGATTTTTTTCCGGCCTCGCCGAGGTCATACGGTCTGCCGTTCAACAAAACAATGGTCAACGGCTTTTTGAGTGCTAAGAGCGCTTCTAATAATTTTTGCTGAACTCCCGGCAAGTTTAACGACGAAGCATCAGAGCCCTCACCGACAGTTCCACTGAGAAATAATCCAGAAAGATCCCCGAGGCAAACTACTATTTGTCCTGCATCCTGGCCAGCTTTTACAGCTTCGGCTATTTGACTTTCATCATAGCTGATGTACGACTGCCGTTGTCCCTGTGTCATAGTCGGGTCACCAGGAAAAACTGGAGCGGTATCTGGCCTTCGTGACAAAATATCGCAGCCACGAGCATACAAAACACGTTCTTCTCCCAATCGTTCCACAAACGCTTTGCGTAGTGTTTTAATCGCTGATGGGGTAGCATTCTGAGAATGCATCGATGCGATCAAGTGCACAGGAAATGAATAACCACTAAAAAAAGCCAAAGGTTCATCTGCCAATGGCCCAATGACAGCAATCTTGTGCGTTCCCGCTAACGGAAGCATCCCGTCATTGGACAACAAAACCATGGATTCTACCGCTGATTGAAAAGCAAGAGACTTATGCTCAGAGGTATTCAAACATAATGCTTCTTCGGAAACATAGGGATGATCGAAAAGTCCTAACCTAAATTTTTCCACCAACACACGCTGTACGGCAGCGTCGACGTCACTTATAGTGAGCAGATCTTTTTCTAAAGCCGTACGAATACCCTGGGCGTAGACAGTCGCTCCAGGCAATTCCATATCCATCCCAGCCTTAAGAGCTAAAGCGCTGGCTTGGCTAAAATCGGAAGCGACTCGATGATCATTCTTCAACTGGGCAATAGCCTCATAATCAGAAACAATCACCCCATCAAAGCCCCATTTTTCTCGCAAAAGCGTTTTCATCAGCGTCACCGAAGATGAACACGGTTCACCATCTATATCATGGTATGCAGGCATTACAGAACCGGCGTTACCGAGCTTTACTGCCATCTCAAATGGCAACAAAAACACATCCATCAATTCACGAGGGCCAATATGGACAGGCGCATGATTTCGTCCGCCTTCACTAAACGAATGACCCACAAAATGCTTAAGAGTAGCTAACAGTTGACGGTCTTTTCCTTGGAACCCTTGCACGTAAGCCAAAGCAGAAGTCCCTACGAGATACGGATCTTCCCCCATAGTTTCTTCCACTCGCCCCCAACGCGCATCACGAGCGACATCAAGCACAGGGGCCAAGCCTTGGCGGGACCCTGTCGAAGATAATTCCCTTCCTATAGCTGAAGCAATTTTCTTAACCAATTCAGGATTCCAAAGTGACCCGTAGTTGATTCCTGCCGGAAAAAGTGTTGCCCCTTGAGCCATTAAGCCTGCTAAACATTCTTCATGCGGAAGTGCCGGTATCCCCAAACGGGTTTCTTCCCTAAAAAATTTTTGCAGGTTATTTAGCGCTCGAACGCCTTCTCGAGGATCAACAGGCTGCGACCCCAACGGTCGCGAAATTTGGCCAATTCCTAGAGGAAACAGCTGACGAACATCGGGACGGGGATCAGACTCCGATGAAAACGATTTCAAAACAAAATGATCCTGACCAAGATAATCAAGCCAAACAGAACATAATTGTGCAATTTTTTCTTCAAGAGTCATCACCGCTAAAAGCTCAACACTTCTTTTTGAAGGCGATAACGTAGAATCAAGCCAGGACACTTTATTTGAAACCAATTTCAATATCTCCCCTACAACAATCTATTCTTTCACGCCGCCCATGGTAAGTCCGTTTAAGATGTACCGTGAGAACAGGGCAAATATCAATAATAACGGTAAGACCGTCAGGCCTATACCCAAATACACAACACCAAAATCTGTTTTATAGGCAGTTGAGTTCAGTTCTGAAATCAGCAATGGCAATGTCAAATGGCTAGGACTATACAAGATAATCAATGGTTGTAAAAAGTTGTTCCAACTACCTACAAAAGCAAAAATTCCCATCGTTGCTAAACCTGGAACCATTAATGGCAAAGCAATTTTGTGAAAGGTATAGAGTTCTTTCGCACCATCAATTTGTGCTGCCTCATAAAAATCTCGAGGTATACCACCCTTAATATATTGGTGAAGGAAGAATACAGTGACCGAAGCAGCCCCTGCTGGCAAGATTAGGGCTAAGTAGTTGTCGATCAGATGAAGATTGAGCATTAACTCATAGAAACCAATAATTCCAAGAGTATTAGGAATCATAATGATGACTAAGACCAATCCCCACAGCAACTTTTTGAAACGAAATTCATAAATCGCAAAACCCCAGGCAGTCAAAGCCGAAACGTAAAGTGTCAAAGCAGTGGCTCCGACTGAAATTATAACCGTATTGATAAAACCCTGAAACAAATTGACCTTTGTAATCAAGTTCATGAAGTTTTGAATAAGATATGTCCCAGGAATAAATGAAACCCCTTGGTTAATAGCAACAGAGCCTCGTGTACCATTTATCAACATCATATAAAACGGAACGACACAGATGACCGTTAAAAACACAAGATAGACGTATGATAAAATAGTGCCGAGCGAGGACCTTCGTTGATTCAGTATCATGATCAAGCCACTCCTTGTTCTTGACGTCGCATCGAGCGAAAGTATAACGCCGAGAAAATCGCGATAAGTAGGAATTGTATATATGACAATGCCGCCGCATACCCGTATTGGTTATTGGTAAATGCCTGATCATAGGTATAAATCATCGCTGTCAGCATAGAATATTCGGGACCAGCTGAACCAGGAGGTGTTGTTATGACAAAAGGAATATCAAAAATCTGCATGCCACCAATTAACGAAGTAATAACGATATACACCATTATTGGTCTCAACAATGGTAATGTAACTTTGAAAAAGGTCTTCGATGTGGAAGCACCATCCACCCATGCGGCTTCTAATAGGGCTTGAGGGATACTCGTCAAGCCGGCCATAATAATTATCATCGTGTTGCCAAACCACATCCAAGTCTGGATTCCTGAAATAAGCAATTGAAAAAGCGTTCCAGATGACCCTGTCCAGTTGATATAGTTGGCTTTATTCGCACCAAAAATCAACTGATTAACTGCACCATACTGCCAATCCATCAATAGCGCAAAAAGAATGGCTATCGATGCAGCTGTCACAAGATTAGGGAAATAAAAGACAGCCCTAAAGACACCTACACCTTTAATACGAAGACGAACATTTGTCAAAATTACTGCAGTTAAAAATGCCAAGGTTAGCTGTGAAACAATATTGGGGAGCCAAATTCTCCAAGTATTGATGTATGATAATAAGAATCTGGCACTATCACCCCACAAATCCTTAGAAAACAGCCTTTCATAATTGGCAAATCCAATCCATTTAGGATTTTTAAAGCCATCAAAACTGGTAAAACTCAAATACAATGAATAGAAAATAGGATAGACCTGAAAAACAAGAAAGAAAACAAAAAATGGAAGGATAAACCAGTAACCGTTCTTGCCTTGCTGCTCAGCAGAAGTTTTCCTCTGCATTTCAAACTCCTTAAAAAGGCCGCCTTTCGGCGGCCTCAACTGTGATCGTTAGTACTTTAGATCAGGGAAAGCGTTCTTGAAGTCTGAAATGACTCGTTCTTTGACAGCCTGAACGTTGGGAAGTTTTCCATCCAGGTAATCATTGACTGCATTCTGATAGAAGGCATTGCCCTGCTGGTCATAGGGTGTAATCAGATTGCCGTTGATCTTGCCAACCTGATCGTCAAAGTAGGCGTAGTGTTTCTGTCCGTCCAAGTACGGTGAGGTCAAAGTATCTTTTAAGGAGTTAACCACAGAAATGCTGGAAACAAAGTCGCCGGCATGTTCCGACTTGGTCGCCCACCAGGTCAAAGTATCATGATTCAACGTAACAAACTTCACAAATTCCCAAGCCAATTGCTTTTGAGTGGATTTGGGATTGATACCCAGCCATGTACCGCCCCAGAAGTAAGAAGCAGGGCCAGAAGCCGCACCCCAGTCGCCAGAAGCATCAGGCGCATTCTTTTCCAGAACGTAGGTCAAACCCCATGTGGGTAGCATATACAAGAAGACGTTGCCATTTTTCTTCATCCCGTTGAACCAGGGTGGTGACCACTGTCCGGCCTTGGCGTCCAGACCTTCGGTACGGATCTTTTTGGCAATTTCCGCTGCTTTGTTTAGCACATCGTCATAGTAGAACTGACCATTTTCAACCCAACCATGTTGGCGGTTGGCATAGAAAGGGTTAAACAAATCCGCAATAGAGCTAATCAAGAAAACTTTACCGTTGGATTCCTTCTTCAGCTTTTCACCAACTTTGACCACGTCGTCCCAAGTGGCGAGCATTTTGCTGATTGCTGCGGGATCGTCAGTACCCAAATACTTCTTTGCAATATCGCGTTTAAAGAAGTAGGCTCCAGGAGTAGCCTGATACGATAACCCACGCACATTTCCTTCAGCATCGGTACCCACTTGTGCGACATACGGGAACACATCCGAGGTATCAACATTAAAGGGCGCCTTCGAAAGATTGGCCCACAAGTGATTATCGACCAAGTCCTTAACGAAGCCAGCTTCTCCCGTAAATACGTCGGGAGCATCAACACCACTGCGCAAAACGGGCTTGAGTTTTGCCAAATACTGCTCATTGGGGACAATGGTATACTCTACCTTTAACCCCGGGTGGGCAGCTTTGAACCGGTCGATGAACTCTTGCAGTTCGTTCGTAAACGACCAAACTTTCAGGGTTTGACCGGTGTAGATATCCGCTGGCTTCTGAGCGCACGCGCCTAAGAGCAACGCCGATGCCGCAACAAGAACTACACTGATTTTCTTAAACATGCAGTTCCTCCTTTTAAAATTTTGAAGACCAGGACTCCTTGTTGGTCTTCATGGTAAAAGGCTACTCCATGTTTTCAGAGTACGACATTGGCGATATTGAGTAATTTTACCTAGGTATAATTACCTATCTCTATGCTGAATCCATTTTACGGCATAGCGTCTGAGTTCACTTGTGCTCGGCATTTTTAGCTTGTCTTTGATATGATCATAGTGGGCGTTGACGGTTTTAACCGACAAGGTTAGTAATTTGGCGATATCGACAGCACCATACCCTTGTCCCATGAGGTCAAGGACTTCTAACTCACGATCACTGAGTACCTCGGTCGAAATGGCTTCGTTTTCATCTCGGTGCAAAAAGACCATTTCTAGCAAACGGTCACGCATCACCGCTGAAACGTAGATTTTTCCGTTTAAGACCGTTTGTATCGCTTCGAGAATTAAAGATGCTGGCTCCTGCTTCATCACATAGCCCATTGCGCCCGCTTTCAAGGCACGGGACGCATAGACCACTTCGTCATGCATCGAAATGATCAGGATTTTGACGGTGGGGTATGACTGACGCATCTGTCTGACTAAGTCGAGTCCACTTTGATTTTGTAAGGAAATATCGATGATGGCGATATCGGGAACAAATGTATTTAAACGCTCAAGGGCTTCGACAATAGACCCCGCCTCATAACGCACATTGTATTGCTCTTGGGTTTGAATTAGGGCAACCAATCCCTGACGAAAAATCGGGTGGTCATCAACGACTAGAAAAGATATAGGTGTCAACAGTTTTCTCCTCCTGATGATTCCGCAAACCAACACGAAACCTTCGTACCAGGATCCATGCTTTCCAAGTTTAAAACAGCACAGGCTTTCTCGGCTCGATAACGCATGATTCGCATCCCCATTCCATCTCCGCCGACTTTAGCAGGAATTCCACAACCATAATCCCTGACTTCGGCGATCCACCCGGGAATTGCCGTTTTTCTGCGTTTTACCATTTTTGTACGAACATTGGCATAGAGTTTTACCTCAATTTTCGATGACCGGGAGTGTTTTAACGAATTCTGCAAGGCCTCTTGTAGAATTCGGTAGATTTGCAGGGCACGATCTTTATCATCGAGCGAAAACTCAGAATCCGTCTCTAGAGTGATTTCGGCGTTACTTGAATGGCGCGCAGAAATCACCAAAGCCTCAAGAGCCCCTAGCAACCCCTGTTCTTCAAACCCCATCGGTAAAAGACCACGAGCAATCTGCTTTACCCTAACAATCGAATCAGACAACAGGGTTTGAATCCGGTCAAGGACTTCAGGAGAATCAGACGTCAATCGTCCAGAGGATTTGACAGCAGAAAACATCAGCAAAATACCTGCCAAATGCTGGCATAGATCATCGTGAAGATCCTGTCCAATCGACTCCATGGTCCGATTAGAAATTTGAGTCACTTCTTGTTCAAGAAATTTTCTGCGATCGACTTCTTTGACTAATTCTTGATTGGTGCGGGTGAGTTCTTGGGTTCGACGTGCAACATCCAGTTCTAGGCGCCGTTCATGCGTTTGAACTTTTTCAAGCAGTAAAAGGCTGGCCATAGCACTGGCAACACTTTCTTTAATCGAGTCATACGTTGAAGCATCAATAAGGCCCCCCGGCAAAATCACGTACCCCAGAATCTCGTCTTGAAAAACTAAAGGCTCAAGTACCCAACGCTCTTGTTGCCAAAGAATATCGGCCGGTAAAATATCATTACTGTGAAAACGAACGGGTTTGTTGGGGAGAATTTGCGAGTCATCTAGGCTCATCCAGAGGCGTGACCAACCGTTAGGAATATCTTTTCCGTCGACCCTTACCAAAAAACCGCGGTAAAAACCTAAATCGTGCAGTCCTTTTGCTAACTCTCGAATCATGGAGTTCATTTCAAAAGCCGCAATGAGCGACGAACCAATTGACCGTAAGGTAGCATAGCGACGTGACGCTTGAATCCGACGTTCTGCCTGAGACCGTGTTTCCGCCTTGGCAATTAAGTCACGTGCTGACTCAAAAAGGAACTCATCATACACTAAATTCCAACTTTCTTCTTCACGAAGTTTGGACCGTATGGCCGTCAAGTAGTCTTGCCACCGCTCCAAACTGCGTCGTTGAACGACACTGTCGAGTAAGTTTTGGTTGAGCCTCTTTAAAAAGAGGTGCTCATTCCCGCTAATGGCCAGCCGTAACAATTCGTCAACCAAATGCCGATCGAGTTTACTAATATCTTCCCACTTGACATGATTTTCGGATGAAAAACTTTGCCGGGGAAGACATCCACAGGATTCACGAATGACCGCATGACATAAAAGATGGTGAGTGAGAGGGGCTCGGGCTTGCAAAATATCATAAAGAATATCAACCGCTGAAACCCCCAACTCAAACAGGGGCTGACGAACCGAAGTGAGCGGCGGGGTCAGGTAGGTCCCTTCTTCGATATCATCAAACCCGACGACAGCCACTTCTTGCGGCACTTTCACACCAGACCTTTGAAGTTCTTCGATTGCGCCAATAGCCGTGCGGTCATTCATGCAGAATAACGAATCAAACGGTATCTGTTGATTTAGTAAAGTTTTCACTCCGTCGACTCCAGACACCTGAAGAAAACTTCCAGGCACAATCAATCGTTGGTCAGGGACAACACCAAAACTCTTCAAGGCCGTCAGCAGCGAAATTTTTCGCTCTTCCGCTTCGCCATGCCCAGCGGGGCCCGAGATGATAGCCATTCGACGACGCCCATGCCCTAACACCAAATGCTTGACTAAATCCTCAATTCCTTGCGCTCCATCGACGACTAAACTCGGAATCCCAGGCACTTTTAACCCCAGAGAAACTCGAGGAATTCCTAAAGGGTTTTGAAGAAACTTTAACACTTTATGCGTATCGATAAAGGTCGAGATAGCAGCTGTAAGAACAACAACACCATCAATTTGATGAGAATCGGCCAAACTATAAATGGTATTAGCTGTCGCTTCAAAACCAATCGGTGACTCAATCCGCGAGCCTAAAATTGAAAGGACCCCAATATCCAATTGCGCGGCTCGAGATTCTACCCCTTTCCAAATCGCGGTTTGATAGTCGTCATCCAACTCAGCCGCAAGCATGGCAATAGTCAAGCGACGTTGTGGTTTAATGCTCATACGCAAATTCTTTGATAATAGCGACACTTGAGCTACTGCCAATACGGCTAGCCCCCGCGTCAAGCATCACTAAACACGTTGCGAGCGAGCGAATGCCGCCCGAAGCTTTCACGAGCATGCGGGGCGAAACAGACGAGCGCATTAGTCGTACAGACTCTGGCGTTGCCCCGCCGGGGCCCCAGCCTGTAGATGTTTTGACCATAAACGCACCAGCGTTTTCACTCAAATGACAAGCTTTGACAATTTCTGCATCAGTCAAATAGCAGGTCTCGAGAATTACCTTAACTGGAACGCAGGCGGCATCACAGACAGCTTTAATTTCTGCCTCAAGCTCAGCCCAGCGTTGATCTTTAACCCAGCCGAGATTGAGGACCATATCAATTTCACTGGCTCCGTCTTCGACGGCCTGACGAGCTTGAGCTTGTTTTGTCCTGGTCGTATCCGCACCCAGGGGAAATCCCGCTACTGCACAGACCCCTACAGCCTCACCTTTTAAAAGCTGACTTGCCTCTAGGACATAGCTAGAATTGACGCACACCGTCGCGAATTGCCATTCCGCGGCTTCACGGCACAACTGACGAATGGCTTCTTGTGTTGCCAATGGATTAAGCAGCGTATGGTCAAACGTGGCGCATAAGTCTTTCTGTGTCATAAGAATTTACTCCCTGCCATTACCATGATGCGGTAAGTCCAGCTTTTCCTCAACAGAAATTGAGTAAATTTCGTCCCGACGTCTGAGGTTTTTCTCAGGGCTTGATGGAATAATCCGAGAATATCGGTATGAAACCGTTCAGGCTCCTGTTGCCCATTTTGGCCTTGTTAATCTTTTCATGTGCTACTCCCCCGCCGCCTAAAGCCCCGAAAGAAAGCCTTCTTGACCTGGTAGAAAACCAAAATCTGGCAAAAATTCGCGAAATTTTTGGTTTGAATACCAACGTCGACAGTGTCGATTCCCAAGGGCGCTCGGCGTTACACATCGCGGCAGAAAAAGATCTTTCGGATATTGCGGCTGTTTTACTGTCCCGCGGGGCAACCGTGGACCTTGCCGACAAAGGGGGTAAGACGCCCCTGATGTTGGCGGTAGAGCACAACGCTATTAAAACGATTCCGTTGCTGGTGCAGTACAAGGCCTCCCTTTTTATAAAGGATAAGAACGGACGTTCCCCTTTTCAAACGGCATTAGATCAGAACCCTTCACTTTTGCCACTTTTAGTCACTAAGGACAATATCGGCTCCACCGACCAAGAAGGAAACACCCCCCTGCACTGGGCGGCATCGCGCGGAAGTGTAGCCCTTGTGCAAAAATTTCTAGCCTTAGGTGCCGACCCTTCACAACGCAACAAAGCAGGCTTAACACCCGCCGACCTAGCGTTGCAGTTCCCCCAAAGTGCATCGCATGCTGAAGTTGCTTGGGATTTGTTCCGAAAAGGCGCACCCGTTCCCTTGCAAAATGATCTGGTGTACTTTGGCCGGGCTGGCATAGCCGACGATGTGTCCCTTCCGTTAGATTTAGGAACTACACCGTTGCACTACGCGGCAGGCCATGGTCAAACGGGCATCGTTGAGTTTTTAGTCAAAAAAGGCGCTGTTGTGGACGCTCGTGATTTTGCAGGAAACACCCCCCTCCATAAAGCTCTTGAAAACGGACAGCTTAAAACCGCAGCCGTACTCATAAAGCTAGGCGCCGATGTTAATCTCAGAGATTTCAACAACAACACTGCTCTTCACCTGGCAATGACCTCACCGCATCCGGAACAAGCCGCTCGCTTGCTTTTAGAACACAAAGCCGACCCTAATTTAAAAAACAACTTTGGCAATACCCCCCTTCACCTCGTTGTCTCACTCAACCTGCCGGATTCTCTGTTGAAATTGCTTTTAGAGAACGGAGCCGATATCAATGCTCGCAATAAGATGGGTGAAACCCCGCTTTTTGATGCCGTTCAACGCAAAGAAAAGGCCTTGGCTTTGGCTCTGCGCCTGGCGGGAGCCAATATATTCGCCGTTAATAACGCCGATCTTTCCCCCGTGAGATTGGCGGTTCGCATGGGCCAAGAGGTTCTTTCTTGGCTGGTCGACAAATCAAATATTGGTATCCAAGATGATAACGGGAATACCGCCTTGCATCTGGCGGTGATGGCGGGGAATTACCTTGACTCCGTTAACTACCTTTTACAGCAAGGAGCAGATCCGAATGTACGGAATAAACAAGGGCAAAGTCCTCTCCACTTGGCCATTGCTCAGGGTAACCTGCAAGAAGCGCAACTGCTTCTTGCCAAAGGGGCCGACCTCTTCCTGGTTGACAATCAATCGGTTACGCCTCTTCAGTTAGCGTTTCAGTCTCCCCTCGCTTTTCAAGAGAATTTTTTCACTTCAGCTGTCGTCAACCTTCAGGATTCCTCCCTTGATACACCCTTGTTTTACGCCATTGACGGAAATCTCCCCCAAGAGGTAACGCTATTACTTCAAAAGGGTGCCAGTTTAACCATGGCCAATTTGCTAGGGAATACCCCCCTGCACGAAGCGGTTCGCCAAGGCAGTCCGACGATGGTTAGTATTCTTTTACAGTCGGGAGCCAACCCATCAGCTGTGGACAAGGCGGGGAACACACCACTCCAAGACTTGATTTGGGTCTCGGCAGACCAACCTGCTTTGGGAAACCTTCTTTTGGCCGCTGGAGCCAACCTCGAGGCCAAAAATCTCGAGGGCCGTACGGTGCTCGATCAAGCGGTTAGGCGGGGTGAAAGTGCCTTGGTAAAATACCTCTTGAGCAAAAATGCTGACCCCAACGCCTCAGATACTAGCGGACGCACCCCTGTCTTTGAAGCGGTACTCAACGGTCAGACGGATCTTTTAGCAGAACTTTTACGGCACGGGGGTCGGGTCTGGCAACGAGATATCACCGGGGCTACGCCCCTTCATTTTGCCGCATCTCAAGGGAATAAAAGTGCCATCCGTATGTTGATTCAGCAAGGAGCGGACCCTTTTGCCGAAAACCGCGATGGGGCCTCTCCGACCTCGTTGGCACTTCGCTCAGGCCCAACGGCGTGGAAGGCCTTTTTTACCCCCGATAATGTGAACAATCAAAATAACCTAGGACGTACAGCTCTGCACTTGGCCGTCCTGACTGGAGCGCCACCGGCAGCCATAAAAATGCTCCTAGGCTTGGGTGCCGATCCAGGAATTCGCGATAAAAACGGTCAAACCCCGTTAGATTTAGCCAAAAAACTGAATAAGCAAGATTTGGTTGCCGCTTTAGAAGAAGGTACAGCCGTATCGGATACAAGCTCGGTCACGGGTCCAGGTTCTTCCAAGTAGAGCCTGTAAAAGTCCTAAAGAAGCAGGAATGCCGGTGGGCCCCACTGGCATTCCTGGTATGGCAGACGCCCTCGCCCTGCAAAGTCACCAAAAAGATTAGACTATCTTGATCACAGTCTAGACGAATTTCACGAATCTTAAGGAAATCTCCGCTGGTGGAGCCTTTCACCCAAAGTTCCTGGCGGCTGGTACTCCAAAACGTTGCCAAGCCTGATTCCAGCGTGTTCTGCCAAGCTTGCTCATTACACCAGGCCAGCATGAGAACTTCGCGGGAATCATAATCTTGCACCACCACCGGCAATAACCCTCCCCGTTTTTGAAAATCAGGAGTGTCCTCTTTGGTGAGTTCAAATTTGGCCATGATTACCTCCTCCTCTTGCCATTTCTCGTTCTCGGAGCCGTGATTTCAAGCGTTCCAGCTCGGCTTCTAACTGATAGATTTTTCTTTTGAGTCTCTCGGTTTCATCTTGTTCGGCTGATACCAGAGGAACAACAGACTTTCCTGGCGAGAGGTGAGTTTTGATCTGGTCAAGGGAGGCACCATCCTGCAATTCCCTAGTCATTTCCCGCCGTTTTTCAGGGTTTCGCTCCGACGCGAGCAATTTCATGGCATCATAGCCATAGGTTGTTGGAAGGTCCCATTGGTAGGCGGTCACCGTTGTTTGTGCAGTCGAACGAGGCAACCCAAGAATACGGTCACGGTAATCTTCGAACGGAAGGCCCCGTTGCTGACACAGCTCGAAGGCCTGCGACAAAAGCTGACCGAATTCTTTCATTAAATCTCCCTGGGGTTTTAAATACTTCTCTTTCAGCTGGCGCGTTAAGTTCACAAATTCCGGGTCGATCGAAAAAACATCGTGGTACCAGCCGTCCGTTGTGGCCTGCTGAAGCAAATCATGAAAGATTGACCAAAATTGCGTCGTATGGGAACGAGCTGTCCGCGGGCGTTGCGGTGAACAAAAATGAACGTGGTGGGCAAACTCATGGACGGCCGTGTACAAAAGTTCCTGATCCGTCTTGAAGTTCCGATTATGCAAAAGAATTTCGCCAGTATCGGGTTTGTAGAGCCCGTGAACTTTTCGACTGGATTTTCCCGTTAAGATCACCTGAAAATTTGGCACTTGAGGCCTTAACGAAAGTAGCAAATTTTTGATTTGGTCCTGATTCATGCTTAGCCCATTTTCACCATACCGATTTTTCTTTTACCTCGCAACAGGAGTATATTATGAGCATGAAAGCTACAGCGATTGTCGGAGCCAGCCCTAAAAAGGACCGCTACGCCCATATGGCTCAAGAGAACCTCTTGGAACGAGGCTACGAAGTCATTCCGATTAACCCAGGGTATTCCGACATTGACGGCATTTCGACAAAGACCCTTGGCGAGTTGAACAATGTGGATACTGTGACCTTGTATGTCTCGGCTCGTTACCAACAAGGGTTAGAAAAAGAGCTTTTGAGGCTTAGACCACGAAGGGTCATCTTCAATCCCGGAACCGAAAACCCTGAGCTTAAGGCCAAGCTAGAACAAGAGGGGCTGGTTTGTTTGAACGCTTGTACTCTGGTGCTGTTGCGAACCGGTCAGTACGAAAAATTGTAAGGCGTTCACCAGTTCATTTGAACTTTTTCGTTGGCCGGAGTAAACTAGCAGTATGGCAAATATATCGGTCATTTGGGATATCGAAAACGTCACACCTCCTTCCAATAATTCCCTTTTTCTTGACGCTCTGTGGGAATATGCAGAGAACCTTGGCCGAGTTGTCGCCGCAAAAGCCTATGCCGACTGGAGTAGTCCAGGATTTCAAAAGCTAGCCCTTCAGCTCAAAAAATACCATTTTTATCTTGTCCACGTTCCCAGCGAACGAAAAAAGAAAAACTCTGTTGATATTCAGCTCGTCTCAGACACATTAGAGATTCTCAATCTCTACGGTCACATTGATACCATTGTCCTGGTTACAGGCGACAGCGATTTTCGCCCCCTCTTGTTAACACTTAGGCGAGCTGGAAAGATTACCCATGTAGTTTGTGACATTAAAACGGCCTCGCAAGAGCTTTTGGCCATTGCTGATAGCTTTGTTGATTACCGGGATATTCTTCCCGATGAAGGCGACGACGAACCCGGAACTTCGGCACCGGATGCCCCTACGCCCGACTATTGGTTTTCGGCGCTGGCCGAAACGGTAGGAATTTTGGCGTCTGAAGGAAAGCCGGCCCACCTGGGAACCGTCAAGATCCGCATGAAAATGCTCAACCCTAATTTTGATGAACACCACTTGGGCTACAACAAATGGAGTGATTTTATTTCAGCAGCCGTTAAGCGTCGGGTTGTTCAGCTGTCCGAAAAAGAGGGCAACCCCTTTTTGACACTTCCCGAAATTCCTGAAGCCAAGGATAAGGGTGTTTTACAAAAGGGTCTCAAAGCTCTTGTCGAAAGTCTCAAAGAGCTTGACGGCGGCAAAGAAAGCCAATTCCATGAGTACAGTGTTGTTTCAAGCCGCCTGCGCGAAAAAAAAGTCGACACCAAAGCCTTGGGTTTTTCGCAATTTAAACGGTTCATACAAGCGGCAGATGTGCGGGGTTTGGTAGAAACCCGTTCGGAAGGTGTCAGCCATTACGTGAGACTTCTAGCCCAATAAGGAAACTTTTTACAGGAGTGCATCTATGTTTGAACAAGTTGAATTTACCGCCGTACCCGGTACCAAAACCGAGCACGATATCGCCATTTTGGCGTTGTCCACCTGCGGATTTTGTAAACGCGGCATGGAGTTCCTGCAAGCGCAACACTTTGCCTATCGCTTTATCTACTTAGACCTTATTCCCCCCGAACTCAAACAAAAGGTCAAGGAAGAATTTAAAGCCAAGTTTCAATCAAGTTTGTCCTATCCTGCTTTGGTTCTTGACCGTCAAAAAATGACCATAGGGTTCATTAAACGGCAGTGGGAAGAACTTCTGGGCATTTCCACCGAAGAAATTCCCGAAGTGCTTCCTAGCGATGGAACTGAGGTCGACTGATGAATTGGGATGAATCTGATGCTGGTAAAGCTTATGCCGCGCAGGTAGCGAGTCACCGAGGCTGGGTGGTCAACCCCGACCAAGACATTACCGCGCATGTCACTCAGAGTTTGGCGCAAATAGCCCGCCTTAAAGGTAAACCCTACTGTCCTTGTCGCGACGCCGAGGGCCAAGAAGCCGACCACGATATTGTCTGCCCCTGTAAATATGCTACCCAGGATATCCAAGAATACGGCCAGTGCTTTTGCGGCTTGTTTCTTTCACCTTTGAAAGACCCTAGGGAAGTTACTTCGATTCCCGAGCGACGCCCCGAGCCTGAAGACCGATAAACCGAGTTTATTTGTGTGATCGGTACTCATCGATCACACAGACAAGGACATTCCCGTCCCGAACCACCGCCCCACCCCAAGCCTGCCAGCGGGCTTCTAAAAGGAGTTCTCGGTGCTCTGGGCTGTTTCGCCAAGCTTGCCAAATCTTTTGCCACAGGGGACCAGCCCCCACCACTTCTCCATACTCTCCCGGCGGTAGACCAGCCTCACCAGCGCGCTGGGCCACGTCTCGCCCTTGGGCATCCCGATGCGATATCACACCCCGACGGATTAAATCTTGGGCATGAGCCAATGCAAACACCGACAGACTCGGTGACCATTCCGGCAATCGCTTAAGTTCGGGAAAGACCTCAAGACGCTCAGTTCGCCAGGCCTTTGCGGTCAACGGTAAGGGGGTTTCGGCGGAAGTAGTGCTAATCATGACACAGCCTACGAAAAGCAACAGGCACCAACGATATTCTTGTCGCATGATGAGACAAGATACTCCCTTTAAAAGACTTTGTCCGCCAGATCGCCTACTCCTTGGCGGTGTATTCTTGACTTTTTAGCTTTTCGGGGCTAAATTCTTGCCATTCCCCGTTCCTTAAGGAAGTGTAAAGATGAGTGAAACCTCCTGGTCCTCGCGTCAGACAGCAACTTGGAAAACGAAAGTTGGTCTGGCAGAAATGCTCAAAGGTGGCGTCATTATGGACGTTACCAATGCGAGCGAAGCCAAGATCGCTGAAGAAGCTGGCGCCATTGCGGTAATGGCTCTGGAACGCGTGCCTGCCGATATTCGTGTCCAGGGCGGCGTAGCCCGTATGTCTGACCCAAAGATGATTCAGGAGATTCAGAAATCTGTTAGTATTCCCGTGATGGCTAAATGCCGGATTGGTCACTTTGTCGAAGCTCAGATTCTGGAAGCTTTGGATGTCGATTTTATTGATGAAAGCGAAGTTTTGACCCCCGCTGATGACGAATTTCATGTTGATAAGCACGGCTTTAAAGTCCCCTTTGTCTGTGGCTGCCGTGACTTAGGCGAAGCTCTGCGCCGCATTGGCGAAGGTGCTGCCTTGATTCGCACAAAGGGTGAAGCCGGAACCGGAAATGTTATCGAAGCGGTTCGCCATATGCGGACACTCATGGGGCAGATCAGACAGTTAACCCGCACCCCTCGTGAAGAACTCATGACCTTTGCCAAAAACCTGGGGGCTCCCTACGACCTAGTCGTAGAAGTTTCCCAAACAGGAAAACTTCCTGTTCCTAACTTTTCGGCGGGTGGTGTAGCTACTCCGGCAGATGCAGCCTTAATGATGCAGCTAGGCGCCGAAACAGTCTTTGTTGGCTCTGGAATTTTTAAATCTGCTGACCCCAAGAGACGAGCTAAGGCCATCGTCGAAGCCGTAGCGTCATACAAAGACGCTAAAAAGCTAGCCGAAATTTCGTACGATTTGGGCGAATCTATTCCTGGTGTTGATGTACGACAACTCAATGACACCCAAAAGTTGGCACTGCGAGGTTGGTAATGAAACCAATAGGGGTGCTAAGCCTTCAGGGGGGGTATGACCCCCACCTGAAGATGTTGGCTCGGTTAGGAGTAGAAGCTTACAAAGTTTCTACTCTCTCAGAGTTTGACAACATTTCGGGCCTCATTATCCCCGGTGGTGAAAGCACAACCATCGGTAAACTCTTGGTTCAACACAACCTTTTGGAACCGCTGCGCGAACGAATTCGCTCCGGCCTGTGTGTCTTTGGCACCTGTGCCGGATTGATTCTCCTGGCCCATCAAGCCGAAGGCAGTGTTCAGCCCCTTTTCGATGTTTTGGATGTGGATGTCAAACGTAACGCCTACGGGAGGCAAAGTAGCAGCTTTGAGGCGATCGTCAAATTGGTAGGTGAAAACTTACCACCTCAGATGGCTGGTATCTTTATCCGCGCCCCACAAATTATTCGTATTGGTTCGGAAGTTAAAGTCCTAGCCAGTTATGAAGACTTCCCTGTTGCTGTTCAGCAAGGGCGTATAATGGCCGCCAGCTTTCATCCCGAACTTACCCAAGATACAGCCCTGCACGAAGCCTTTGTCAAACTCGCTCAGAGCTGACACCGTCCTTGCCGTCTTTTTATACCTTCTTTTCGCTAACGTCCCGTTCCCATTTGACTAGGACCCTCTTCGGCAGCATTGCGGGCTTTATCCAGCGAATCAAAGATCTTCAGATACGGGCCAAACACCCAACCTAGTCGGCCCTCATATTGAATCTCGTACCACCGCCCTTTTTTACCTTCGATAGTTTGTTCAGTACTCGATGAGGTAACAATTTCGACAATGGTTCCTCCCCTAAGCATTGTTACGAGGCCCGCATCCAGCTTGGGCTCTTCACGAACACGAATGTAGGCGAAATCAACCACCCCGTAGTATGTTTGCACACTCAACACTGGGGTGGGCGGCAGGACCAAGCCCCGGTATTTTGATGAAGAATCACACGAAGCGGCGCTCAGAGCAAAGCTGATTGCCAAAAGTATCAACAGCGGTTGTCGCATTCAAGCACCACCTTTTTTTAAGCGTTCAATTTCATCGCGGATCAGCGCGGCCCGTTCAAATTCCAGATTTTTAGCCAACTCTAGCATCTCTTTTTCTAGGGTAGCCAGCAGGGCTTTGCGTTGTGCCGGAACCAAGAGGTTAAAGCCTTTCTTTAAGTCTTCGAGGCTGGGTGTGACTGTCTCAGTTACTTCTCGAACTAAAATATCTTTGACCGCTTTATTTATCGTTTGAGGCGTTATGCCATGTTCTTGATTGTAGGCTATTTGCCGCGCACGACGGTGGTTGGTTTCGTCAATCGCTGTACGCATGGCATCGCTGATCCGGTCAGCATACATCACAACAT
>JABEVK010000053.1 GCA_013044245.1 Spirochaetales bacterium | reverse complement strand
GGTCTCGAAGAACCAGCCGGTCGCGCATCCCGGGACTGCGGAGGTCGAGGTACCGGTATTCTAACCTGAGGTTTTCGTTGGCTTTATTTTCGTCCTCAATGGGAAACGGCAGAATGGGGGCCTGAGATAGTATCACAACGTCATGAACTACTAACTCGATGTCGCCAGTGGCCATTTTGGTGTTCCTCATGGCTTCGGGACGAGGCTTAACTTGTCCGGTGAGTGCTACGCACCATTCGTTTTTCAAATCGGCCGCCCGCTCAAGCAACCCTGACGGGGAGCGTTCATCCACAACGGCTTGGACAAAACCATAACGGTCCCGCAGGGTCAAAAAGACCACTCCCCCTTGATTACGGGCCCGATGAACCCAGGCATTGAGAGTAACAGTCTTTTCAGCGTGAACGAGGGTCAATTCGCCGCAAGTGTGTGTGCGTTGGGGAAAATTCATAAGCGCGAGCTTATCATAAACACCCGGAAAAAGAAAAGCGGAAAGGATTCGCCAAAGGGCAGTGGCAGAGCGTTTGCCGGAAAGTCGATTTTTCTTTACCTTATTTTTATGGTTCCTTCATACCCGGAGTTCGCTCCCATTGATCTTTCTCAAAGGCCTGAGCTTCACCCCTATTTTCAGAGTTTAGAATCAGGCATTTCGGAGTTTACCTTTTCAAACATCTATCTTTTTCGTCGTACTTATGGGTACCGGCTAAGTCGCCTCGAAGAGGGCGTGTATACGATTTCAGGTTCTCGTTACGGAAAAACATTTTTTGCACTCCCGTGGGGTCCGCCCCGAGACAAAGCCGTTCTAGAAGATCTCATGGCCCATCACGATTACTGGAAGAACTGCTCTTTAGTGCAAAAAGAAGCCTTGTCCGACATGTTGGCAGGGCAAAAGTGGGAGGTCCGCGCGGACCGGGATAACTGGGATTACGTCTATGACTGTCAAGAAATGGCAGATCTTGACGGAAAAAAATTCCACAAAAAGCGAAATCACATTAATGCTTTTTTTTCGACCTATCCCGAGGGCTTTACCTACCGTGATATGACTGACAGTCCTCAAGATACCCAAGAGGCTCTGCAAGTGTTAGAAACCTGGCAGACGGGGCGCGAGGACCAAAGCGACTATTTGCCGTCAAAAGAGGGTATCGAACTGCGTCGCGAGCTGGAACTTTCGGGGCGAATTTGGTTTTTAGACGGCAAACCGATCGCCTATGCACAGGGTGAAGCTATGCGTCAAGGACGCTGCTTTGTGATTCACTTTGAAAAGGCAGATGGTAGTATTAAAGGCGTCTACCAGACGATTTTTCAGGATTGGTCGAAGACACTGTGCCAGAACTACGCCTGTGTGAATCGCGAACAAGATTTAGGGGATCCCGGTCTTCGCCAGGCGAAAGAAACCTACCGACCGGTAGAATTTATCGAGAAATATCAGGTCTGGCCGGTAACCGAAATGTAGGACTTAGCTTTTGAGGCGCCTGTAAGTGATTCAAAACCCCTCTTTTGAGGGGTTTTCTGTTTTGGCATTCTTTTTGCTAGTTAAATAAAGACCCGGCTTCCTGTGTTGGCCAAAAGGTCATCCCATGTTAGTATGGGCAAACTCCATTAGAGAGTCTAAAAATACCATCCGTATTTGTAAGGAGAAACGACATGTCTGATATCGTCGAGGCCGTGGGCGGAGTTCCTGCTCTGTTCGGCTCAAACAGTTTCAACGACACGACCCAGCGGGAACGCCTGCCCAAGTCGGTCTACAAAGAGCTGAAGCAGGTTCAGTCTGGCAAAAAGAAGCTGACTAACGAAGTCGCCGAGGTCGTGGCCAATGCGATGAAAGATTGGGCTCTAGAGAAAGGTGCGACTCACTACACCCACTGGTTCCAACCCTTGACAGGCATTACCGCCGAAAAGCATGACTCGTTCATCAGCCCCGTTGGTGATGACAAAGTCATCATGGAGTTTTCGGGAAAAGAACTCATCCAGGGCGAACCTGATGCTTCGTCGTTCCCTTCGGGCGGTCTGCGGGCAACCTTTGAAGCCCGTGGCTATACTGCTTGGGACACAGCCAGTCCTGCCTTTTTGAAGTCTGACCCGTCGGGTGTAACCCTGTGTATTCCTACCGCCTTTGTAGGTTACCACGGTGAAGCTCTCGATAAAAAGACTCCTCTGTTGCGCTCGATGGACGCCATCAACCGCCAAGCCGTCCGCGTTCTGAAAGCTCTGGGCAACACCACCGCCACCCGCGTGGTTACCACAGTCGGCCCCGAACAAGAGTACTTTTTGATTGACGAAGGCTACTTTAACCAGCGCCCCGACCTTCTTTTGACAGGCCGCACCGTTGTTGGTGCCCTTCCTGCCAAGGGACAGGAGCTCGAAGACCATTACTTTGCGGCTATTCCCGATAACGTCCAGTCCTTTATGCGCGAGTTCAATGAAGAACTCTGGAAACTGGGTATCACCGCCAAGACACAACACAACGAAGTTGCTCCTCACCAGTACGAACTGGCCGTGATCTTCTCGGCTTCCAACGTCGCCACCGACTCGAACCAATTGGTCATGGAGACCATGCGCAAAGTGGCATCCCGCCACGGGTTGGCCGCTCTGTTGCACGAAAAACCCTTTGCTGGTGTCAATGGCTCGGGTAAGCACAACAACTGGTCCATGGGAAGTGACGACGGTCAGAACCTTTTGGAACCTGGCAAGACTCCCCAAGAGAATAGCCAGTTCCTGTTGTTCTGCACTGCAGTGATTGAAGCTGTAGATAAATATGCGCTTTTACTCCGCACCGCTGCCGGTAACCCCGGAAACGATCACCGCCTGGGTGCCAACGAGGCTCCTCCGGCCATCATTTCGATTTTCTTGGGTCAGCTTGAAGAAATTCTGACAGCGATCAGCGAAGGCAAGACCTTGACCACCAAAGACGGACAAAAGCTGGAACTGGGCGCTACATCGTTGCCCGACCTGCCGAAGGACCTTACCGACCGTAACCGCACCAGCCCCTTTGCGTTTACCGGTAACAAGTTCGAGTTCCGCATGGTTCCCTCGGGCGATTCCATCGCCGGACCCAACGTGGTGCTTAACACAGCGGTCGCCGAGATTCTTTCTCAGTACGCTGATCGCCTCGAAAAAGCGTCGGACAAGCAAGCGGAAATCAAGAAGATTGTTTCGGAACAGTACAAGGCTCACAAGCGCGTTGTGTTTAACGGCAACGGCTATAGCCACGAGTGGGAAGCCGAAGCGGCTAAGCGCGGACTCCCCAATATCAAGGCTTGGATCGACTGCCTGCCGGAATACGGCAAAGATTACAGTGTCCAGCTGTTCAAAAAACACGCGGTCTTTACCGAAGAAGAGTTGCACAGCCGTGTAGAAATCTATCTTGAGAAGTATGCCAAGACCATCAACATCGAAGCCGGTGTTCAGGTTGAAATGGTCAAGAAGAGCATTCTGCCGTCCGCTTTGGAATGGCTGACCGGTCTCGTGGCCAGTATCGAGACCCTTAAAGCCGCAAAGATTGACGTCAGTGGACCCGAAGCCCAGCTTAAGGCTGGTGGCGATCTTCTGTCAAAATCCTATGGAGCCTTGGCCGTTCTTGAAAAAGAGCTGGCCGGTGCCCGCGAAGAAGGGGATACTCACAAGAAGGCAAAACTGTACCGCGAAAAGGTCTTTGTCGCCATGGCCGGTGTACGCTCTGCTGTGGACGCACTAGAAGGTGTGTTACCTGCTGATTATTATCCGTATCCCACCTACGAAGACATGCTCTTTCGCTTTTAATCCTTGCTAAGGTTCTAAGGTGACTTCAGCCCCCGAGCGATTCGGGGGCTTTTTTTTAATTTAATGGGTACTCAATTAGTATCCTGTCCAAAAACTAATACAGATTTGTTGAGCGATAATAGCTTTTGAAGCCGAAGTAAACACCTTTGGAATTTGCTCGGGGCAACCCCCTAGTTCACCGCAAAAGCGTACAGCAGGTTGTTGGCGTTGGCATCTCGGCGATTTAGCGGAGGAATATTCCAGCGCTGTTCGATCAACTTGAGTAAAGACGAGGCGTCAAACACACGGTGTTCAACCCAGCCTTTTTTCACATAAGGCGAAATCATCAAGAGCGGTACACGAGTCCCAGGACCCCAGGCATCGCCTGAAGGCGGAGGCGCATGATCCCAGTGACCACCAGCATCAGCGCTAGTGAGCACGATCAAAGTTGAGGCCCCGGAGGGCATAGCCTGGATTTTGTTTACCAGGTTAACCATAAATTTCTGGATAGAAAGTAGCGAAGGTAGCGCTGAGGCCTTAAAAGGAAATGGATCGACAAAGCATACCTGTGGCAGGGTATTTGTTGCGGCTTGTGATAAAAATTGTTGATAATCTTTAAGGTGCAAAGCTTTGGCTGTCGTGTGGTCAGCAAAAGACGAATAGTACTGAAAGGGCTCCCTGGTATAGGAATATCCGGGAAGAGGTTGTCCCTTTAAAGCGGTATCCCAACCGGTTTGATACCAGGCCCATGTAACGCCTTGGGCGCTTAAAGCATCGCCCAGTGTGGGGCTTGTTTGATCAGGCACAAGATCAAGGGTCGAACTCAAAAGGGTCATTCCTGGTGGCCAAGGGTGATTCACCGAAGCCTGACTGTTCACTACCAAGCCGTCAGGGGAGACAGGCTTATCAGTGACAGTGAGGTTTTGATTATCGGGGGGAACAGCCACAAGGTTCGAGGGTGCCGCTAAAAATACCGGAGCTTGACCAGCAACTAAAAACTGAAAGTTTAAAAAGGTCCCCCCAAAGGCCGAAACAAAGTAGTGATCAAAAAGGGTGTAACGGTGGGCTAAGGCGGATTCGGGCAAAAGCCGAGACGGCCAATACCCCATTGCTAGTGTTCCTTGGGGACTCCAGGCAATAAACTTGTCGTTGATGCCACCATTAATTTGAAGCTGGTTGGTGTAAAACCCAGTTTTGAGACTGGCAAAGCGACTATCTAACGTGTATAACCCTGACAATGAAAAGGGCTTGTCTTGCGGCCCTTCGAGAAGCGAACCCGATTTCGATTTTTGAAGAGTCGAAACTAACGGGGCATACAAGATCCCCTCGGCTCCAGGATAGTCCCCATACACAGAGTCAAAGCTCCACCCTGGTTGAAAAAGAACAACAATACGTTGGATTTTTTGCTGAAAAACCGCCAACGCCAGGGGACTGACCGGAAGGTTATCATACGGCCACACGGGGGTAACCGTGAGAGTGAAGGCTTTTGGCCCTGAAGAATCGGGTACTTCAGCACTACGAGCTGGCGACGAGGAACAAGCTAGACCTAAAAGGCACAGCATAGCGCCTAGCCATACCGGATGAAATCGCATGTCACCTCCATAGTTAGGCTGGGCCGTCTTGCGGGTTTAGCGTGATCCCGCTACAATCCCGTCGGGAGTCGGATATGAATACCTCTGAAGTATATTTCAAAAAAGCTAAAGACGCCATTAGGCGCTTCGAGGACCCAGATGAGGCGATCACCGCGATCCGTGACACGCTGTTTCATTACTTAGGGGGTATCCCTGACGCCTTAAAGTTTGACATTTTTCATTTTTACCATGAACAGTGGCGCGAAACTACGCCTGGTACCGATTTGTATGTTCTGGCCGAAGCCCCTTTGAATTTGATTGACTTTATTACTGGCCAGGCTACCGATAGCGAGTTTGCGGATGCCGAATGGGAAATGATTCGTGACGGCATCAATGCGAATGCCGACGAGATGGATATCCGGTTGCTCAATCAGCTCATGGCGATTCTGGTGGAGAAAAAGCGTTATTAGTTCTCCTGTTGAAATTTTGTACTCCGATGAGCGCATACTCGCGGTTCGAAAACCTCCTGGCATGCATGTGCACCCCACGCGGCTTGCTCCCGGAGAACTCAGTCTTACTGATCTGTTAGTCCCTGAGTGGGGGCCCCTTTGGCCGGTTCACCGGTTAGATCGACCCACCTCGGGCGCTTTGGTTTTGGCACGGGACGCACAAGCAGCCTCGGACCTTGCTCGTCAGTGGCGCGATCGGTTAGTCGTCAAAATTTATCACGCGGTGTTACGGGGCTGGCTGGAAGAAGCGCAAACTACCGACCGCCTTGTTAAAAAAGAGCGAAAAGGCGAAGCAAACCTTACTGCTCTTACCGAGTTTCGTCCCTTAGAGCTGTGGGCCCCCGCCTGGTCTTGGCATGGATTTTTGACCTTAAGGATGACCTTGGCCGAAGTTCTGCCTCATACCGGACGCCGACATCAAATTCGTCAGCATGCTCGGGGTCTTGCGCACCCGATCTTGGGTGACACCGTTTGGGGCGATACAGCTTTGAATATTTTCGTGCAAGAGCGTTCTGCTCTTGATCGCCTGTGCCTGTTCTGCCGCCGCTTAGAATTCGTTCACCCCGAAACGGCCAGCCGTGTCGTGATTGAAGCCCCCCCGACTACCGAGGAGCAAGCTTTGTTAAATCGCTTGGAAAATGGTAACTGACAAAGGTGTCATAAACCTTTAGGGGAATTGAATTTCCATAGTAAATTCGTTATTCTATAAATTACCGGATTACTTGTTTTCGTTAGGTGCCGATAAAGAAGGAGTCATGACCGGCCTATTGATTCGGGAGTCGGAGCTTGACTCCCTTAAGCGGGCCTTTGCCGATCGCCTTGATCGATTCAGTCCCGAGCAAAAGAACACCATTCTCCGCGCCGCCGTTTGGGCTGAAGAACGCCATGGCGACCAAAAGCGCGCTTCAGGTGAGCCCTACATTATTCACCCTCTGCAGGTTGCCGCCATCTTGGCTGAACTCAATATGGATGCGGCTACCATTACTGCGGGTTTACTGCATGACATTTTAGAAGATACAGGGACTCCGCCCGAGGATATGGAACGCCTCTTTGGGGCCGAAGTTGTCTCTCTGGTCGATGGTGTCACCAAAATTCACATTCTTCATGCCAAAACAAAATCGGTTCAAGAAGCCGAAACCATCCGCAAGATGTTCTTTGCCATGACCAAGGACTTGCGGGTGATTATGATCAAGCTGGCTGATAAAGTTCACAATATGACCACGCTGGAGCATCTTAGCCCCGAGAAGGCGCGCCGGATTGCCACCGAGTGTCTTGATATTTATGCGCCTTTAGCGGGCCGCTTGGGAATCTCTAGCCTTAAAAATCAGCTAGAAGATTTAGCCTTGAAGACCCTGGATCGAGGCGCGTATTCGCAGATCAAATCTTGGGTAGATTCTAAACGAGGGGAACGCGAAGCCTACCTTCGCCGTATCGAGGACACCTTGCGCGCCGCTGCGTTGCAAGAAGGTGTCGCCGTTACGGTCGATGCCCGTGCTAAACATTTTTATTCTATTTACTCAAAATGGAAGAAAGGCCGTGATCTTGGCGAAGTCTTTGATATGCTCGGAGTCAGGGCGTTTTGTCAAACCTCAACCGAGTGTTACACTCTTCTGGGCGTGGCACACCGTCTATGGAAACCCATCGACGGCCGATTCAAAGACTACATCGCCATGCCCAAAGATAACGGGTATCAAAGCCTTCATACCACAGTCATGGGTGATGAGGGCCGTCTAATCGAAATCCAAATTCGAACCCATGAAATGCATCAAACGGCAGAGTTTGGCATTGCGGCGCATTGGATTTATAAAAACCACGGCAAAGGGAATGCCGTGGAAATCTCCATTGTGAACAAACTGCGTTCTTGGCAGGATGAAGCGGCCAGCGGCGAAAACTTTCTTGATCAAATCAAGGGGGAACTGCTCAAGGATGCGATTTATGTGTTTACGCCCAAAGGCAAGGTTATTGAGCTGCCCGTAGGGTCAACAGCCCTGGACTTTGCCTATTCTATTCACACCGAAGTGGGCAACCATACCGTGGCGGCAAAAGCCGATGGGGCCATTATTCCTTTGCATCAAGAGTTGCGTAACACCCAAGTCATTGAGATTCTCACTCAGCCTCAAGCTCGGCCCCATGTGAACTGGCTTCGTTATGTCAAAACCTCTCGGGCTCGTTCAAAGATCCGCTGGTGGCTGGCCCACAATGATGAAGGTTTGGTCATTGAAAAAAATATCGTGGCGAAAACGTCGCGAAAATCCGCGGGAAGTATGCCCCCAGCTCGGTTACCTGCACCGCGTAAACTCGAAGCCGAAACAGCGCCTGCACAAAGGTTAGCAGAGGCCGGCAAGGTTGGAGTCCGCATCGATGACCAAAAGAATGTTTTGATCCACTTTGCTCAGTGTTGTACGCCGGTGGCTGGCGACCCGATTGTGGGTTTTGTCTCACGGGGACGAGGCATCATCATCCACCGGGAGGATTGTCCTAACGTGGAGCATATTCCCGGCATCGATCACCGTAAAATTGAGGTGGAATGGGAAACTGTCTCGCCGTTTGTTACCCGAAGATTTCGGGTGGTAGCCAAACACTCCAGCGATTTGTTTAGCGAAATTGAAGGCGCGATTCGCAAGCACAAGGGCCACCTGATTGAAGGTCGGCTCGAAGACGACCATCAGGGGCACCTTTTTGGATCGTTCACGATGGAACTCGAGGGCCGGGATGATTCTCTTAAGATTCTTAAGGCTCTCAGAGCTTTGCCCAGCATTCACTCGATTCAAAAGATCGATTAAAGACTAGACTCTTGCCCCTTAAGAAGCCCGCGAATAAGGGTGTCCTTGGTACGCCATTTGGCGTTGACCTTGACGCGCAGATCTAGTTCAATCCGTTGCGTAAAGATTTTCCCCAACTGTTTTTGTGAAGCAACGCGAATTTCTTTGATCTTGGCTCCGCCATGACCGACCACGATGCCGATTTGGCTGTCCCGTTCCACTGTTAAAAAAGCCCGAATCCACAGGCGATCGCCATTTTCTTTGAGCTCCATGTCGGCGATTTCTACATACAGGGCATGGGGAACCTCTTCACCGAGGCGTTGGATGGCGGCTTCACGGATGATTTCAGATGCCCGAAATGAGGGGTCCTGGTCAGTATAGAAATCCGCAGGATAAAAAGACTCTCCCTCGGGCAAAACCGCGAACAAAGCGGCTTTCAAACTTTCGATACCTGCTCCCGTAAGGGCACTAATCGC
The DNA here is from genome assembly GCA_013044245.1 of Spirochaetales bacterium. Classification (GTDB taxonomy): domain Bacteria; phylum Spirochaetota; class Spirochaetia; order JABEVK01; family JABEVK01; genus JABEVK01. The sequence continues at coordinate 39,040 of JABEVK010000053.1, read as the reverse complement.
CATGCATGTTTGGATTTGAGGAAGGGCTTCACGAATTTGTGCCTCAAAGCTGCTGAGCTCTTGGGGAGCTAAATCGGCTTTGTTGAGCGCGGCAAGAATTGGTAGAGAAACTCGACGAAGTCGTTCTTGCAACGCTAGCTCCTCGGGGCCCGCCGGACGACTTAAATCGGCGACGTAAAGGACGGCATCCGCACCTTCGAGAGCCTGCGAGACGTTGCCCATCATCTCGAGGTTGAATTTCTTGTCGGACAAATGAAAGCCTGGAGTATCCAAGATCACGATTTGCCCGTCTGGGGCGTTAACGATTCCTCTAACCTGATTTCGTGTAGTTTGAGGAACAGGCGAAACAATACTGACTTTGGCTCCGCACAAGGCGTTGACAAGGGTGGACTTGCCGCTGGAAGGGCGGCCGACGATAGCAATAAAACCCGATTTCATTCCAGGGTTATCCCGCATTTTGAGGCCTTTGACAAGGACAGCCCGCCAAATCTGCCCTTTACGTTGGCGAAAAAAAACATTATTCTCAATCAGAGCGCGCTTACCGAACGCGAATTTTCCTTGAAAAGGATAGAGCATGCCCTTCAGGTACGACGAAGAACAAGAAGAACAAGAAGAAAAAAAAGAGGCCAAAGCGCCCGCCCCCGAGTTGTCGGAAAAGTTTATGAAGACCCGCACGGTCCTCTTGTCTGGTGAAATTGACAAGAGTTTGGCTGAACGAGTCATCAGGCAATTGTTGGTTCTCGAGGCCGATTCCGACGCTCCTATCAAAGTGATGATAGACTCACCTGGTGGTGACGCCGACGCTGGTTACGCGATCTTTGATATGATTCGCTTTGTCAAAGCCCCGGTGTGGATTATCGGGATGGGTTTAGTGGCTTCGGCCGGAGCTTTAGTGCTCTTAGCGGCTCCCCGCGAAAGGCGCCTGGGCCTTCCCAATTCCCACTATCTGATCCATCAGCCATTGTCAGGAATACGAGGGGTCGCTACCGAAATTGAAATTCATGCCCAAGAAATCGAAAAACTGCGAGTTCGTATCAACAAGCTCATTGCCGACGAAACTGGTCAACCGCTGAATAGGGTAGAAAAAGACACTGACCGAGATTACTGGATGAACGCCGACGAGGCGGTTCAGTACGGTCTTTTGTCACGGGTTATTGTTAATCGTGGGGATTTGGGCGTCTGATGTCAGTTCTTGATTCTTCACTGGCGTTTTCGGGAATCGAGCAAAATCGACTTCCCGCAGGAACGAAGCTGTATCGTGGTAAGGTTCGCGATGTTTTAACTTCGCCCTCGGCTATGATTTTGGTGACCACAGATCGAATTTCAGCTTTTGACCAGGTCTTAGGAGTTCTTCCCGGAAAGGGAGAAATCTTGAACCAAATGTCGTTGCAATGGTTTCACGAGACTTCTGATATTGTTCAAAATCACGTACTGAAAGAACTTTCGCCACGCTCGGTACAAGTCCGCAAGGCGAAGGTTTTGCCCGTTGAAGTAATTGTCCGTGGTTACCTTACAGGCTCGGCTTGGCGCGACTGGCGTTCTGGCGTAGTAACACCAGGCTTGGAAGATCTGGGTCAGGCCTCAGGCTGGAAAGCCCATCAAAAATTACCCGAACCACGAGTCACTCCTTCTACCAAAGCCGAGGCGGGTGCTCATGACGAACCCATTTCTCATGAGCAGATCGTTCGGCAAGGTTTGGTGGAAGAAGGCTTGTGGAAGAAAGTTGTCGAAGTCGCCCTGAAATTGTACGAGCGCGGCCGTCGTCGATTGGCGGAACGGGGACTTATCCTCGTCGATACCAAGTACGAATTTGGCCTTGTTGACGGTCAACTGACCCTCGTCGATGAAGTTCATACCCCTGATTGTAGTCGCTTTTGGTACTTGGAAGATTACGACGCGGCCTTTCGAGAAGGCCGTGAACCTAAAAAGTTGGACAAAGAATATTTTCGAGCCTGGCTGATCTCCCAGGGGTATCAAGGCTACGGTCCGGTACCAGCCATTCCTGAGACAGTCTGGGAGGGCACTCTTTCACGCTACCGTGAGGCTTTCCACCTTATTACGGGCCGTGAATGGCAACCTAGTCAACGAACAGCTGAAGCCGAAACGCAACTTTTACTGTCTTCCTTGTGACGCGTTCCTGACGGGGAACCGTCGGGAGGTGTTGCGTGTTAGGGCTTCGATTTACCGGGTGTTTCGTGTTTGTTCTGGCCTCTTTGGTGTCCTGTACCCCCATCCTGGGACCACGGCCGCAAAGTTCGCTGACTGTTTTGACCTGGAACGTCCAAAATCTTTTTGACGATGTCGCCGATGGTGGAGAATACGCCGAGTTTGTTCCTAGTCAAAGTTGGGGGCAAGCAGATTTTTTATCTCGCTGTCAAAAAATAGCTGATGTGTTGCGCACCTTGCCCAGCCCTGGGGCTGACCTGGTCGCTTTGCAAGAAGTTGAAAACGAACACGTCGTTCAAGTTTTACGTGATCGTTTTTTTACCGGCTTAGGCTATCGTTGGTCTGCTCTTACCCCTGGTGAAGGTATTCGCTCGGTTTTGCTATCGCGATACCCTTTGACGAACGTCGGAGCGTTTGCCCCCTCGTGGAAAGGTCAGCCAGGACGCCCGTTACTCGAAGCTCAAGTAACAACACCCGCTGGGCCTGTGGTCATCTTGGTCAATCACTGGAAAAGCCGTCTTCCTGACCCCGAAGAGACGGAGCCCGAACGCCAAGAGTGCGCCCAAATCCTCAATCAAAGGCTTTTATTCTGGCAACAACACTCTCCTCAGCCATTAATTTTGGCCGTCGGTGATTTTAATACCGGTAAGGACGAGTACCCGGCTTTAAGCTGGAGGGTTGCTCAAAACCCCGGCGCCGACCGAACTCAGAGGTGGTTGAGTGTTTGGACAGACGAAGCTTCGGCGCAGAAAGCGGGCTGGGGGTGGCGTGAGGTTTGGCAAACTAGCCAGCCGGGTACCTACTTTTGGCGAGGCCAGTGGGCGCATTTTGATCATGTTTTGATTGCCTCTTCTAGTCTGAGGTCGGGCGTTTTTGCTCAGGCAGAGGCTGGCCCTTTTACGACACCGGCTCAGCTTACCTCACAGGGGGTACCCCATGCCTGGTCTGTTCGCGACCGTAAAGGAATTTCAGATCATTTGCCCGTGTATTTGAAGCTTGCTCTGGCACGTTGAGGCAGATACTTCTTTACCTTTTTAAGGATTTCCCTTAGAACGTAACCATGGAATATTCAAGCGCCCAGGACTACCGTGCCGATTTGGAACGGCGTGCCGCTTTGCCAGACGGGTTTTCCACCGCCACAGTAGCGTTGACCTTCGAACCGAAAGAGCGGCCTGTTCCTCAACCTTTGCCGATGAAGCTGAACCTTTTGGTCTTAGACGAGCCAACGGCCGCCTTTGCGGGTTTGTTTACGCGCAATGCTTTTCCGGGTGCGCCCGTGATCTTGGGGAGGGAACTGTTATCGCGCCCCTTGTCCCGAGGCGTTTTGATCAACAATAAAATTGCCAATGTAGGAGGCCCTACCGCCTTAGCTGATGCTCGTGCCCTTCAGTCTTCGGTAGCCGCCGTGTTTGCTTCACCCTCCCACGAGTTTTTTGTCGCCAGCACGGGCATTATTGGGTGGTCATTGCCAGTCGCAGAAATGACAGCGGTTCTGCCTTCTTTAGCTGACGCTCTGCAGTCAAAATCGGCATTAGGTCTGGCAGAAGGCATTATGACCACCGATGCCTACCCAAAGGTAAGATCCCGAAGTTTGTTTGGTGGCCGCGTGGTTGCCGTTGCTAAGGGCGCTGGCATGATCGAGCCTAACTTGGCAACGATGCTGGTGTATGTCATGACTGATCTTGAGGTCTCGCGGGCTTCGTTGCGTGATATATTGGCGCGTACCGTCGATAAGACACTCAACCATATTAGTGTGGATGGCGACCAGTCCACCAGTGATATGGTGTTGGCTTTTTCGAGCCAGCGCTTTCCTTGCCCCGACCAGCAGGCGTTTGAACGGGCTCTCGAAGAGGTCCTTCGCGAACTAGCCCAAGACATCGTTCGTAACGGCGAAGGAACGTCTCATGTGTTAGAAATTCGTGTCAATGGTGCCGAAACTGATGCTGAGGCATTGGTAGTTGCCAAGGCGGTTGCTAATTCTCCTCTGGTAAAAACTGCCGTATTTGGTAATGACCCTAACGTGGGACGAGTCCTTTCTGCTGTGGGTGACGCCTTGGGCAACGCCGGAAAGACCCTGGAACGTGCACAAATGGTACTGGTCATCGCCGGTCAAACGGTTTTTGATCAAGGCGTTTTTCTGTTGAGCCCTGAAAAAGAAAAGCATCTTTCGTCCGCTTTTCAAGCAGCTTCCCAGCCAGAACGCAAAGAAGGGTATCCCCGCCATGAAAACAATGTGGTGTTTGAAGTAACTCTGGGTAAAGGCCGGGGTTCTTCCACTGTCTGGGGAAGTGACCTGAGTTATGAATATGTGCGTGAAAACGCTGATTACCGTAGTTAACGCTGATTATCGCTGTTAAAAAGGAAAAGATATGGATTCTACCCGAGCGTCTGATGTCAACCGCGAAACCCGGATCAACGAAGCCGTCAACCTCTTTCAAGTAACAAAACGAGAGCTAGGCAAACGGATAGTTGGTCAGACGGCCTTAATTGAAGGTTTAGTGATGGGCGTAGTCGCGGGGGGGCACGTTCTGCTAGAAGGTGTGCCCGGTTTGGCAAAGACCCTGGCGATCAAAACTTTAGCAGAGGTCATGGGCCTTGACTTTCGCCGCATTCAGTTCACTCCTGACCTTTTGCCGGCCGATCTCATTGGGACCATGGTCTACCGTCAGCAGACGGGTGAGTTTCTTCCCCGCAAGGGTCCTGTTTTTTCAAACTTTATTTTAGCCGATGAAATTAACCGGGCTCCCGCAAAGGTACAGTCCGCTCTGTTAGAGGCTATGGCAGAAAATCAGGTGACCATTGGCGAAAATACCTTTGCGCTTCCTGATCCTTTTTTTGTTTTGGCGACTCAGAACCCTATCGATCAAGAGGGAACCTATTCACTGCCTGAATCGCAGTTGGACCGTTTTATGGTCAAGTTGGTGGTCGATTACCCGACTCCCGAAGAAGAACTGCATATTCTCAAAGTTGTAGCCGCCGATCGTGACGACCTGCCACCTTTACAGCGAGTGCTTGATACTTCTGGGCTGATGACCATTCGCCGTGCCCTGTCGGCGATAAGGTTGGATGAAAAGATTGAAACTTACATCGTTGCAATTGTTCATGCCACCCGTGAAAAAGATCGTCGGAATTTTTCGTTTGCACGGTTTATTGAATATGGCGCCAGTCCACGGGCATCGATCGCCTTGTACCGCTTAGCTCGGGTTAAGGCCCTGTTTGAAGGTCGTGGGTTTGTTTTACCCGAAGATGTCAAAGCGGTAGCCCCGGCGGTTCTGCGTCATCGGCTGGTTTTATCGTACGAAGCAGAAGCGGAAGATATGAAGGTTGATGATGTGGTAAGAATCCTCTTGTCCGCTGTGGCTATTCCCTGAGAAGGCCATGGAAGTTCAAGACTTTTACAGCAAAGTTCGTCAACTGCGCCTATCGGCCACGCGTTTGGTTGAAGGCTTGTACTCAGGAAACTACCGCTCGGTCTTTCGAGGGCCAGGCCTCGAATTTGACGAAGTCCGGGAGTATGACCCGCATGATGATGCCAGGTTCATTGACTGGAATGTGTCATCGCGCTTAGGTAGTCCGTTTACCAAAAAGTTTCGTGAAGAACGCGAGTTAAGTTTGCAAATTCTGGTTGACGTTTCACCGTCCCTCGATTCAGGCGCCTCTCTACTCAACAAACGAGAAGTGGTAAATATTCTCTTTGCCAATTTGGTTTTTGCTGCCGTTGCCTCCGAAGACCGGGTGGGGGCTGTCTTCTTTTCAGACAAAATTGAGCATTGGGTTAGGCCTCGTAAGGGAAAAACACACGCCTTATCGTTGGTTCATGATTGCTTGGCGTTGCGGTCGCAAGGAAAGGGTTCTGACCTTGCCTTAGCTCTTCGAAGCGCCCAAGAAGCGATGACGAGACGAGGAATTGTCGTGATCCTCTCTGACTTTAAAACAACGGGCTTTTGGAAGAACCTCTCTCTCTTGTCTCGTCGTCATGATGTGATTGCCATCAGAGTCTTTGATGCCGTGGATTCGGAGTTTCCTGAAGGTGGCATGGTTGAGCTGGTTGACCCAGAAACTGGACGCAGTGTTCAGGCCTATGGCCAGTCGCTGAAATTTCGCAAGGATTATCATGACTTTTGGGCACTCCATCGCTTGTATTGGAAGCGTGAATGTTTACTTCGAGGGGTGCATATTCTTGAAGTCAGCACTGAGGATGACCCAGGTGCCAAGCTGTTGCAATATTTTACAAAACGGGAACGCAAGAAGTGAAGTGGCTAGGTTTTACTATCCTCCTCTGTTTCGGATATCCGCTATTTGCTCAAAGCCCCATTGGGGAGACTTCGCGGCCTGCAGGCTCTGATAAGTATGCGATTGCCGATGAAGTGTTCGTTCCTCCTCAGTATACTGTAGGCGATCACGTAGAACTTCGGTTATCCCTTTTACCAAAAACGGGAGAGCAAATCATTGCCAGCCGTGAACTGCCCAGCCAACCGTGGCTTAAGATTCTTGGGGTGGATGTGCGCCCCGAAGGAGCTTTAGTTCGCGTTACGGTTAAGTTCATTCCGTTTGCTCCGGGGAGCAAGACTTTGCCTCCACTTCCTTTGGGGGATGTTGTGCTGTCAGGAATACGAATTCATACGGCAAGTGTGCTGAACCCCCAGAACCCCGGAGATTTAGCACCTCCTCAGCCTCCTTTGGCTCTTCCTCAAACCGATTTATACCTAGAGCTGGGTCTGTTTCTTGTTTTGGTTTTACCCTTTGTTGTGTGGAAGCTTTTTCGCCCGATCAGCTCCCTTTGGGGAGGGCTTAAAATGCGTACTTCACGAAAAAAACCTTTGCATCGCTTAGAAAAAAGTTTAAAAAAGCTGGGTTTAAAAGCAGGACAGCTACCCGGACCAGAATTTTATACAGAATTTTCGTTATTAGTCCGCCGCTATCTGACGGACCGGTTAAAAAAGCCCATGATGGCAGCAACGCCACTGGATTTGTCCGAGATGCTGGGGTTACTTCCGTCAGCATGGTCTGCTGAATGGATCCGATTGGTTCACAGGGCTGATGTTGTGCGCTTTGACGGTCGTCAGCCCGCCTTAGCGGAACGCTGGGAGGACATTGCCGCGGTTAGAGCCCAAGCGGCCTTACTGGAATCGGGGGAGGGGTGGAATGTGGACCTTTGAAGCTCCCGGATATTTAGTCCTGTTACTTCTTTTGCCGCTTCTTGTGGGCTTGCGGCATTTATGGCGAGCGAGAGGGGGGAGGATTTCCTTACCTTTGGGACTTTGGAAAGGGGCTAAGCTAACTTCGTTTCAGCCTGTTCTCGCCTTTTTTAATGCTCTGTCTCATTTGACCTTTTGGTTGGCCTGGGGCGCTGTGGTTTTGGCACTGGCTGGTCCCATCATCACCCATCAGAAAAAACTGTACTTAAATGACGGTTCCGACATCATGATTGTACTGGATGAATCGCCAAGTATGGCCGCTCGTGATTTTCCCCCTCAAAGCCGTTTTGACGCGGCCAAAGCCGTCATTACTCGCTTTGTCCATGGGCGTCAAAACGATGAAATTGGCCTTGTGCTTTTTGGCTCCGAAGCTTTGTTGAGTGTGCCTCTGACCACCGATTACCAGACCTTTCTCCACGAAGGACTTGACCGGGCTCAGGTCATGGGGTTGGGCGACGGAACCGCTTTAGGCATGGGCATTGCCGTTGCGGCTCTGCACCTAGAAAAGGCACCAGGAAAAAACAAGATGATTGTGGTGCTTACGGACGGCGATAACAATGCTGGTGAAATTCAACCAGGCACGGCTGCCGAATTGGCCCATTCGTTGGGAATACGGCTGTATCTGGTCGGCATAGGAACTCCTGACACCGTCCCCTTAGAGGTTCGAGATCCCCGGACCGGTTTAACCTACAGTGGAACTCTTGAAGGGGGCTTTCATGAAAATTTTCTCCGCAGTTTGGCCATTCCTCCTTGGGGACAATACTTTTCAGCCTCTTCACCAGGGAGTTTAGATTCCATCTTTCAATCCATTGACTCACGTGAAACGTCTTCGCGCAAAATTCAAATTCAAGTGGTGAATGATCAGCTATACGCCTATTTTGTTTTGGGTGCCTTAGCCATGCTCCTGTTTTCGTTTTTTGTTCGCAAGCTCGTTCTGAAGGAGATCATGTGATTTTCGCTCGACCCGAGGTCTTGTGGACTCTCAGTATTCTTCCCGTAGTGTTGGCTATCTTGGGTATTTCGTATCGGCGCGGACGAAAAGAGCTGTTGCGCTTGGGAGGCGAATGGCGGCAACACAGGTTGGCGGGTATCTACTTTGTTAAAAGTTTTTTTGCAGGCCTTTTGCTGATAGTTACGCTAGCAGCATTGATTTTTGCTTGGTCTGGCCCCTCCTGGGGCGAGCACTCCGTACCCGAACATGAAAATGGTTTGGACGTTGCCTTGGTTTTTGACGTTTCCTGGAGTATGACTGCGACCGATGTCAAACCTGATCGTTTGGCGGCGGGTATAGAAGCGGCACGGTTTATTTTGAGGACTTTCCCCCAAACTCGCTTCTCGTTGGTGGCGTTCAAAGGTCGAGCTCGCATTTTAACTCCCCTGACGATGGATACGAATGATTTAGAAAATTGGCTCAATGATTTGGGGCCTACCGTGGCTCCCGGGGTTGGTAGTAACCTTGCCGCCGGGTTGTTAGAGGGCTACCGTTCGTTGCAGTCCCCTGACGATCATCACAAAGCGGTGATTTTGTTCACTGATGGCGAAGCCCGCGATGGGGATGCTGTTTCTGCTGCCCGAACCTTGGCTTCCCGTGGGGTTGAAGTCTTTGCCTTTGGCCTGGGAACCCGTAAGGGCTCAACTATTCGTCAAGGAAAGGGTGTTTTAGAGGATGATTTTGGATTTACGGTGATTACCAAGTTGAACCCAGACTTGTTGCGTGAAATTGCCTCTGAAACCGGCGGAACGTATTATTATGGCGCTGACCGTGACCGTCTCGACGACTTGCAAAGCCGTTTGACGAGCCTAGAAAACCCCGCTGTACGAGGTGGTGTCCAGTGGGAGCCAGCTCCGCAGTACCGGCTGTTTTTAATAGCGGCGTTGTTGAGTCTAACAGGCGCTGTACTCCTTTGGGCCTTGCCCTGGAGGAAAATTCTGTGAAAATCCTTCGAATTCTTGCGGGCTTAGCCCTTGGTGCTACCTTAACAGGTTGTTCCGATGCCGCTGATGGGCTTGCTATCCTTTCGGGGAACTATGAGTTTCAGCGGGGAAACTACCCGTTAGCCAGCTTGAGGTACCTGCAAGTTACACAAAAAGACCGTTTTGGTCCCTGGGTTAATTACAACTTAGGTAACGTTTACAATGCGTTAGGTGAGGCTAATTCAGCTTTGGCCGTTTGGAACAATGTTGACAAAAAAGCACCTGAGGAACTGCTCTTTCGGCTGGCGTTTAATAAAGGAGACCTGTTGTACCAAAAGGGTTTGTACAAAGAAGCTTATCACAGTTTTCAACAGGCTTTATTGCTCAAACCTGCCAGTTTTGAGGCAAAACATAATTTGGAACTGTGCCTTCTGAAAATTCAATCCTTTGCCAATGCGCCGGCGCCAGTGATTTCCGCCGCGCCAACTAACCCGACGACACAGACCAAGGCGCTGCTTGATTATGTCCAGCGCTTGGAAGGAAACCGATGGAAAAGCAACAACACGCAAAAAAGCTCGCCCTCTGCTTCAGACTGGTAGGCCTTTTCGGGCTGGTGACAGCACTTAACCCGTTGCCACTGTCGGCACTGGAGGCAAAGCTCAGTCTGGATAACGACCGGTTTGTGGTTGGACAGCAGTTTAATGTCAATATTTTGGCGGATACGCCCGACCCCCTGCAGCTCAAGCTAGCTCCTATGCCGTACCCTCCTGAGTTAGAATTAACCAGCGGACCTTTTGTTAGAGAAACATCCTGGGAAAATAGTGCAGGGCAGGTGACCAAAGGAACTAAATTAACCTTGAGTTTTCGGGTTGTGAAAACAGGAATCGTGACACTTGGTCCTTTCACCGTGATTTATGGCCAGCAGTCACTCTTGGTTACACCCAAAACTCTTTACCTTTTGGCTCGTGACGAAGCTCAAAATCGGTTTCCTCTTCAAGTCGGTTGGTCTGTTCCTGCGGGGCCGTATTATTTGGGAGAAGGGATTCCCGTCATTCTTCAAGTAAAGAACTTAGAAACGCTGATTCAGCCCGCAGAACTCGATGTTTCGGCTCCAGCGAATACCCTTTGGGAAAAAGCTAGCAATATTGGAGATATTGAGGTAACAGCAATTGGTGATGATCGCATTCTGACTTTGCCGTGGTCGGGATGGATGATGATCCCTACACAGACCGGAAGTGTCACCCTTCCTGCCGTCACCGTTAACGTCAATGGGTTGGCTCGAACGACCTCTCCGCTGAACTTGACGATTCAAGCGATTCCTCCCACGGTAACGACCCGGGCTATTGGTGATTTTTCGTATGAAGCGAAAATCGAGCGTTCGGTTCAAAACCCTGGTCAAGTTAATGTCACTCAAGTAGTTCGTGGTAGAGGCAATTTTCCCTACCTTGTCCTTCCTGATGTTAATGCTCAGGGACTCCGTTTGCTCAGCAAGCAAGAAACCTCCGGCTACCGTCCTACAACGGGCGGCTATCAAGGAGATTTAACGGTGACGTGGCAATTCGTCGCCGATCACAGTGGGAATTATACGGTTCAAGTACCGCCATTTGTCTCTTATCAACCCAGTTTGGACAAAGTGTGGACGTGGGAAGCTAAAACAGAAACAGTTAACCTTAGCAGTTCGGGGAAAGTTACGATAAAACCAGTAACCGTGCTGACTCCGCTTCCCAAGACGGAATGGGCCAGGGTTAAGCCGTGGAATCTCGCGACAAAGTTTTGGTTTTGGTTGGCTTTTTTACCCGGTCCAGTGGTTTTTCTTCTGACCTTTCGGGGACGCAAAAGCCGGGGGAAAGGACTGCTGGTTCTTATTCCGTTAGGTTTTTTCATGATGAGTGCTGCGGTTTCTGACGTTCACGCGCCCATAAATCAGCCAGGCTATTGGTACAACCAAGGGTTAGAACAAAAACAACAAAAACAAACCGCTCTGGCTGTCAGGTCTTTTTGTCGGGCCCTCGCTATGGGCTATCAAGGCCCTCAAGCGCTTACCGCTCTTCGCGAGGTAGAAAAAGAAGCCCAGTTGATCGATCAGTTTCAGGTGTGGCAAGGGCCTCCTACCGATCTTTTTCTGCTGGTAACTCTTTTAGGTTGGAATCTCGCATTCCTCTTGTGGGCCTGGCATCGCCGTTCGGGTAAAGTCAGCTGGATTGTCCCCATGACGGTCGCGTTTCTTATTTTTGCAGCGTCTGGAGTAACAGCGGTAGTATCTTTGGCCCAAAGATCTCCTGGGGATGCCGTCGTGGGGACTGGGGATGCGCCGCTGAGGCGAGTCCCTAGTGATTTGGCAGAAAACTGGCTAACAGTACCTCAAGGGACTATTGTCCGCTATCAGGGCCTATCAGGACCCTATGCCCTTGTCACCACGGGCTACGGTCTTCAGGGGTGGCTTAAGGTCAATTATCTTTTACCTATTCAAGAATAAATGGCGACGAGAGGAGCGCCCATCCTGTGAGCGCCAATTTCGTGACCTGAGGAGAGATTCAACATGGATTTTGGGAAGATCCTCGATAGTTGGGAGCGTCATCAACCTCTTTCTAAGCCGCTCAAAGTTGAGAGTGAGGCCGAAGGCGAAAAAAAGATCTCTGTCCCACAATATCGCAAAGGGACAGTAAAAGGTTTTGAAGCGCAGGAAGAGTTAGATTTACACGGGCTAAAACGAAGCGAAGCTCAGGAACGCCTGCGCGAATTTCTTAAAGACGCCGTCGACGAGCATTTGACAAGGCTATTGATCATTCATGGCAAAGGCCTGCATTCACCCCAAGAAAGCGTGATTCCTCACCTGGTACGCGATGAGCTTGCCCATTTTCCTTGGGTACAGGAGTATGGAGACGCAGAACGTCGTTTAGGGGGAACTGGCGCAACCTGGATCAAACTCAAACTACAATCCATTGACAAGGTTTGAGGCAAAAAGTTTGGGAATAACAGGTAACGTGACGAGATCTGTTAGCGTTCGCGAAAAATAATACGTCCCCGGGACAGGTCATAAGGGGATAATTCAACTTTAACGTGGTCGCCAGGAACAATACGAATGTAGTTTTTTCTCATTTTTCCGGACAAATGCGCAAGAATGATGTGACCATTTTTGATTTCAACACGAAACATCGTGTTAGGAAGGGATTCCTTAACGACACCTTCTACTTCTATCGTTTCTTCTTTTTCAGCCATAAGTTGTTTTACTATAGAGAGAACGGTAAGGTTGTGTCAACCAGTTGACTTTTTCAACGAATTTGATCAGATTACCTAGGTTTTTTATCCCCGTCTTGGAGAGAAACTTGGACAAAGAATTTCTGAAAAAAATGCAAGAAGAGCTTCAGCGCCAGAAGGAAGAGATTCTTCACCATTTGGTCGTGGAAAGCGAAGGTTTTCGTGCCATTGTTGAAGATATTGACCCCAAAGATTTGGTGGACATGGCGTCAGACGATATTGATAAGAAGAACTTGGAGGCTTTGAATGCCGTTGAATCCAAGAAGCTTCAGATGATTGATAACGCCTTGGCCCGAATTCAAAACGATCGCTACGGAGTTTGTATGGAATGTCAGAAGCCAATACCGGTTTCCAGGCTTCAGGCCATACCGTATGCGTTGTTTTGCATTGATTGCCAATCGCGCAAAGATCGACAAAATCGTTAGGTAAGAAAGGGCAAAGGGTCTAAGTTAACATAGCTAGACCCAAGCCCCAACCCATTAAAATAATCCCAACCCCCGCCGTAACTAAGCTGGTTATCCATAACCAACGCCGCCGTGTCAGAGCAGAGACCGCCGACAGACCGATGGCAACCTGCAGAAAGGTAACGGCGAAAGAGAGCCGGTAGTGAGCTTCAAAAGAACGGTGGGATGCTTTTTGTTCCTGAGTTGCTTCCTGCGAGATTTCTTTTTGTTCTTCCTTATACTTTTTGAGGTCAGTCGTCCAGCGCGCTGTTTCGTCAGCGGTGGGATGCCCCAACTGGGTCAAAAGTTCTTTTTGCGTGTCTAAAAGGTTATGCTTGAGGCCCTTAGCTTGGTAATAAGCCCATTGGTCAGAAGCCTTCAATTGTGAAATCATGGCCTCATTGATCTGATGCTCGGACATGAGTGAAGCAATCGCCGCAAGAACAGCGATAATCGCAGAACTAAGGGCGATTTTGAGCATCCCAGGGTCACGGCTTTCATGGGCATGTTCATGAAGGTGCTTTTGTACTTCTTCCGTAGGATCTTCCATTGCATCGTCTCCCATTGGTGGACGTCATTGTACTAAGATGGTGCTTTTTTGGACAAGAGGCGAAGCTCACGAAAAGCTAATCAAAAGAACAATTTCTCTACTAGGCAACCGGGGGCCTTTTCTTTACAATGAGTTTAATTCCCAAATTCCAGAAGGAGGCCCCCGATGGACCGTCGGAACCTCGTAAAGCCTAGCCTAGCTACGGCGCATGAAAAACGCCTGAGGGAAGCCTGCCTTCTGACCGAGGACGATGTCCTTAGCCGGATGGAGACTTCACGAGAGGGCCTGGAACAGTCCTCAGCCGAAGCCCGGGAGCATATTTATGGTCCTAACGTTTTAGCCGCAGAAAAGAAAAAGAGTATTGGGGAAGAAGTCCTCGAGCGTTTTGCCAACCCGCTTGTTATTCAACTTTTAGTCATTTTGATTGTCTCGTTTTTTATGTCTCTAGACACCACCAAGCTATCGGGCAGTGGTAACCTTTTGCTTAGTCTGTTGGCCTATCTGGGCTCGTCCAATGACTTGATAACGCCTTCAACCGTGGGTGGCATGATACTCATCAGTGTTTTTCTTGCGTACTTTCAAGAAAAACGTTCTACCGCCGCCGCCGAAAAACTCAAAATGCTTGTCCAAGCTACCACGATAGTGCTCAGGGACGGCAAAGAAGTCGAGATTCGGATGTCCGAAATTGTTCCCGGTGACATTGTTGTCCTGGCCGCTGGCTCCATTATTCCTGCGGACCTAAGGGTTTTAGCGGCAAAAGATTTTTTTGTTAGTCAATCCGCTTTAACCGGCGAGTCAATGCCTGTAGAAAAATACCCGGCTCCTGACCCTACAAAAACTGAGGTTTTTGATCTGCAAAACGCCTGTTTCCAAGGGAGTACTGTCATTTCTGGTTCTGGCAAGGGTGTGGTGGTCAATACGGGAATGACTACATTCTTGGGCGGAATTTCAGCCAATTTGGCCGCGCCTAATGCCGCTACAGACTTCGATAAAGGGGTTTCAAAGTTTGTTTGGCTGATGATTCGCTTTATGATCGTCATGGTCGGGGTGACCTTTCTGATTGTTGGCATAACCAAGCATAATTGGCTTGATGCCCTGATGTTCGGTCTTTCGATCGCGGTGGGTCTGACACCCGAGATGTTACCGATGATTGTCACGGTGTGCCTTTCTAAGGGTGCACTCTTTATGTCGCACAAAAAAGTCATCGTAAAAAAACTCAAATCCATTCAGAACTTGGGTGCCATTGACATCCTATGCACGGACAAGACCGGAACCATTACGCAAGATAAAGTCATTTTGGAAAAACACGTCGATGTTACCAATCGTTTTTCTGATGATGTTCTTCGCTATGCCTACATGAATAGCTATTACCAAACGGGTTTGCGGAACCTCCTTGATCTTTCGATTCTCAGTCATGAAGATTTGGATGTTGAAAAAACCTGCAAAAAAATTGATGAGATCCCGTTTGATTTTCAACGCAAACGGATGAGCGTTGTGTTGGATTATGAAGATAACCACGTTTTGATCTGTAAAGGGTCGGTAGAGGCTATTTTTGCGGCCTGCGACAAGTATCAAATTGACGATGATATCTTTCCCATGATTGAGATCATCAAAAATGACATTATTGAAGAGTATATGCGCCTGTCCTCAGAAGGGTATCGGGTGCTAGCGATCGCCTATCGTGAGTATAGCAAGGAAAAAACCAATTTTTCTGTGCAAGATGAATCGGGTTTGGTTCTTTTAGGGTATTTAGCGTTCCTTGATCCCCCGAAAGATTCTGCCGAAAAAGCCATTGCTTCGTTGCGCGAGTATGGGGTTCGGGTCAAAGTTCTTACCGGTGACAATGAATTGGTTACTGCTAAAGTCTGCCGCGATGTCGGTTTTGATGTTCAGAGGGTGATTACCGGTAAGGAATTGTCCCAAATGAAGCCGGAAGATTTTGCCAAGACAGTGCTCGAATATGATGTTTTTGCTCACCTGACGCCCGATCAAAAAGAAGACATCATTAAAACTTTACGTTCAGCGGGGCATGTCGTCGGATTTATGGGCGATGGGATCAACGATGCCGCGGCGATGAAAGCTGCCGATGTTGGTATATCGGTAGATACTGCTGTCGATGTTGCCAAAGAGTCCGCCGATATTATTCTTTTAGAAAAAAACCTATTGGTCTTAGAAGATGGCATTATCGAAGGTCGAAAGACGTTCAACAACATCATCAAATATATCAAGATGGGGGCTAGCTCTAACTTCGGCAATATGTTCTCGGTAGTAGGGGCTAGCTATTTGTTTCCCTTCTTGCCGATGCAACCAGTTCAGATCCTGCTCAATAACTTACTGTACGACCTGAGTCAAACCGCAATTCCCCTCGACAACGTCGACCCCGAGTTTGCCAATAAACCCCAATCTTGGGATATCCAGTTTATTCGTCGATTTATGATGTTTATTGGACCTATCAGCTCGATCTTTGACTATGCAACCTTCGCTCTCATGTGGCTTTTCTTCAAAACCTCATCGCTGTTTAACTTGGCTGTACCGACTGACTTGATTCCTTACTTTCAAGTACACACTGTTGCTAGTGACCCGAATACGACGTATGCGGCCCACCTGTTTAACACGGGCTGGTTTGTCGAATCGTTGCTTACACAGACTTTGATTGTCCATATTATTCGCACCAATAAGATTCCATTCCTTCAAAGTCGAGCTAGCTTTTCTATGACAATGACTACTGTTTTAGTGATGGCAGTAGGGGGCATTCTTCCTTACACCCCTATTGCGTTGGACCTTGGATTAGTCCCCTTGCCACCAATTTTTTGGGCCTTCATCGCCGCCTTCTTGGTTCTGTACGGTGTTCTGACTCACAATGTCAAAATGTGGTTTCATAAACGCTATGGAGGGATCGGCGCATGAGAAGTTTGCTAGACGCACTGCAAGAAGGCCGTTTGGTCGAGTTGCCCGAGGTAAGCAAAGATAAAGCTTTGGAATACCTGGCGCTCCTTATTGAGGCTATACCCGATATAGGTTCGGGAACAGATCTTGTGAAAGCTGTCATGGATCGTGAAGCGACTTTCAACACCGGAATCGGCAAGGGGGTTGCCGTTCCCCATTGCCGCACCACCGCTGATGGTGAACTGCTTTGTGCCGTGGGCTGGTCTCCGAAGGGCATTGATTACAACGCTATTGATGGTAAACCGGTTCACCTTTTGGTGATGTATTACGTACCCGATGCCCAGCGAAACTTGTATTTAAAAGAAATTTCTGGCCTTGCCAAGGTACTTTCGGGTTCTGATGTCCTTGAAAATTTTCAACAACTCGAAAGCCTCACAGAACTTCGAGAGCATCTTCTCGACTGGGTGAGCCAGGCCATTGGCGAAGCGGTACCTGATGCAAAAGCCCGCATGATCAAGCTAGAAGCCAAGCAAGCCTCGATTGAGACTGCTGCTGTCCGAGCCGCCACAGCGGGAGCTCCTGCTGTGTTGGCGAAATTTACGCCGTTTGATTGCGTGTGCTATGGTGATCACGTTCTGGTTCTGTGTCAAAATGCTGATCTGATCGAGACACTCGAACACGACGATGCTTTTCGAGAAAAAATTCGTAATGAAAGCGACTTTGAGGTTTCAGGTTACCGGGTGGCAACGCTTTCGGAACTCACCTATGCGCATGGAAGACGCGTTATTTCGGGTGTAGCCTACAAAGAAGCTTAGAAAGAAACCGAAAAAGAAACCGAAAACGAGTTCACAAGGTCGACTTATCAGGGGTGCTATTCTTCAGGCAATTGCCTTTGATCGTGTTGTAGCAATTGACTGGTGGGCAAGTCGTTTAGTCCCTCTTGTAAAACCTTTTTCGCTTGTTCGTGCTGACCAGCGTTCCACAAATGAGCAAACTGATTATGGATGGTAGCCGCCCAGGCCTGCGTCAGCTGGTGGTAAAGCTCTTGTAATTCGGGTAGCTGTTGCACCTCTGGGGGTAATTGTTTCAGGTAGGCGACTCCAGCGGGATACCCTTTTTCCTTTAAGATTTTTTCGGTTGCTGAGCTGTAAATCCAGGCGAGAAATTGGTTTTTTTGGTTGTCGGTCACGTAGCCCTGATTCGCGGCTTGGTCGAGTTTGGCCTGCGCTTGTTCGGGAGTTAGTTGTGGTAACACCTTCACCAGTTCGTTTTCTGTCAGAGTTTTTAATAGACTCGACGCTTCGGTCTGCCGCAGAATCTTTTGTTGCGCCCAGGCTTGGATGAGCTGTTGGGCTGTTTGATATTCTTGTTGGGCGGACCAAAGTTGGACCTGGTTTGCTACCAGGGCATAAGCTAAGTTTTGAACTGTGGGCGTGAGGCCCGTCAATGAAAATAAAGTTTTGACCAGAACTAACCCTTGCTGAAAGTTTTTTTGATTATTGAGGACGGCAACAGCATCTTTGTAAACGGTTTCAAGCATGGTACGAGAAGCCTCGGAACGGTCGAATTCCCAACGATCAAGCGCTAAAGGGATGGCCTGTTGAAACTGACCTTGCTTTTGTAACAAAGAACAGCGGTTTTGCAGAACTAAACCCAGTAAACCTCGAGCATCTAAATTGCGCCGCTGGGTATAATCGCCAGGGGGAACATAGGAATAGCCGGTCACATGGCCAAACTCATCATGGAAGGCTTTTTTGGTACCCGGATCCCACCCTTGAGCTGTCGTTGTTTCGACATCGACCCAGGACCCTACCTCAACACGGCAAAAGGCGTGCGAGGGTACCTCGACCGCTTCGACTGTCAGTCCCAGACGACGGCCTAAAATCAGGTATACCAAAGCGGATGAAACACAGTTGTAGTCGCCCGTTTTTAACAAGACATCAAGCCGCGTTTGTTCTGTGCTGTAGCGGTGAAGAAACTCTTGATGCAGAGTTTTCAAAAGAGCATCACCTAAAGCGGCTCCTGATAAACCAGAAAGTTTGGCCTCAAGAGTGCGGTACCAAGTGTCCAATACCACTTCGCTTTGAGGAATCTCTTGAGGGTCTTCACCCGAGACGGTGAGTGCCCAGGTAGTAATTTGCAGGGGCGTAAGAGGACCTCGCGGTAGGGGCACTACACTGGGTTGTGACCACACTGCCGAGGTGAGGACGAGAAAGGTTATCAAAAGCGACCAAAGAAAACGATTCATCGTTTAAAAATACAAGAAGAGCTTGGAAAATTCATCCATCTTCTGGTAATACAAAGGAAGATGAAACGGATAAGTCAATCTTTAAGCGCCCCCGTTGTGTGCGTTTTTCTGCAGATTTTTTGGGGGGGGCAAGCTTTACCGGCGCTTAGCTTTTGGGATAACACGCCTCCGAAGGTGCTTGCCCAACAGTTAGTTCACTCGATGACGGACGAACAACTGGCAGCCCAAGTTTTTCTTTTAGGCTACGCGGGAATTACCCCTTCACCGGAGTACCTCTCCCGCATTGAAACCTATGGACTCGGTGGGGTAAAAATTTTTGGCTGGAATGCCCCGAATACGCAGGTGGTCGCTCAAGCCGTTGACCTAACCCAGAAGGCCGCTTCCGTTTCGCCGTTTCATATACCGCTTTTTGTCGCTACCGACCAAGAGGGGGGCTGGGTACGGCATATCAAAGGGAATACCAGCGCGACTTCTGGGAGCCTTTCTCTGGGGGCTGAAGGGCTGGCCTATGACGCCTACCATACGGGAAAGTATCTCGCTCATGAATTGGCCGTTATGGGCGTCAATATGAATTTTGCTCCCAGTGTCGACCTCTACATTAACCCTGATGCTCACGTGATCGGTCCTCGATCTTTTTCTGCCGACCCCTATGAAGCAGGTTGGTTGGCAACAGCTTTTGTTCGAGGCGAAATGGATGCGGGAGTTATCCCCACGGCTAAGCATTTTCCTGGGCATGGTAATACGTCGCAGGACAGCCATGGCGGGCTACCTATCATCCAGGATACCTGGCAAACCTTAAAGAACCGCGAGATGATTCCGTATAAGATGCTCATCCGGGAGGGATTGCCGGCAATTATGACAGGCCACTTGGCTTTTCCTCAAATTTCGGGGAACCTGTTACCAGCTTCGCTAAACCCTAGGTTGAATCGTGATCTTTTACGAAAGAAGCTAGGCTTTCAGGGAGTAGTGATTACCGATGACTTATTTATGGTGGGAGCAAAACCCGCCGACTGGAGTGAAACAGAACCGGCGATCCGAGCCTTAACGGCAGGAAATGACCTTCTTTTGTTGTCTCAGCCCGACAAATTAGAAGTTGCTGACTTTTGGGCGGTTGTTGCCAAAATGCGTGCTGAACCTTCGTTTAAAGAAATCGTTCAACAAGCAGTTTCTCGCGATTTATTGCTGAAGTTGAAGTTTTTAAAAAGCCCCTTGGCACCTCCGCTTTATCCCAACCCAACGCACCTAGCCTTGCCTGACACACAAGCCAACCAATTCTTTTTTAGTCAGGCGGTACGAAGCGTTGTCCTGTTGAAGAAGGATGGCCTTCCTTGGTCCCGTGAAGCGGGAAAAGGCCTTTTAGTCATCACACCCTATGGGGAGTTTTATGATGCTGTCAAACAGCATTTTCCCGATGCCGTTAAACTTGAATATAACTATCATTTCTTTGGCTATAACGATGCGTTCCGTGAAGAGGTTATTCAGAAAGCCCCTTTGGCCTCGCGAATTCTGCTTTTGTTGGCAACTCCTGGCGCTTATGAATATTTGAAAGTGCTTGAACCTTGGAAAGACAAAGTGACCGTAGTGAGCGTGCTTTCTCCCGCGCCTTTGCGAAAATATCCTTGGGTGAAAACTGCCATCGCCGCTTTTGGGACCGATTGGGATGCCTTTGACGCTGCAGTTGCCGTTTTGGATGGGCAGTTGCACCCCACGGCAAAATTGCCTTTACATTTTTCAGGTCTGCCTGACGGAGGTCCTTGATGAGAAACTGGAAACAAGTACAGCGATCAGACTTTCCTCAGTGGGATCAACACTTAGCAACTTCTGGGGCGCCTGTTACGGCGCTGCGGGCTGCGTTAACGGCGTCGACAAAGTTATGGAGAACCACCACAAAAGGCGCTATCCTGGCCTTGCGTCAACAGTCCTTGTGGTTGCCTTGGTCTACTCGGAGTCTCACTGCTGAAGAAGGCGCTGAGGTTGAGACTTTGGTGGCAAAGTCCTGTGGCAATTTTACCGTCATGGGTTTAACGTCATGGACTCGTTATTGGGAACCTTGGTGGCCAGCCCTTTTAACCAGAAGGGTAGAATACTTATGGATGACCCGTGCATGTCAGCCGATCGAACAAGACACTCTCCGTGAGGGCCAAATTGTGAGGTGGGCTTTCCCTCAGGATGCTGAAGAGATTTTTCCTTTGCAAGAGGCGTACGAAAAAGAAGAGGTTTTGTTTGATCCAGCCGATTTTTGCGCCAGTTCAAGCTATTGGCTCTTTCAAAAACAGCTACAGACGCATTGGAATGTGGTGCTAGAAGAAGACGGGATTCCCTTAGCCAAAGCTGGGACAAATGCCTTGATACCTGATTGGGGGCAACTGGGAGGAGTTTTTACACGCCCTGACCGACGAGGTGAGGGCCTTCAACGCCGAGTATTGCAATTTTTATTGGCGGAACTGGCTCGCACAGGCCGGGGAGCGTGTCTTTTTGTTAAAGTAAACAACCATCGCGCCCAAAAGCTCTATCAGTCTTTGGGCTTTAGCGTAGAGGGTCCCTTCGAGATTACTTATTGGCAGAAGTAAGGTTTAGCGGTGGCTGGTGACCAAAAAGACCACGAAAGAACAGCTGAATGGCGTCCCAAAAATCTTGCCACCACGAACCAGGGTGTCCTGAAGACACCGAAACTAGATTCACCGAGGTAACAACTTTGCCCGGCAGGCTCCACACCAGAGTGCCCACTTTGGTATGGGCGGGAAAGGGGCCAATTACTGAACTAGGTAATTCTGGCTGAACCGTAATTTCAGCTCGCTCTTCGGCAGAAAGAGGATACAGCTTGATCTTTTGGGGTTGAACAATGACTTTGTGTCCTTGAACATACCAGGCTTTGACAGAGGGTAAAAGTGGAACTGGTAATTGAACTAAAGGGTAGCGTTGAAAGCCATAGTTCAATAAGATCTCACCGGCTTTTGTTCGCAAACGGCTTCCTTGCGCCGTTGTTCGGGCTTGTACACCCAAGACGATTGCCAGTAAGCGCTGACCGTTGCGTTCGGCAGTGCCCACCAAGTTGTAGCCAGACTCATCGATATAACCAGTTTTTAAGCCGTCGGCGCCAGGATAGGTCCACAACAGCTCGTTGCGATTTTTTTGCCAGATGGTGGGGATAATCCCTCGGTACCCAGCGGGATAGTTGTCTGCCAAAGGGTAGGCCAATTCTTTTTGCGAAGTAATGGCCAAAACATTGGGGTGAACCTTCAAGAAGTATCGACAAAATTTAGCAAGATCACCGGCGGTTGTCCGGTTGCGTGAGTCGTAACCATAAGAATCATAGTACACAGTGTGGGTAAGGCCAAGCCTGGCCGCTTCGGCATTCATCCTTTTGACAAAAGCTTTTTGGCTACCTGCATCAAAAACGGCAAGTGTTAGACCGGCGTCGTTGCCTGAATCGACATCGAGGCCGATTAACAGCTCTCGGATAGTCACCAGTTGACCTGCTTGTAGAAACATCAAGGAAGACCCAGGGGGCATGGCCCGTGCATCAGTGGCGGAAGTCACATGGACCACTTCGTTCATGCTGAGCTTTCCACTGGCAATATCTTCAAAAATCAAATGCATGGTCATGAGCTTAGTCAATGATGCGGGGGGTAAAGGCTCCTCGGCATTTTTTTGGTAAAGGATCCTCCCTGAAGTGACATCCATCAACACGGCTCGCGACGCCATGGGAACCAGGTCTGATAAGCGGGAATCCAACGCTTGGGCAGTTAAAGAAACGGTGAGACCCAAAAGGGTGAAAATTATGAACGAACGCATGTGAATGTTACATTATCCCTGAGTGTCGACGACGGTCAAGACAGAGCTGGCTTACCTGTGTTAGAAAGATTTTCTATGTCGGTGGATGATCTGTGGTTCCAAAAGTTTTGCTCCCTTTCAGCGAATCGCAAGGAGATGCTCGGTGATGCCCTAGGCTTTTGGGGTGAAATCCACGAGATATCGACGCCTCCGTGGACGCATTGGCAAACCCAACGAGGACTTCCTGAAAACGGTGAACTGATTCTGGTAGCCCACTATGATCGTCACCCGGGAACTCCTGGCGCCAATGATAACAGTGCTAGTGTTCGCCATTTGTTGGACTACCTGGCACGGCAGCCGATGCTTGTGCAACAAGGTCGCCAACCCCGTAGAGTGGTGTTTACTGACGGAGAAGAAATCTTTGGCAAACGTTCACTTCAACAGCAGGGGGCTTGTCTTTTAGGACAACTTTGGAAGTCAGCTGGTCGGCAACCGTTTGTGATCGTCTTAGATATGACAGGGATTGGTGATACGTTTGTGTTAGGCCATCTGAGCGAAAGTGTGAGGCAAAAAGCCGAGGCTGTCGATGAAAACACTAAAGCCTTGCGCTTGTGGGTAAGACGCCTATTATCTGCCGCGGGAGCTGGAGACTTTGTAGAAATCGACACGCCTTTTTCTGATGATTTAGGGTTTTTGTGGTCAGGAATACCGGCCGTGCAAATAAGCTTGTTGCCTAAAAAGCAGGCTTTGGTGTACCGAAAACAGAATATGAAGCGGGTTGCTCAAGACCTAGCCTCGCGCTTGCCCCTGCCTGCCGCATGGCAAACCATGCATAGTTTGCAGGATGTCCCGGAAAACTTATGGCCTCAAAGCCGCCCCTTAATGGCACAATTCCTCGAGTTAGCAAGTTCAATTCCGTTTTTGTTCCGCGGCTGAGTGTGCGGCGATCTATCCTTGGGGCATTAACACTGAAACCGTCTTGGCACTAGGACTAGCGTCTGGTTTGTCTGTGTAGCTAAGGGCACCCAGAAAAGTGAAGACGGCTAACATCAACGCTAAACCAACGACGAACTTTCGCATTTGCTCTTCCTTTAACATTTTTATCGGCACATTTTCAACACACGCAGGATTTTTCAATAAGCCCCATCGTGACGGTGGGGCTCAAGAACAGGGATTTCAACTAGAACAAGTAATTCATAGGGTTGACGGCGTGATTCCACTTAAAAATTGAGAAATGGACGTGGGGGCCCGTACTGTAACCTGTACTTCCCATCAAGCCGATCACCTGGCCTTGACCTACCCATTCGCCTTGAGAGACTTCAAATGCTCGCAAGTGGCCGTACAGAGTTTGATATCCGCCCTCGTGACTCAGAAGAATATAGTTACCATAAGCGGAGTTAAAGCCCATATCGACAACACGGCCTGCCATGGAGGCGTGCACGGGAGTGCCCGCATAGTTAGCAATATCAACGCCGTTGTGAAAAGTCAGATCGCCGTTAAAGGGGTCGTGGCGCCAACCAAAGGGGCTAGTGATAACACCCCTAGCGGGGTAGATGAAGAGTTCCCCAAGAGCTTGTTTGTAATCCCATGCAGAAAGCGTGACACCAGGAAGAAACAGTTTTTGGCCGGGGGTGACAACGGGAGACTTAAGACCGTTAGCCAAAAGAATATCATCGTACGAAAGATTATTGGCGCGAGCAATGGAGGTAAGACTGTCACCTTTATGAACGGTGTACAATAGACCATCCTCATTAGGTATGAGCAACTTGCTACCTACGCCAATATGGCGAACATCAGCAATATCGTTGAAACTAATCAGGGTGCTGACATCAATATTAAACCTGTTTGCTAGGACTGACAGCATATCACCAGACTGCACCGTATAGGTCTGGGTTTTTACCGGGAGAATACGAGGTGCGGCATCGACGGTATCTTCTTCTGTTCTAGGAGACTGTCCGGCCACAAACAGGTAGTGAGTTACTTTACCATCGTGGGGTAAGGGAATCCCTGCCGCATGAAAAGAAAAGTTCAGTCCCGGTGTTAACACCGGTGAAAGTGCTCCAATGAGTAGCAGAAAAAGAGGGAGGGCAAACAAATACGGGAGAACTAAAAGTGGCGATCGCGATATGCTGCTATGTAAAGTACCTTCCCACAACGCAATAGTTTTGCCCAACCTAAGACGCGGAGCCTTAGGAGTGAGAACCCCGACGTCGGCGTGTGCCTCAAAGCTCGTGCCGGTCTTTTCTAAAATTTCATCAGTCTCGTTCGTACTGGATTGATTTTTGAGATAGTCTTGTCCCCGCATGTCATCCTTCACGATAATGCTCCCCCTCATGTATCGACAATAGACGGAGGGATCATTAAGATAGAGTTCCGCCATGAAGACTTTGGGAACCCGACTATGGCCGGCCTTTTTGGTCGGCGCCGTCTTGCTCGTTTTCATCTCCGGGACGGTCGTGGGCGTGTCCCAGGTGCGGGGGCCCTCGATGCAACCCAACTACCATAACGGTCAAATCATTTTGATTAATCGTTGGGCTTATGGGTTACAGTTTCCTATTATAGGGGGATATTCCTGGTTCTGGAAAGCCCCAATGGTAGGAGATATTGTTATTTTAAGAAACCCTTCTGATGGCCAGATGATTATTAAGCGTGTCGCCGGGGTAGGGGGAATGCCCTTGAGGGTTAAAGATCAACAACTTTTTATCGGTCAACGACGAGTTCCTTTGTCTGCCTGGCAGGCTTATTGGTTAGAAGCAGTTCCGCATGTCCCGGCCCACACCATTTTCGTTTTGGGAGACAACCCTGCTCAGTCCTATGATTCACGCGACTGGGGCTTTGCCAAAGAAACGTCTGTCGTAGGAAAGTTATGGAATTGAGGAATATGATCAAGTGAGGAGTGGGCGGCAACATGGCAGATAAACCTGATCTACCAGGGGCGGTTTGGCGGTGGAAACTCTTTTGGGGTTTTACCATACTCGTGGGGGTCATCTTGCTCGGCAAATATGCAGGGTTAATGCTCTTTCATCCTCAGCAAAACCGAGCCACCTATCACCAGGCTCTCGTGGAACGAGGTCCCATCCTTGACGACCAAGGCCGAATTCTCGCCGTCAGTACCAAACAGCAAGCCGCAACCGTGTGGTTGCCTGACATGAAAGATAAAGCGAAAACGGCACAGCTCTTAGCCAGTATTCTCTCGTTAAACCCTGAAGAATTGCTCCAAAAGTTCACCAATGGTCCCAATTTTCAATATGTTAAAAGGCCAGTTTCCGTGGCAGAAGCGCAGGCTATTAAAGCCGCTAAGGCCAACGGAGACCTCCAAGGTGTCGAGTTGGACCCCGAATTTGGCCGAATTTATCCACAAAAAGACATTGCGGCCCAAGTAATTGGTTATGTCGGCTTAGATAATATTGGTTTAGCGGGGATCGAATATAGTTACAACGATCTTTTGTCACCGCATGTTACTGATACCGATCGCGGGATAGTTCATGGGAATGCCGTGTGGCTGACGTTGGACACGGTTCTTCAATATGAAGCGCAAAAACTAGCCGACGCTTCCCGAATCGCCAACAAGGCTAAACGGGTAAACATTCTTGTGATTGATCCTGAAAACGGCGATTTCAAGGTTATGGCTAGTAGCCCCAGTTTTGATCCTAACCATTTTGCTGATTATACACCAATCCAGCGCGCGGATCCCCTGATTGCTCGGGCGTATGAACCAGGTTCCGTCTTCAAACTCTTTTCAATTTCTGCTTTTCTGGACTCCGGCGTATTAACCCCGCAAATGAAGTTTGTTTGTGATGGTGTTTATGAACGACGCTTGCCTGACGGTGCCGTGATCCGTATTACCGACTTAGGAAATTATGGAATTTTGGACGCACAAGGAATTTTAACGTATTCCAGTAACGTGGGAACGGCACAGGCTTCTGATCTTATCCGCAAAGAGCCTTTTGAAAAGTACGTTCACGCCTGGGGCTTTGGTTCTCCTACAGGACTCACGTTACCAGGAGAAACACCGGGATTATTACGACCCCGTTCTGAGTGGTCGGCGCGGTCCAAAGCCTCCATTTCCATGGGGCAAGAAATCGGTGTCAGTACGGTGCAAATGATCACTGCCGCGGCAGGATTGGCGGATAATGGGCTTCTGCTAAAACCGCATATTGTCAAAAAGGTGGTTTCTCCCTCGGGAGAAGTTCTCTACCAAGCCCGTCGTGAGCCTTTGCGTCAGGTGGTCAAACCTGAGATTGCTCACGAAATGCTCCAAATGACAAAATCGACGGTAGAGTACGGGACCGCCCACCGGGCTCGAATTGATGGAATAGAGCTGGCCGGAAAAACCGGAACAGCTCAAGAGTATGATCCCAAAACCGGAACATACTCCGAGACCAATTATACCTGTTCCACGATGTTGTTTTTGCCGGCGGACCACCCTCGGTATGTGATCTATGTTACCATTAATGATCCTCTGGGTCCGAAAGGGTACCTGGGTGGGGTGATTGCCTCTCCTTTGGCCAAACAAATGGCGGAACGTTTAATTCGTTTGGAAGGAATTCCTAAAGACGGTGAGCCGGTCGTCCAACAATCGCCAACAATCCGGTTGTCGGAGCCACCTGTTTTAACGGTCGGGCAAACCATGCCTGACGTAAAGGGTTTAGCCAAGCGGACACTTCTGCCGTTGCTTGATCAACCAGGGTTACAAGTAGAAATTCACGGCGATGGCTGGGTTGTTCACCAAGAACCGACACCGGGAACTCCACTAAAGCCGGGAACAAAAGTTGTATTGGAACTGAAATGAAATGAGCTTTTTCTCGGCCAACTTGGCGGTGCTACAAAGACGGTTTCCTTCTTTATATGCCGATTTGACAGCTCTGCCCCCTCCGTCGGTGGCGGAACCTCAGTTGTCGCCTTCTCGTTCTGTGGAACCTACCTTAATTTATGGCGATCGATTGGCCTACAGTGCCTATCAGCCCCGACGTGACGCCGAACGTGCTTTGCCAGAAATTCAACCTGACTGGGATGCTTTTGTCTTAGTCGGTTGGGGGTTAGGGTACGCGGCGGTTTCTTTAGTTCGTAAGGCTCCCGATTTACCGCTTTTGATTGTCGAACCTGACCCTAGGGTATTTTTACTCAGTTTAAGTGCCTCGGATGTTTCAGAAGTGTTTGAGCATCCTCATTTGCTGTTATCCATAGGGGGGGAGCCTTGTCAGCACGACCTTTGGGTTCAGTTCACGTTTCGTAAGGTAGGGCTTCATCAACTTCGCTGTGTTGGTGAGGTTTTTCCTGACTGGGTCGCTAAGTGGGAAGACTGTCGTCGTACAACCCAGGCACAAGCTCGTGTTAATGAAGATACCCTGACACGTTTTGCTTCACTTTGGCTTCGGAATCACGCTCGAAATCGCCTTACTTCGGGGTGGAATCCCCTTAAGGTACTTAAAAGTCAGGGGAAAGGACGGGCTATCGTGATAGCTGCTGCAGGTCCTTCCTTAACAGACTCAGTACCGTTCTTGCGCCAATACCGATCCAGGTACCTTTTGATCGCCGTAGACACGGCGTATTCCGTTCTGCTCCGCCATGGTTTGGTGGCTGACTTTGTCACCGTAGGCGATGGACAATACTGGAATTCCCGGCATTTGGATGACGGTGTAGCTTCCTCTACGCGGATCATCACAGACTTATCGGCCTCACCGAGGGTTTTTCGTTGGCCCCGGCAAACTTATGTGGCTGCTTGTCAGGTTCCCTTTTTACGAGGCTGGGAACAAAAGGCGGGTTTCGTGAGTGATCCTCTGCCCAGTGGGGGGTCGGTCGCGACGATGGCTTGGTCTTTGGCACTGTACCTCGAGGCAGCTGAAGTTTGGTTTGCCGGTTTAGACCTGGGGTATTCGAGGGGGACTCACGCCCAAGGTAGCCAATTTGAAGAAGGATTTTTACGTCAAGCTTTTCGGCTAAAACCTGCCGAAACCTTGGGGTTTCGAATGCTCAATGATACGATGTTAACTTGGCGAGAGGGAATCTCTGGTCTGGTGCGGTCGGATATCCGCATGGACCTTTACCGTGCTTGGCTCGAAAACGAAGTTGCCAACCACCCCGAGGTACCAGTGTGGAACCTGAGCACCACTGGTTCGTTGATCAAGGGTCTTAAACGGCCGGTCGATGAGACTCCCCGAGAATATGACGGCGCTACGGCTCTTACAGACACGAAGCTCACAAGAAACTTTGCCCCTTGGCAGAACGATACCTGGCATCAAATGAGCTTTTTCGTTCCCGATGTACGCTCAGCCATCACCTTATTGCTGGAGCGTTGGCCGCCGAAGGGCACTTATGCGATTACCCACGAGTTTTGCCAGGCCTGGGAAAACGCTGTCGCAGTACTTAGGAAGGCCTGGGGTGATGCTACTTGGTCCTTTCTGACGAAAGCGGCTGTAAGAACGTGGGAAACTTTTCCCGGGCCTCGCTCGCTGGCTCGCCTCAACGAGACGATAGGTATCCTTTCATCGCTTGTGGATGTTGCACAGGAGATCGAGAAAACGATCTTCCTTAATAAGAATGAAATCTTTTAATTTTTTTGTTTTTTTCTTTAAGATTACCTTGGCGGCGCCGATATAGAAAGGGAGCGAGATGAATCGCCAACGCAACGGTATGCCTGTCTTACGACGTCCAGAGGCATACCGTTTTTTTATACTCTTTGGTCAAATTTATTGGTCAAATTTTGTTAAAAAAACTTAATTATTGGGGCAATTTCAAAGGAAGTTGATGCAAGGCGTGCCATTCCGGGGTTTCTTCGGGCTCAAAAAAAGCAAAAATGCAGAACGCCGAGCCTTGTTCCCGTCTCCTCATGGCTAAAAGTACGTCATGGACAACCCGAGAGAGTTTTTGTGCATGGTGCAGTACCACAACCAGAGGGGTTGCTTTTGTTCCCAAGGCCGTCAACTGGTTAACAAGACTGGCTTCATGAATTTCACTTTTTCGGTGAGCTTTCCACCTTTGTCGTAGACGGCGAACATACGATGGGGACCGATCGGAAGCTTGACGTTCCCAGCCTGTATCTAAAAATGCTTGAAAGTGCTCTAAGGTTCCCTGAACGACCTGGTCAGGAAGTTCAAGATAGAGGGCCTTAGTTTTAAGGCTAAGCAAAAACGGGCCGATGGGACTGGAATGATGCGGCTCTTCGACAAACCTCAACGAGCCTGTTTGCACGGCGGCTTTTCGCCAATCATTGGTAAGGCGTTGTAAAACTAACGATACTGAACCGCTTTCAGAATACCAGGGGATTTTGTCGGCGTTTGAAGGTGCGGTTGGTGACCCCGCTTCATAGGCAGCCATTTGCGGTTCGTCAGATTGTACGGTCTGGGCGTGTAAGGCCTGAGGCGAGGGCCTAGAACGGGGTAAAGCGTCGGTTGTGGTTTTATTTGCAGATTTAGGTTTTTGCCATAAGGCTAAAGTTTCGTTTCCAGGATGAAATAGATCCTGACGCAGGGCAAAATCTAAAAGATCACCGGTGGAAAAGGTCAAATTATCATGAATAAAAGGGCTTAGATTCTGTAGCGTCTCTTCGCTCTTGTCGAGAAGCTGCGGATAGAGCCGCTGGGCATCGTCAGCAGAAATCCCTTCAACCATTTTTTCGGGAATAAACGTGGTCTTTAGGCCCGCACCTACCAACAAAGGGTCAGCTAGGCTTCCTTCAGAGGTTGTATACCATTGAAGTTCTTTAGCAATAGGTTCCCAATCAGAACGGAGTTCATCCCACGTTTGGTACCGTAGTTGAGGTGAGTGACGTTGTGTCTTCAACAAGATGGCTATCAATGCCTCTGGAACCCTCCGTTGCCGCAGTGTGGTAGTCATCCACACTAGGTTGAGCTCGTTGGGCTGAGTCTCGAAGGTAAGGAGGTAAACAATGATAGCCCCCCATTGGCGAACTGATTCAGGAATTATAGGGGTTTCGCTAGCTTGCGTTGAGCTTATCAGCGTTCCATAACCTGGGCTCAAAAGGCGAAGTTCTTTCAGTCTTGTACCATTCTTTCTTCCGTGCAAAGCGGAGGGGTCGAGACGGCTATATGGCCCCACTTTTTCTGACCAGAGCTCCAGGGCTTGAATAAGCAGAAGCCCAATAGTAGCAACGTGCAATAAAGAGAGCTTTAGACCCTCTTGAAGAAGATGGGGTAAAGAAACATATCCAGAGCCGTCGCTAGCCACATAAACACGTCCTTGGTGGCGATCAACCTCGAGGGTCGGTAGAAGTGCCGAATGGCGTAAAGATACTGCCTGAATAGTCTGCGAATAAAAACTATTGATAAGATCAGGAGAAAAAGCCTCCATTTTCAAAAAACGAAGGAGGAAAGTCTGTGCCGAGAAGATGGCAGTCGCCTCCCAATACTCGGCAAAGATATCCTCCATAACCCGCTTTTGAAGGATGTAGCAGTTATTTATAACATCCTGCTTTTTCAGTTCAGGGCTTGTCTCCACGAAGAAAGCTCCAATGCTTGCCGGATTAGATATTCAACGGAGGAACTTTTGGAGGAATCTCCGTTGCCGTAAAATCCTCTTTTACCAAAAGTACATCGGGTATCGCTTCCGCCAGTTGTTTGGTCATATCCAAGAACTTGCCTCGGATATTGTTAGCTTGAAGGGCTACATCGCGAACGGCCTCGGTGGGGGCAGGTCGTTGTGGTTCAATCAGGCTAGCAATGCGATCAAGGATAGTCAGGATAATTCTATTCTGCGGATCCATTTGATCTTTGGACTTATCCAAATGCTTTCCCAAATTGTTCACGTCGTTAACATTCAGAGTGTACATCCTATATCCTTCTTCAGGATTGGAATAGGACTGGTACAAAAGCCCCAGGATCATCAGAAGTGCTATCGGGTAGACGCCGCCGCTTTTCCAAACGGTTAAGAATCGAAAGGATTCTTTGAGCATCCATCCGTTGGGTTGAATATTGCCTAGAAAACGGGCAGGATCTTTGCCCCCAGTGAGAGTATCGATGACCCAGCGGTTGGCCGCTTCAATCAGCTGAAAGAATACCGGATAATTGTCAGACGTTAGTCCCGGATTGTTGACAAGATAATGAGCATACGCCAGGGATGTAAAAACACTGAAGCCGTCTTTACAGCGGATCAGATCTTTCATGTACACAAGCTGAAGCTCGTCGATTTCGCGAGGATCCCAAACGGGAGCCTGTTGCTCTGCCATGGTTCACGCCTCCTGTTCGGCAAAAAGAGACGCCGCCTAAGCGGCGTCATCACTCCCCTGTGATCTACCTCAGGCTTGAGTTCCCTCGGCTTCAGCCAAAGCAACACGATTGCGAGGTTGAACATCTTCGTCCATATTCGGTTCCAGCCGCAAGAGAACTTCAGGAATGATATCAACCAAACGTTTGGTCGAGTCAAAGAAGTTATTGCGGATGTTATGGGCGTGAACAGCGAGGTCTTCCATATCTTCGTTCTGGTTCTGACCTTCCAGCGAGCTCAGTTTGTCAAGAATATCGAGGATACTGCGGTTCAAGAGGTCATCCTGACCCTTGTCCTCATTGAGATGTTTACCAAGACTGTTGAGGTCAGCTACCGACGGCGGATAAATTTTGTAACCGTCCAGGGGGGAGTTGTAGGTGGCTTGGAACACACCGAGGATAATTCCCAAGGTCTTGGAGTAGACTTCGCCCTTGCGGTATTTCGCCAAAATACTAAAGCAAGTAGCAACGATAAAATAGTTGGGCTGAATAGAGCTCATGAATAAAAACGGGTCACGGGTTCCCAAAAGGGCGTCAATCACATGATGATTGCGCACCGTTAAGACTTTCAGGAACACGGGGTAGTTCCCATTGTTGATTCCCGTAAAGTTCAGGTAACTGGCATAAGTTATGGCAGACTCAACGGCTTCGATCGTCCGTGTCCCCATGATGCCTTTGAGCATTCCATATTCAATGCCCATGACATCTTGTTCGCTCCACTCTTCTTTCTTTTCAAAAAGTTCTTCCATGATGACCCTCTTTTCGCTGAATTAGTTTACGAAAACCATGCGCGGGGCGGTTTCCTTGGCGATATAGTCCGACTTGACCAACAGAACCTGGGGAATGATGTCTTCCATCTTCTTACGTTTGTCAAAGAAGTAGGTTCGGATGTTGTTGGCCTGACGAGCCATCTGTTCCTTTTCAGGGTCTGTAGACGTACCAGCAAGGGCTCCTAAACGGTCAACAATATCAAGGATAGTGCGGTTGTTAGGCTCCTCTTGGCCGGTTTCTTTGTTCAAATGTTTACCGAGGTTGTTGACATCATTAATCGAAACTTCGTAGATCTTGTAGCCATCTTTGGGGGATGCATAAGCCGCCTGAAGAATGCCGAGAACAATGGACAACGTGACAGGGTAGATACCACCGGGATGCCATTTGGTCAGCAGTTTGAAGGCGTTGAAAATCAAGTAGTTGTTGGGCTGTATAGGACTGAGAAGAAGGAATGGATCCTTCTTACCGACCATAGTATCAATGACCCAGTGGTTTTCCACTTCCAGCAGTTTCAAGAACAGCGGGTAAGTGTCGTTGTTCAAACCAGAAAGGCTAAGGAACCTTGCGAAGCTGATCGACCCTTCGACTGCTTCTTCGGTTCTGCTCCCGAACATGTTTTGAACGATGCCGAGCTCAACTTGCATGATGGTCTCTTTGGACCAAGTCTTGTCAATGAGCTTCTCACTTTGTTTGTCCATCGTATCCTCCTTCAAGCGGATTTATTAATAGTTTAGGATGTGGTATGCCAAATGTCAAAAAAAAATCATCAAAATCTTTAAAACGTATTGAGTTTTGGTGTAGTGGTTTTGTTGTTAGCTAGTCTTGTTGTTCTTTTTGTCGAGCTTTGGTTAGCTCGGCGAACTCTGTGGTAGGTTGAACAGGCTCAATACCAAATTTTCTCGTCAAAATTGGCTTGGGAATGGCATCGTTGAGGGCTTTGGTTGAATCAAAATACGCATAACGAACATTAAAGGCGTGTTTGGCTAAGAGGTTCTTTTGATGGTCTTTTAAAGCTTCGCCCAGATGCGTCAAACGGTCTAAAATATGCAGTACCAACTTATTGAGAGGGTGGTCCTGCGGTGAGTCTTTGATTAAGAACTTTCCCAAGGCATTGATGTCCATGATTTCGATGGCATGCCACTTGTAACCGTCATCGGCGTCAAAATAGGCATTTTCAATAATGCCCAGCAAGGCCATCAACGCTTTTTCGTACAGTTCGTCGGGATGAAACGAAAATAAATTGGCAAATGCGGCATCGATCAACTCGGTATTGGGTTTTATTGTCGAAAACAACAGCCGAGGCTCGCGGTTGGCAATAAGGGCATCAACGACCCAGGGGTTGTTGGTTTGTATTAGACGGAGAAACAACGGGTAGGTCTCTCGGTTAATTCCCGACCAATTCAAGAAACGGGCAAAACTTACTGCACTTTCAACCTGAATCGGGTCGGTGCAGGCAAACAGAGCCTCGCGTATGTAATATACGCCATCCATAATGATTCGCCGGTCTTCTTGAAAACTCATATTCAACCTTGACTTCTTTTCATAGCGATTATCGGAGGCCGGCCGTTCAATATTGAGGTTTGTTTTACAGACTAATCTGCGTCGACTTAGCGCTTATCTCCATACATTTGCAAAAAACTCTTCCCAAAGGCAGAATAATCATCATCGTGGGTTGTTGAAGGTGTTTCGGAGGCTGGTTTGAACCAAGTCCGAAAGTATTCGTTGACATACTGTATGCGTTCGCGGAGGTTATGGGCCAACGTTTCGGCTAGCTCTGGTGGTGCCCAGCCTTCGAGCAACGACCAAGCCCATTCCTTAAGCTGATCAACCGAAAGCTTGTTAAAAGCTTCTAGCCGTGCGTCAAAGAGTTCTAAAGGCTGATTTTGAAAATGTTCCGGTCGCAGAAGGGTCAAAAAGCGCGTTTTCTCGGTACGAAACCATCCAAACTTGTCGGGATCACCGGTGATCTTTAATTTTGTTGTGGTTAAATCGGCTTTGTCGAAGTCGATGGCTACCAAAAAATCCTTTCGCAGGGAGTTTTGGATCACCAAATAGTTGTTGGGGTTTCGGTCTTCATCAAAGTAGATCCAACGGTTAACCAAGTCTTGGCGAATATAATCAATGAAGGGTTTTTTGAGGTAGTTATACGAGCTTATTTGTATGCCTTTCCTAATCACTTTGGTGGCGCGAAAAGGCTTACCCGCGATTTTGGTAAGGACGAGGGGGGCTGATAAGGTGCCAGTTTGATGATCTAACAGGTAAACCAGCATGCAGACCCTGTGGTAAAGGACCTCTTCATCACAGGTAACGGGTTTGACAATCCAAGGGTGCCCTTGCTGATCGGTCGCCGCTTGGTAGCCTTTGACGATGGCGTTAAAGGGCGCCTCATCACTCTTAGGAGTAAGCTTTAATTCAAGCTGTTTTAGTTGGCTCAAAACCGAGGGTGTTGTCAGGTTCAAGTAAAAATAGTCGACAAGATCAGGATCGTGGAGCTCATTAGCCAATTGTTCGCGATCATCCATAGTAATACACCTCAGGAGTTTTGACCTGGGCAGTTTTTAGCACCAGTTCACCATTTTGGAACGTTAGGTAAGGGGCCTGGCTTGCTGTCCCTGAATACAAAATATGATGATTCTTGACACCAATGACATTCATCCAGCAACCGGTTTTGTTCCCGTCGTTGATGAGGTTATGACCCACAATAAAATGAGTAAACTCGGGCAACGAGAGGCATTCTAGCATAGCCCGTATATCGCGTTCGCCATATTCGCGGGAACTCGGGGTTCCATGAAACTCATTGATTCGGTTCCAGGTTAGTTGTTGCATCAAATCGGGGCGGTCTAGGACATCGATCAATTGTTGTTTCGTGCATCCGCCTCGAGGGGGTCCGGCATGGGTAATAACAAAGCCATCACCAATGATGAAATAAGGCAGAGCGTCGAAAAACTTTTCGACAGCTTCGACATACTCGGCTGACCGGGCTTCAAGCAATTTTAAGCGAAATTCTTTCCCTTGGGCGATACCCGATTTAACCAGTCGGGCATCAAAAGTGTCATGGTTACCCCGGAGGTACAAAAAGTTTTCGGGGAAAGCAATGATCAAGCGAAAGATTTCTTCCAGCATCACTAAAGAGCTGGTCATATCTTTCATCCGACCGGTCTGGTCGTCGTGAACGGCGTCACCAACGACAATATACGCGGCTTTGTTGGCGGTTACCTCTTCATAGTTTGTTTCGTGGTGCAGAATTTTTTTCAAATTGTCGAGGTTGGTATGAAGGTCGCCGATGATGATGGGACGAAGGCTTGCTGGAAACTCCACCAAACCGCCTGGGCGGCCGTGAGAGTCACGGGGCCTTATCGGTGAATTTTCAATGATCTTGGTAGCCTCTTCGACCAGAGCAACGCCCTCTAACGACGAGACCTCAGCGTTATGAGATGCCATACTGTCAGTGTTAGCTTAGAAAGCTTCAGTGTCAAGGCAAGGAAGGAAAATGTCTAAAGTTATAAATCCAAGTTCTCCTGTAACGGCGGCTTTGATAGGCCTTGGGAGAATTGCGAGCCTTTTAGAGTTTGATGCAAAACGTGAAAAACCAGCCTCTCATGCCGGTGCCCTAACTCAAGCAGGCGTGAGTTTGATTGCCGGCTGTGATATCGACCCAGAACGTTCACAAACATTTTCGCAACGCTGGGGGGTAGAGGCTCTTTATACTGAGGCGGAACAACTCCTCGCCGAGCAGTCCCCAGACATTTTAGTAATAGCAACCTATCCCGACACCCATGCCGAGCTACTTAATTTGGCTTTCCGGCACCGCATTCCCGTTGTTATTTGTGAAAAGCCTTTAACCGACACCCTTTCGACAGCTCGTCAATTGGAAAGGGCTTTAGAAAAAAGCTCTACCAAGGTGGTGGTGAACCATGAAAGGCGCTATGCCCGTGACTATCAGCGCGTCAAGGGCATCATTGTCAACCAAGCTTTCGGTCGTCTATGCTCGGTGAACGCCAAGTTGTTTATGGGTCGGGGGCGGACCCCGGGTGAAGTTTTGTTGTGGGACGGAACTCACCTGGTGGACATTTTACGCTACCTCACTGGCGAGGAGGGAACAGAAATTCAAGCCGATGGCGAGGTTCGTCAGTCTGGGGGTAGCTTGTGGGTGCGAATGAGGATGGGCACGGTAGCAACGGCGATCGAAATTGCCACCGATAGGGACCATCTGGTGTTTGAACTGGATTTGTCGTTTGAACGGGGTCGTATCCGTATTGGTAACGGTTTGTACGAAGAATGGGTGGGTGGAGAAAGCCCCTTGTATGAAAAAATGCGATCGCTACTACCGGTTCAGGTAAATACGTCAGATTTGTACCCTACCGAATATTTTTTGGGGATGGCCAAAGATGCTGTTCGAGCCTTCAAGGAACCAAGTTACCAACCCGTTTCAAGCCTGAGAGACGGTGTAGCCGCCCTCGAAACCCTTGATACCATTTTAAAACGGGCTGGCAGTTCCTTGGCGAGGCTTAGTCGCCTCTAGATTACAAGATCGTCAGTTGTCTCTGTGATCACGCCGAGACTCTTCAAGGGTAAGTCCCGGTTTGAGGACGTAGACTCGCCCTGGGGCTAAATCGACGTGTAGTCGCGTGCGAAACGCCCCGGTTGTTACTACTACCTCATGGGGACCGGGAGCAATCTCTATCTGCGGATTGTGCCGTTCTGTCCAATGAACTCGCCCATCAATACGCCATTCAACGCGCCCATTAAGTTCCATTTCTAGCATGAGAACCGCCGGGTCGGGCTCAAGACTAGCTTGTAAGTCCCTGTCACCATCAATATCCATACTGCGTTCCCACGGCCGATAGCCTGGTCTCTCCACGCGGAATCGGTACCGACCAGGAGGAAGCTGCATCTCACGCCCGACAGGACGTCCATCGACAAAAATGTGAACACCCTCGATGTTGGCTGATAGTCTAACGGTATAATTCGCTGGAGGCACAGGAGGTTGGCTTGAAGTGTTGCCAAAATCCGCATTGATCGTCGTGTCATTCTGAATTATGACTTGCTGATGCCAGTCGGGGTGCCCGGGGGCTGTTACACGAATATCGTATCTACCCCCTGGCAGCCGCGTTGTAAAGTTCATGGTGTTGGTGTATTGACCATTGATAAAAACAGGAGCGCCTGCGATGTCGCTAGTAAACCGCACAACAAAGGGTCCGTTTGAGGTTGCCCGTTGACCAGGGATGATAATTCCGACTTGGGCGAACAACGAACTGCCCAACAAACATAAAAATCCGGCAAACAATCCTTTTAATACGTTTTTCACTTTTAGGACCTCCTGGTAGGAAGAATCACGCCCAAGATAGGGGAACTAGACCCCGCCAAGGCTTTGAAGGGCAGGGAGCCAACCCCACTCGCGGGGCCTTGCGAGATAACCTTTTCATCAGGGACCAGTTGCAAAGCGGCGCCTGTTGTGCCTTGCGTTGAGTCATAATACAGGAACATATTTACCCGAATCAGGCTCACACTCTTAAGTGAATAGGATGATGGCAGAGTGAAAGACCCTAGCAGAGTCGCGCTAGGATTAGAGCTTGTACCGGTCGTTTGAACGCAATAAACGGTTAAATTGGGGTTCGTTGTCGCCCCGGGGGACGAGGTTAAAGTTCCCAAAGTCGCGTTAAGGTACAACTCGGCTGCTCCCATGTAGCGAAAGTAAACCGCATCGCTACCAAATGAACTCTTAAACGCGGAAGACAATCCGTTGACGTCAGGACTGCTCATCGTCAACGGGTAGTTTGTGGTATTCCCTGGGTAGCTCCCGTAAGTAAAAGGAATAGACCGTAGAGTCAAACTACTGGCGCCCGAGGTATTATTGGAGTTGACTGTTGTGTTTAAAAAAGCCGTGGCAGAGGAAGAATTCGTACCAGAAAGAAATACTGGTGAGGCGTAGTAGACCTCGGCCCGTAAATCGCTCAGAGGGTCGGCATAGGGGGTGGTAAAGCTTGGTTCTGTCGATGATTGATCAGAATCAGGGAACGAAAGGTAGCTATCAATATGTGCCGCTTGATTATTGTAGACCGTCAAAAACGACAGCCCCCCAATGTTTGATGTACTAAGTTGAACCGCGGGGATATCATCCATCACAATATTGTACCCATTTTGATTGACCCGAACGGTAGGAATAAAGTAACCACTGAGTGACGAGCTTAGGGTATAGGGCGATTTACTCGAGTCAAGGCCAATAAAGGTATAATTGCCTGAGGAATCGGTGGTCGCCGTTGCTGTATAGGTGGGGTCAGTAATCGACGTTAACGTAACGTTAACATACGCTAGACCGGCAGCCGTGTAGGAATCAGCGTCGACAACAGTGCCCGATATAGAGCTCGATGTAACTGTGTTTGTTAAGGTAATCGTACAAGCGGTCAAAGTAAAAGCAAA
Source organism: Spirochaetales bacterium (assembly GCA_013044245.1). Lineage (GTDB taxonomy): Bacteria > Spirochaetota > Spirochaetia > JABEVK01 > JABEVK01 > JABEVK01. The sequence goes on along the minus strand of JABEVK010000053.1, from coordinate 191 downwards.
AATTGCTACCATAAAAATGGTAGCCGGAAGCTTGGCCATAAAACCCTCCCTGGTTTTTTTAAGATATTTATCTTCTAGAATGAAACAAGTTTATACTTTGTCAAGTAAAAAATCCTTCAAACGATTATCTTTCGGGCCCTTCGTGAGACTCTGACAACTCAAGGGCAAAAATCCGGCTTTTACGCTGGTGG
>JABEVK010000052.1 GCA_013044245.1 Spirochaetales bacterium | reverse complement strand
TTCCAGGACGTAAACCTTTGAGTTGGGCATACCAAGCCAGAAGTCTCTCAACTTCCCATTTGGTAAAACCATAAAAATTCTGGGGGTCGAGGGGATGCTCTTCATCGACAGGCGAGTACTTCGGCTCGCCGTATACGGCGGCGGTGGACGAAAAAACTAGGTTGTAACAGCCCGCCTGAGTAAGCGCCTCAACTAGATAGATCGCCGCCGCCAGGTTGTTCCGTGCATATTTTCCGGGGTCTTGCATGGACTCGCCCACAGCTTTGGCGCCCGCTAAAAGTATAGCGGCATCGGGGGTGTCTTTCATAAGCACCCCAGCCGCACCAGGATCACTCAAATCAGTTTCTATAAGCTCACAATCCGTAGGGAGGTTTGACCGTAACCCTGTGGATAAATTATCAGCGACCGTAACCTGATGGCCTGCGTCGCGGAGTGCCCAGACGACATGACTGCCAATATACCCTGCACCGCCCGCGACTAAAACTTTCACCTTACCATCCTGACGTCGAATTTTTATATTGGTTGTAAACCGAGGCAACATAGCTGTCAATCGTTGCGATGTTTGCAGGGTTGCCAAGCCCGATTACGGCCGTGTTGGTGTATGGGTTACTGATGTTCACCCCGGTGATTTTGCCATCTACCCCAAAGTACCCTAGTTGCGAACTGTAGCTCGCCGGGAGCTGTGAACCAATCATAACGCTTGCAGGGGGCGATTCTGTGGCGGCCTGTGACCCGTTGGGGTCAATGGCCGAAAGGTTTGTCAACGAGTTGTTCAACTTACCATTAATGTACAGACGTAGGTAGTGATTGCCGTTGGTTACGTCCCAGACGCCGACCAAATAGTACCAGTTCTGGATGCGCAGTTTCGTGGTACTCAGAACTTGATCGTAGTTGTTGGGTGCGGCGTCAACGAGCATGGTGATCTGTCCATTACCGTTCCATCCCTGCAACGAGTACCCTTCATCCGAAAAGTCAACTTTGGTTCCATAGTGTACAATTCCCATGGTATTCGTCAGCTTATTGAGATAAACCCAAGCTTCTACCATGCCCGACTTGCCCAGATTGAAGGAGGGTACATTGGGTGATGAACTTCCCACCACTTGTTGGCCGTTAAAGGAATAGACAGGACTTGTACCAGCCGAAGTCCCTGTTAAATTGGTGGGGGGTGTCGAAGTTGTTGTGGGTAGGGTCGCCGCTCCTTCAACGATTGAGGTGTAGACCTGAGCCAAAAATGTGGAACCAGAAACAATCGTAGGCGAAACCAGGGGCAGAACGCCGGCGCTGGCTGTGGTCAAGGCGTTGCGGGTAAAAAGTAAGCTTGTCGGATCGGTAGAAGTCGAAGCGTCAACCGTAGCGGTCGGAGTGGTGTAGAGGGTTCCTGCCACCCAGCTTGATAAGTTGACGTAGTCAGTGTTCATTTGCTGAAGGTAGAAGTCTTGTTGTCCAGAAACGTTAATGACTCGTGTCTGCATATATCTTGTGACGGTCGCTTGATTAAAATTCGGCTGACTATTCACGACTGGCCACGAGGTTTCTTCTCGCAGGACCGATTCGGCCAGGGTTTCGAATGAGGAACCCCCTTGCAGGCGAGTAAGAGTCTGAACATAGCTACCCCCCGTGCCCACGAAGTTTGACAAGGTTTTTTCAAAACTTACGCTCGTGGCGTTGAGAGTCGTTTTGTTATTCACGTACTGCTCGGTGTAATAGCGGATACCGACAATGGTCTGTGAGGTACTTCCTTGCCAAAACCAAAAGTTGGGGTTGACGGCAGGGTGAGTTTCATAGACAACAACCGACGAATAATTGATTGTTGGGTCAGTTGAGGCCGCAGGAACAAACTGTTGGGCCATATCCAGCGAAGCCGTCGGTGATACGTCAAACGATGCAAACTTGGGGCCACCATTATTGCTGTCAGAAACGATTTGCTCGTCGCGCGTGGTACCGTCCTGAAAGGTTAGTTGCATCTTAAGCCGATAATCTTGATTTTGTCCCCAGCCACCGTTGGCAGCGGGGCCAATTCCTGGTTGAACGATGGGGTCATCGGTAGTCCAAACCCCGTCTGGGGTGCTAGTAGAAATATACCCGGTTGCGGGGTTTATTCCGACGTCTTGAACATAATATTCCTCGACGTAACTTTTTCTCGAGTCACTGCTCGGGAAAGTGGTGGTGGCAGTGACATCGTAGATCACTAGGGTTGCCGTATTTGTTGAAAGTGGCGTGACGGTAAAGGTTGTTGTTTGACCTGTTTCAGGGTAATTAGTAAGAGTGTTAGCGGTAGGGTTGGTTTGTGTGTTCGCCACCAAATCGGCAAATTTCCACGATGTGATGGTGGAATTTCCTACAGGAACCGTGGCCCGTGCGTTTGCGCTCGAAGCTTGGGGTAAAAAGGGTGTTAAGGCCCTAGCCACACCCGCCTGTGTTCCGCCCGTGCTGGAGTAATAACTATTCATAAAATCTTTTTGTAAGGTTTGAACGTCAGAATAACTGACAGACTGTGTGCCACTGACAACAGACTGTGTGCCGCTGACAAAGGTACTAGCAGAGCTTGTGGGGTTTTGGCAGGCGGCTAGAAAGAGGCTGACGCTCAGCGCCAGAACCATATTTAGCCATGTAATTTTCACAATTCCTCCCCGGATTCAAAAAATCCTTTACCTCATAAAGGTACACCGCTTTTCTCAAGAAATCAATATAATTGTCTAAAAACTCTAAAAAACTTCCTAAAACCTGTTTCCTGCTAGGGTGACAAATACTATACTAAAACCAGATGACGCTAAACTTGCTCAGGCAAAAAGAAGGAAAATATGGTCAAGCACTCTGTTAAAGCATGGACCCTCATCGGGCTGGTTAGCCTTGCGAGTAGCTTGTCGGCCCAGCAAAATCGTTTAGAGCCGATTTTCCCGCCCGCGACCCCCGGTTTGGTCTACTGGGAAGCTGAAAATGCCGTAGTGACCAATTTTGCCCGACAAGCCATTCTTGACTATTCCGCCTCAGGTCAAAGGGAACTTCAGCTCAATACCGCTACGGTTTTGCCCGACCAAGAAAAATATTTTGCAGACTACGTGGTGCGCGTGCCCGAATCAGGGCAGTGGACTTTTTGGTGGGGAGGAACACCCCCAGGGCCTCAAGATGAATTGGCTCCCAGTTACGCTTCGCCTTTCAGTATATCGGTCGACGGGGGGCCCGCACTTCCTATTTATCGCGAAGGGATCAACGTGGTGTCGTCGTATTCACCGTTGCTCTTCTGGAATCGAGTCAAAGAGCCGCTCAAGCTGACCGCCGGGATTCATAAAATCCGCCTCGAAGTCTTAGCGAAACGTCGTTACGATGGACGGTATTTTTTGTATTTGGATGCCTTTTTTCTGCATCGACAAGGTTATCAAGTGCCGCCGGAGACTCAGTCATCAGTCTTCCCAAAAGATATGAATGATCGAAGTTTAGATACCCCGTACCTTTCTATCAGCGACTACCAGTACCAAATTCATCAAAACCCTCAGCTGTTAGCGCCCTATTGGGAGCTCGCCCAAGTGTATACCCTACTCACAGACTACGGTGATGCCCTTAAGATTCTGGCGGCGGCCCGGCTTCAAGCGCCAGACAACCCTGATCTTCTTTTATGGATGGCAAAAGACAACCTCTGGGCCGGTGAGGTTGATGATGCCTTACGATATTATCAAATCTACCTTCAGCGTTTCCCTAAGTCGGTTCAAATTTGGGCTGAGGTGGCCAAAGAAATGGCCTGGCTAGGTCGCTACCAAGAAGCCCTCAGCTTGTATGACCAAGGGTTAGCCGCCAATCCCGGGAATTTAAATTTGCAGATCAATAAAGCCTTAACATTATTATGGGCTGGCCAGGGCGACCAAGGTCAGAACCTTATGGATCAAGTTCAACAGCACTTGGGCGAAAAGCGTTCGTCCTGGTTGTCGGCTGCCCAAATCTACAATGTGAATGGTTATCCTGATCATGCCGAAACTATCCTTCACCAGGCCATTTCACGATTCCCCCGTGACGTGCAGTTTCGTTTGACATTGCTCGAAATCCTGACGAGCAACGGTCAGACCGCTGATGCCGAGCGTGTTCGCCAAGAGATCCTTGCGGAGTACCAGCCGTCGGAACGTTTAAAGGGAATCTTGAACGCCTTTGAGGAGGAGCAGGGGGTCCGTCACGCCGCCCTCGAGGATGATCGCGCCAAGCTCGAGCAAAACCCCGATAATCTCGTTTTGCGCCATACCTATATTGACGCGCTCTTTTGGAATGGAAAAAAGGCCGAAGCCGTTCGGCAGTATGAGGCTTTGTTGGTAGATCGACTTTATCGAAAGGTAAAAGAAGAAAAGAATGCCTCGGCTGATATCTACCGTCAATGGGACGAGGCCGCCTTGCTAACCGCCGCGTTAGAAAAAACCTCGACGGCGTTGACCGATTCTTCACCAAAACTTAGCTTGGCTTATGCTCAATGGCAACAGGCCGAAAGCTCAGTGCAAACCTGGGCAAAGCTTGACCCTAAAAAGCTTACCCCAGCGCAAAAGCAGCTATCGCAAGCCGACGGGCAAAAACTTCAGCAGGCTCAGTCAGCTTTAGCTTTGGCGGTTCAAACCGCACAGGAGCTTAGCCAAAATACAGAACGTATGTCTGCACAGGTCGTTTCAGTCCTCTCGTCTTCGTTGATTTCTCAAGAGCAACAGAAAGCGGAGTCAGATTTTACTAAGCTGGCGGGCCCCCTCCATTGGCATTTTGATCGCGATGGGACGTTTCAGGATTTAGACACAGCCTCGGCCTCGGGACTGGTCCTGGCCGATGAAGTTAAGCTCCTGTTAGAAAGTTTAATGGGAGGGGTCAAGACGTTCCCCAACCTGTCAAGTCTGGGTGATGAGGGTCAATCGGTTATTTTTGAAACGAAGCTTTGGCAGAACCCGACGTTACCGTCACAATGGCCCCCGGCTTATCTTGCGTACCTTCCTTTGCTTCAAGAAAAGGTTAAAGAATGGACCTCTGTTGGGCACCCCGCAGAAGGCTGGGCATCCTCGATACCGGCTTCGGCGCTCTTATTGCTTAAAACGTTACCCACACAAGCTACTCTTGCGCACGAGTCTGCACAAAAGATGGGTAAGCAAGCTTCACAGCTGAGACAGCTTTTGTGGACCAAAATGAAAATTCAGCTATTTGCTTACGATCAAGAGACTGTCCAGGAGCGTTATCAATTAGGAGAGTACCTGATTGATTTACCCGACCTTCCGGGGGCACTTAGACAATTAGGACGGGTAACCCAGCTTGATCCTTGGAATCATTCTGCACTGTTTCGTCTGGGGAATGTCGCAGAAATGCTGGGGGACTGGTCAAGGGCGATGTCGTTGTACCGCAAGGTTTATGAAACTGACCCCAAATATGCCAATGCCCAAAATCTGTTTAATCGTCTTGCGCGAGCGCATCCCTGGAAACTCTCGGCTCACGACCAAGATTTTCTGGATTCACTCAGGTATCAACGAACCACAGACTTAAACGTCGAAAAGGATTTTAGCCCCTGGTTTTCGGGACTTGCGGACTATGGAACGATGTCGGCGGGTCTTCATGATCACCACGGGGGGTATGAGCAAACTCATGCTGGTCTGACATTGGCTTTTCATCCCTTTAGTCCACAGCTCACGCTTTCAGCTAAAGCCGGGGGGGCGTATTGGAGTAATGTGTGGCGCCAGTCGGTGACCTCAGACGCCAAGCTTGCTTCACAATTAACCTGGTCTGTATGGAATTTGGGGGCTTCTTACGATTGGAGTGTCTTGCCAGATTCTCAGCTTGACGAAGGGCCTACTTTGCAGACCGGAACTGCTGAGGGAACCGCCTCCTTTTATCTGCCTTTACCTAATTCAGGAACGGTACGAAGTTTTGCAGGTCGTTCGTACGGAGAATTCCAAAACCTCAGTGACGGCAATAGCATTTTAACTGCCAGCCAAGAGTTATCGACACTTTTTCATGTGGCCGACGCCCCTTGGACGAGTTTTGTCTTGATAGGATCAGCTGTATGGCAGTCTAGTGCTCATCCTGCGCCGATCAACGCCGAAGGCGATTCGCGGTATTATGCTCCTGCCGCAGACTTTACGGTAAAGTTCAGCCCCGAGGTGGTCAGTTGGATCGGCTTAGGAGGAAAAACTGTTCTGGGTTTAACCGCTCGTGGTGCTTGGGGGCCTTACTGGCAGAACTTTTCACTGGCGACCCAAGAGCAGTATTGGGTGAACGAAGTGGAATTTCGTGCCGAACTGGATTGGGGCGAATGGTCGGCCTGGGCAGATTTGTACTATTCCACGACGCCAATCGCCAACCAAAGTTCTTATTGGTCGAGTCAAGCGACCATCGGCATCAAGGCTGCCTTGCCAGATTCTTTAGTTTCACGGTAACGAGAGGGGTAACTTGGACCGATAGAGGAGCATGAGCAGAATTCTGTCTGAGCCCCGGAAATTCTTCTCGGGGCTACCTGATATCGTGCTTTTAGTGGGCTTAGTGATGCTTCTCAACTTGTTTTGGCCAGACGACCCAGGGTTTCTGTTTTGGTACGGTACGCCTTATGTTGTTCCGGCCCTCGTTGTGACGCTATTTCGCCGCACCCTTGTAGCCGTGTTAACCCTGGTCATCGGCCTGTTGGCAGGCTTTGTGGTCATGCCCCTGTTAACCAATAATTTTACTCTGGCTTACTGGCGTCACCTGGTCGACGTGTTTCGCGCCTCGGGAATTCCGTTAGCTTTTTTATTTGTCGCCGAACTTTTTTTTCAGATCCAACAAAAAAATCAGCGTTCTTCGTTGTTAGGGCGTTTGAAACGGCAAGTCAAACAAAGTTCTCGTCTTAAGCGAAAGGCCGATTCCCTTGAAAGGGTCAACCGGGTTTTAGAAGAGCGATTGGTGGCGCAGATTGATTCGATTACCCTTTTGCGGGGCAACTTAAAAAAATTAGCCACGTTCAATTTACCCCAAGCCCTCGAGGGTATTTTGGAGATGCTAACGATTTTTACAGAAATGAGCGCGGGGTCAATCTGGACGCATCAAAAGGAGACGGGAAAACTTTTACCCGTGGCAGTACGGGGGGAACGTGTCTCAGCAATTCCCCCGGAAGGCTTGGACATGGATCAAACCATCGCCGGGTACGTGTTTCGTAATGGTAGACCCTTCTCGTTACGAATGCTTCTTCATGACCAAGAGTTTACGGGGTTGGCTACGATGGACTTTCTCATGATTTACCCCCTCCACGCTCATGGCAACGTCTGGGGTCTCATTGTCATCGAACGGTTACCTTTTGAACGCTACTCGTACTACACCGAAAGTATTTTAGAAATCATCATTAGCCTGGTCGAACCTTACCTTTCGGATATTTTGGAATATGAACAACTGTACCAAGGGCAAGAGGTGGATCAAATAACTCAACTCCCTCTTGTCACTCAGCTTGTCAAAAACCTGGACTCAACAGCCATCAAAGACTTGAGAACCGCACCTCTTGCCCTCATTGTGCTCGAAATTGTCAACTTCGAAGGTTTGGCACAACGCTGGGACCGTGAAAAGTTAAAAAAATTGTTCTTGGTCATGCGAGAAAAGTGGGAAGAGGCTTTAGAAATGAAAGTCAAGATTTTCCATTACAAAGAGGAAAATCAGCTTGCGCTTTTGGTTCCAGGCTTAGATCAAGACGGTGTTTCGTTTTTTTGTCTGCGGCTTCTAACGCTGATTCAAGAGGCTGATTTGTCCCTTGAAGGGGAGGTTGTTCCCCTTGAGGTTATTGTCGGCTTTGGCTTGGCAACGGGGCCAGTCGCACCGGACCAGCTTATGCGCGAAGCAGAAAATTTGTTAGAATTTCAGAGGCCTGTATGAGTTACTCGAAAGAGTACCTTCAGCTGTTAGATTCTCGCTACCTGGTCATGGCACGAACACAGAAAGCCGCCTTAAAAGGTATCGAGGGCGGGTTTCTTCCCGAAGCGGCCTTTATCACGAAAGGGATTAATGTTCGTTCTTTATTTGAAGAACCTTACGAACTTATTGAACTAGACCGTTTGTTATCAAAACCGGATATGCCCTTTGAGGTGACGTTGCGTTTAGCTCAAGTCTGTGAACGAATCACCCGTAACCCTGACAAAGAGCTCGCTCTTTTCGGCGCCGAGAGTTTGAATGCGCTTGAAGTCCGCTACGTTCAAAGGATTCAAAAGCTTAAGAAGGGCGAGCTGTCAACCTCAGCCAGACCTTTGGCTCAAGCCCAACTGGAACTGGCTCTCATTTATGAAACTCGACCGGCATTAAAACGATTTTATTTGACCGAAGCGATCAATACCATACAAAACCTGTGGGCCCTAGAGGGACGTCAAAAGAAAGACCTTGCTCTTTGGGTTCCCTTGCATTTAGAAGCAGGATCTTTAGAAGAAGCTGAAAGGTCCTTACGAGAGTTCTTGCTCGAGATGCCCCAAGACAGCGAAGTGTACTTTTGGTTAGCTAAAGTAAAATTTGCACAGCGTGACTACCTGGAAGTCATGACGATTTTAGCGTTTTTTCAAGAACATGGTGGCAGTTCCGAACTTCACAAAGCCTACCGGTTTTGGCTAGGGGAGGACCCCGGTGTCGCGTAAACTAAGGGTTTGCTTAGTGATTGAAGGCTCGTACCCCTACATTACCGGGGGTGTCAGTGCTTGGGTTCAGGATATTCTTGAAGGCTTATCGGATCTTGAGTTTGCCCTTCTGACTATCTCACCTTCTGCAGACCAACCGCTTCGGTATCAATTGCCCCCCAATGTCGTGGAACATCGCGACATCGTAATCACCCAAAGATCATCGGCAGATTCTGTAAGCAAGGAACAAGCTAAGCAACTTCCGGCCGAAATTCTTCGTCTTCACCGGCAATTTTTTCATGGTGAGTCACCCGAGATGTCTCGACTCTTTTCGCTTCTTCCTGAAGGCATATCCTTGCACCGTGAAGCCGTTGATCAAAAAGTCTTTTGGGATTTTTTGGTCCGCACCAGCCAAGAACGAAACCCTATTTATCCGTTCTCGGACTATTATTGGGCGTGGCAATCGTCGCACGAGTTGTTGTTTCGGGTCTTGGCGGCTGTTCCCCCAGAAGCCGATCTGTACCATGCCGTTTCGACAGGCTTTGCAGGCGTGGCCGCATTGGCGGCTCAAATTAGACACCAAAAGCCTTTTGTTTTGACGGAACACGGCTTGTATCACAAGGAACGAGAAATCGAAATCCGTAAGGCGGCTTATGTTCACGGCTATCAGCGGGATATGTGGATCAAGTTCTATTCAAGCGTAAGTACTTTGTGCTACCGGGGTGCAGACGCGGTTACCGCCTTATTTGAAGAAAATCGACAGAAGCAGCTGGAACTGGGGGCCTCCCAGGATCGAAGCTTTGTCATTCCCAACGGAATTGATGTGGAGCGTTTTTCTTCAGTCAAACGACAACCTCGTTCCGGTCGTCATGTCGGTTTGGTCGGAAGAATTGTTCCCATCAAAGATGTTAAAACCTTTATTGCTGCCGCGAAAATTATTGCGGAAGAAATGCCAGACATTACCTTTTATGCGATTGGCCCCACCGATGAAGACCCTGAATACTATCAAGATTGTTTAGCCTTGGCTGAAAGCCTTTCCCTTGGCGATAGGCTACAATTTACGGGTCGGCAAAATGTGCTCGACTTTTATGCTTTTTTAGATGTGGTCGTTTTAACCAGTGTTCGTGAAGCTCAGCCTTTGGTGATCCTTGAGGCCTGGGCCGCCGGAATACCTTGCGTCAGCACTAAGGTAGGTAATGTCCCCGAAATGCTCGACTACGATGAAAGGTTTTTGGCTTCTTCCAAGGACCCCAGCCAAATCGCTTCGGCCCTTCGGTTTGTGTTGAACCACCCCGAAGAGATGAGTTTGATCAATCAGCGAAATGCCGAAAAGGTTCGTCGGTTGTATAACCGCACGGATCTTTTAGACAAGTACCGTCAAATTTATCGTTTTGTAAGGGGCGAGTAGTGGCTGGCATTGGTTTTGAACTGCGTCGGGTCGTAGCTCGCTCTGATTTAGCAAGTTCCTTGCAAGCGGTATTTTCGGGTGCCCTTTTAGTTGCGGGACCTTGGTTGGTTACGGTGCTGACCATATTTGCCATACATAGTGGTTTGGGAGTCCTTCAGGTTCCCCAGGGCCCTGTCTTTCAAGCGGTTGTCACGTACTCGTATGCGCTTTCTTTGGCTTTGGGAAGTCCAGTGCAATACTTGTTTACCAGGTTGGTGTCAGATTTGATCTGGGAAAAGCGAGAGAATGAGGCCTCGGTTTGGCTGGTTGTTGTAAGCTTGGGCGTATTTTTTCTGTTTGGTTTAGCGGCCTTTGCGGTGACCATGGTGGTGCCGGTTTGGGGCACGCCGAATCTGGCGCTGTCGGTTTCGGCTTCATTACTATTTGCCTCCGTGAACGCCCTGTGGATGGTGATGCTCTTTGTTTCTCTTGTTAAGCGTTTTTTGGCTATCCTCGTTGTTTACCTAGGCGGAATGGCCGTGGCGTTGGGGTTGACTCTTCTTGGAGCTCACCAATCTGGTCCTGCCGGTGCTATTTTGGGGTTTGCTGCTGGTCACTTAGTAATCCTGTTGGGTCTAAGCGTGTTGGTGCTGAAAGATTTTCCTCCGCACGGCCAAAAGGGTATGTTTCGTTCTGTAGGGCGATTGCTTCGGCAGTATGGAGCATTGGCTCTTTCTGGGTTCTTTTTTTACGCGGGACAGTGGATAGATAAATTTATCTTTTGGTTTTCGCGCGGGAGCCGTGTTGAAGGGACACTGTTACAGATTTGGAATTTTTGGGATTTTCCAGTCTACTTGGCAGGCCTGTCTCTGATACCAGGACTGATCTATTTTTTGATTTTTTCAGAAACAACCTACTACACAGCTTTGCGAAAATTTTTGCAGAGCGTTGCGACCAAACCGTATGTGCGCATTCGGCAAGAGCGGTTTCAACTGATTCGGGTGATGAATCGAGAATTGGTCAATCAAATGCTGGTACAAACTCTGGCGGCTTTGGCCTTTTTGGCGTTATTTTGGGCTATTCCTGGGCTCAACCCCTGGGCGGTTACCTCGGCGGTGGCGGGGGCCTGGTTCCATCTTC
>JABEVK010000051.1 GCA_013044245.1 Spirochaetales bacterium | reverse complement strand
CAAAAACTCCGCCCAGGATGATCAGTAAGATTTCTTTTTTCAAAAGAACCGAAATCAGTCCAAAAAGACCACCAAGGGCCAAGGACCCTGTGTCGCCCATAAAAACTTCGGCGGGGTGGGTGTTAAACCATAAAAAGCCTACAGCAGCACCAACCAAAGCAAGACAAAAAATTGCCACTTCTCCCCCCCAAGGTACATACGGTATCTGAAGGTAGCTGGCATAATCCTGACGGCCTGAAACGTAGCCGATTGCGGCTAAAGCGAGGCCCACCATAATAACCAATCCTGTAGCCAAACCATCCAGGCCATCCGTCAAATTGACCGCATTCGACCAGCCGATCATCAGGAACATCCCAAACGGGATATATAAAAGTCCAGCACTCATACCTGCAAAATGCCATTGACCTAAGTCTAAAACCGGAAATTTGAAAAACGGAAGGTAAAGAGCTGTTGAAAAGTTTGTGGTAAGAAACAACAGAATCATACAGAGAGCAGAAATCAGGAATTGCCCTGCGATTTTCCCCCAACTCGGTAAGCCTTTGGAATTTTTTCCCAGAATCTTTAAAAGGTCATCCGCAAATCCAATACCGCCAAAACCCACCACTGCTAAAAGCAGAATCCAAGTAACTGGTTGTGTTAGATCCATCCACAGCAAAGCGGCAACAACAATGGCTAACAGCATCAACAGACCGCCCATCGTTGGCGTTCCTGCTTTGACCAAATGCGACTGGGGCCCATCGGTACGAACCTCTTGCCCGGCTTTGAGCTCACGAAGCTTTCGTATCACCCACGGTCCAAACAAAAAAGCTAAAACCAAGGCCGTTACCGCCGCATAGGCAGCACGAACCGTGATGTAGTGCAAAACATTGAGTACAGTGAGGTGACTCACCAGGGGATAAAGCAAATTATAAAACATGGTCTCCCTTCCCATTCTGGACTTTCCATAATTCTGTTAAACGTTCTAATTCCATACTTCGAGAGGCTTTCAGGACAACTAAATCCCCTTCTTTAACCTCGCTGGTCAGCCAAGCTTTTAATTGGTCAAAATCCGTTGTCCAAGCCATTTTGCCAGCGTATCCCGCCTGTCTGGCGCTTTCAAAGGCCGGCTGTGTTTCTTCGCCAAACCAGAACAAGCTGTCGACACCACTAGTGCTGGCTCGGCGCCCTAACTCACGATGGAGCGATTCCGTCTCTTGGCCGAGTTCTTTCATACTCCCCAGTACGGCGACCTTTTTTCCTCGCGCTTGAAAGCCTGGCAACGAATCTAACAGCGAGGACATTGAATCCAGGTTAGCGTTGTAGCAGTCTAAAACCAGGTCCACCACCCCGCGAAGCACCTGAGATCTCCCAAAAGAAGCTTCTACCGACTCCAGACCGTCTACGACATCCGAAACGGGCAATCCTAAAACGTCAGCCGACTTGGCAACCGCCAAAGCATTGAGCACATTCACCTTGCCGGGAAGTTTTAGCCAAATCCGCCTCCCTTTCCATGTGAACAAGCTCCCTTCCAGTCCTTGATCAGACAAAAACGAAAACTCGGGATCATCTACGCCAAATACAACTACTTTACCTGAAAAGCCCTCTACGAGAACCGACAACAAATCACAAGCCGCCGGCAGAACGGCCACACTATTTTGCCCGGAAAGCGAAAATATTTTCTTTTTTTCTAAAGCGATACCCTCTCGACTGCCGAGAATACCGATATGGGCGGTACCTATGTTTGTCACAATAGCAAGGTCAGGAAAAACAGCTCGTTGCAAACGATCCATTTCCCCCGCATGGTTAATGCCCATTTCAAACACCGCCCAACGGTGTTGTTCGGTCACGGACAAGCTAGCCATCGGTAAACCAATCTCACTATTCAAATTGCCTGGGGTAGCCCAGGTCGAGGCGTTTCGTGAAAAGACGGCCAAAAGCATTTCCTTGGTCGTCGTCTTGCCATTGCTCCCGGTAACGCCTAGGCGTTTCAACCCAGGCAAGCGACTGAGATGCGCTCTTGCCAAATCCGCCATAAGGTCGAGTGGCTCTTGTACAAAGGCTACGGCTGTTTCTTTTACGCCCTCCAACTGTTTCTCTGCCAGTTCCCTGCGGTCAAGGCGCGCTAAAATCGCCGCGGCACCTTGCAATTGTGCTTGACGAACGAACAAATGCCCATCAGTGCGTTCACCGGGTAAAGCCGTAAAAAGGGTTCCTTCCTGGGCTTCACGCGAGTCAACAACTAACGATGTGACACGTTCCCAGTCAGCGAGTCTTCCTCTTAAGATTGCCGAATCCAAAAGTGTTTTCCAGGTAGCCAAGGGTAAGGGTTTCACGGCGTTCCGCCATCAAACCGAAGTTTTAGCGACTGCTCCGACTTGAGTTGTTTGAGACCTAAATGATCCTGAGCCAAGTTCCCAATCCTTTCGGGCGAGGACAAGACACTGATCCCGGTCAGGAGTTGTTGATTCCGCTCAACCAAGGTACTTTGCAGTCGTTCTCGTGTTTGAATTCTCTTCTCAACCGATTGAAAATTCACAGACTGTGCAACCACAATAAATAAAAATAGTGGCGCCGTAACGAGACAAAACAACAGTACTTTTCGGCTCACAACTTCTCCTCCCGCGTATCTCTTAGTTTCTCAATCACACGCAGTTTAGCGCTTCGCGAAGGCGGATTGGCCAGACTCTCCTGCTCGGTTGCCACAACAGGCTTACGCGTGAGGTCTTTGGCCAAAGCCAAGCGCGAACAGGTGCATTTCGGTTGTTCGGGGGGGCAAATACATTCTTTTGCCCACTCCCGGAACGCCGTTTTGACAATCCTGTCTTCTAAGGAATGAAAACTGATAACCGCAAGGCGTCCCCCCGGTGCCAAAACGTGAAAGGCTTTCCCCAAAGCCGATTCCAGCCGTTCTAGCTCGTGATTAACAGCAATACGCAAAGCTTGAAAGCTTTTCGTTGCCGGATGAAGACGTCCGTGGCGCACGGCAGGAGGAACGGCCTCCCAGATTATATCGGCCAGCTGTTTCGCTGACTCGATCCGTTCTTTCAACCTCGTGCTTACAATCGCTCTGGCAATTCGTCTCGATAATGATTCTTCGCCAAATTTCCAAAGCAGATCTGCCAGATCCTTTTCCTTCCAGGTGTTTACCACGTCAGCAGCAGTGATACTGTCGCCTAGTGACAAGCGCATATCTAAAGGTTCTTCACTCTGAAAACTAAACCCCCTACCACTTTCAACGTAGTGGAAAATCGAAATTCCCAAATCCATCAAAATGAACCGCGGTTTTTCTTGCCACCACTCCTCGGCTCGAGGCAACCCCTCGTCAAACCAGGTGTGGACAAACTGAACTCGATCAGCGTATCCGGCCAGGCGTTGACGCGCCTTTTGCTGAATACCTTCATCCGCATCAAAACAGACAAGACGGCAACGGGGAAAATGACGAAGCAAACCCTCGCTATGACCACCTTCACCTGTGGTGGCATCGACAGCCACCCCTCCCTCTTGCAACTCAGCAAACCTGAGCACTTCGTCGAACAACACCGGAATATGGTGAATTTCCATACTTATTCCTTGGGCCAGGCAATCGACAGCCCTTGAACTAAGCCCGGAAGATTTTCGTTCGTTGCCTCCTGGTAAGCCATAAAGACAGACTCATCCCAGATCTCTAAGTGGGTTCGTATGCCGACAACCACACAATCCTTAACAAGCCCGGCATATTCCCTCAACAAAGACGAAACACCGATACGCCCGGTCTTATCTACCTCAATTTCTAGAGCACTTCCAATGATCCGTCGCTGAATCATGAGGTCTCGTGAACTGAACATCCCTAGCGATTCTTGAATGGTCTTCGAAAAGACCTCCCATTTCGTCGGAGAAAACAGCCACAAGCACTTATCAATAGCCTTGGTGAGAATCAAGGTGTCGCCCTGAAACTCGCTGCGGAGCTTGGTTGGTATGAGGAGTCTTCCTTTGTCATCCAAGGCCGCACGAAATTCACCCGTTAGCATTTGATATTACCACAATCCCCCGAAATCTCCCACTTTGCCCCACTTGTTTCCATAGTAAGGTTTGAATTTCTCTTGTCAAGAAACAGAAGTGGACCAAAAATTGAGAAATCGTTATTTTTGCACGAGGATACTATACCGGCGTTAAGCAACAGCCCATTTTCTCCCCTTGACGAGGTCCCTGGTGGCGGCCATTCTGAGTATCTATGGAATGGACAACGCGAAAATTGTGTTACCCCGAAGGCGATGAACGAGAGATCGAGTTTACCCCCCCTTTCAACGTTCTTTTGGATCTCAACGGAACGCCGCTTAGGTTGCCACTTCCTTCAGAAAAGACCCTGGCGTACCGGGTCTATTCCGTCAGGAAACACGAAGGCCGAGGTGAGACTGTCATTCAGTATTTGCTTGAGCTTGTCCCCGCCCACGAGCTACGAGGATTCGTACGATAAGTCCTAGAGGGAACGCTTAAAGATTCGGTAATCAAGAAAGGGAAAAATATTGTTTCGCTTTTCAAGACTGGTCAGCCATTCGGTATCGACGACATTTGAAGACAAGGAATCATAAATCCGATTAAAATTGGCAATATGCTCTTTGACACGCTTTTCTGCGTACCCCACAGTGGTTCCCATTTTTAGGATCAGGGGCCAGTCAGAGGCCTGAGCGAGCAAAACCTCACGGGCAGCCTGATTGAGCGCCCGCTCTTTGCGACCCTGAATATCTGGAAACCGGTCCACGAGCTCCGCCATCCGTTTCACCATCTGATGAGTATGCCTCAGAATCCAGTCATTGGAGCCGTCAACCCAGACCTCGGCATAGCCCCCCGTAGCCCAGGAACTAAAAGGAATCTCTGTTTTTTGAAACTCGGTTTCATCCAACAGCACGTCTCCGGGAGTGACGAATCCCAATTCTGGGCGATTAACGGCTTGTCGAAATAGCGCATCAATCCACTGAGGGCCTTCAAACCACCAGTGGCCGAAGAGTTCTGCGTTAAAGGGGGCTGTGACCAGCGGCACCCGATCAAAGCCGACATCTGATAACTGCTTGGCGTGACGAATCCTTGCTTCTAAAAAGGCCTTTGCGTGCTCTACAACCTTTTGTGCGGCAAGATCCGGTTTATAGGGTAATTTATTGTCTGTTGCTCCCGTCACCGCATGATACTTAAATCCTGTCGCAAAACGGCCATTAGCTCCTTCGGTGTAGGCTTCCAAATACTTTTGATCAAGATCAAACCCTATATCACGGTAAAAATCACGGTAAACGGGATCACTGGGATAGCCTTTGTCCCGTGACCAGACAGCGTTTGTCGAAACCATGTCACGTGGAAAAACCAGCATTCCATTCGGCAAGGCCACCGGAGCAAAGACTCCGCGAGAAGGGAAGTCCCGTCCTAATAGGACCGCATGAGATGCACTAAAAAAGTATTCAATTTTATTTCGTTTTAAGAGGGTTTCAAGGCCAGGATAATAGGCACACTCTGGCACCCAAAACCCTCGCGGTAAACGAGAAAAGTTCCGCTGATATGACTCTATAGCCACCTGAATTTGTGCGGCGACCGCCTCGGGGGCATCTTGATAGAGGGGGAGAATGGCATGAGTGGCTGCCGTGGTAAGAATCTCTAAATAGCCTTTCTTTTGAAAATATGAAAAGCCCCTAAGAATGTTGCCCTGATAAACATCAATAAAATCGCCCTGATTATGTTTGTACAAGCGGCGATACAACTGGGCAACTTGGTTCAGCACCGGGTCGGCCGCCGTTCTTACCAACTCTTTTTCAGCAAGTTCGATTTGGAGTTCCAAGTACCGCCGGTACCGGTCTTTCAATAGGGGGTCCGTTAGCATGGCGGTCAGCGTAGGAGAAAACGACATCGTTAAGCGGAAGGGAACTCCATCTTCTTCCAGCTTGTGAAACACCCGTAAAAGAGGGAGGTAGGTTTCAGACAGTGCCTCAAAAAGCCAGCGTTCTTCTAAAAAAACAGGATACTCAGGATGCCTGACGAAAGGCAGGTGGGCATTCAAAATCAGGGCAATTTCCACATTCTTCATGCTTGGTCCTCGAAGGCGGATTCATCCCAGTCGCCAACCCGTTGAGGAATGCCGCTGGAAGCCTTTTCTTCTGTCACAGTTTCTTGATAGGGTTCACATAGTTTAATACCCGACAGCTCGAGCAAGCGTTTCTTTTTTGGATCTTGCGACGCCTTCGCAAGGTATGGGGGCTCTTCAAATGGCGCTTGCAAGGAAGCAGAACGGGCTAAGAATCGCGTTTCACGCTCAAAAAGGGCATGAAGCTCGAGTTGATACCAGCTCCCCGCCGTAGGGAGGTGAACATACCTGGTGCCCACAGCTTGCGAGAGGGGAATAAGAAAACTAGATACCAACTCGCCGTCTTTGGCTTCTTTTTCAAGGACTTTGAGGCCAAAACCTCGAAAGGTGTTTTCCTTGGCCCAACTGTCAAGAATGCTACGACGGACTTCCCACACAGCTAGGGCCCACGTCGGGTCACGCAAGAACAGCAGAATGGAATCATCATCATAAGATTCAGAAAGTTCGGGAAGAACCGGATCCGGTTCGACACGGTACAAATCCTCGGAATGAAGCGAAAATTTCGATTCTTCAATTTTAATAATTAAATTCTTGAGTTTCTCTCGTTCCCGCTGATCCTCTTCATAGGCATCCAGAAGTTCTTCGATCAGATCCTCGCGACTAGCGTCAGGGTCAAAATCCAGGTTCTCTTTTCGGGAAAGCTCAAGGAGGGCACTCAAGGGCAATCCTTCCAATCGGTCTCTGGTCATTTCCCCCCCTTCCTTTCAGGCACACACTAAGAAAATTCTCCAAGGGGTGTCAAGTAGCCGAGGATTTGTCCTTTACAAGGCTCCTTTTGCGAACGAAAATAAGGGAAATGAAGGAATTTGTTTTAGCGGGTCATTTTTATCTTCCGCCGGGTTTGGATCCTTGGACAGGTCTGAGGTCTGACCTGTCTGCTGAGCGTACCGGTCGGACTCAATGGAAAAAACTCCTTACCGAATGCTACGGAGCAAACTCCGCTTCACGAGTTTTAGGGGAGCACGGTAAAGTCCGATCGATCGTTAACAATTACTCGTTAATGAATTTTAGCTTTTCGCCTTTTCTTCTTGACGAATTGGCAACAGAAGCGCCCAACGTTTATCGCCGAATTCTTCAAGGCGATCAGGAAAGCCTTCAACGATGGGGTCATGGAAACGCGCTGGCCCAAATACCTCACTCGGTTATTCTTCCTTTAGCGCGCCCACAAGACCTCGAACTGCAAATTG
Source organism: Spirochaetales bacterium (assembly GCA_013044245.1). Classification (GTDB taxonomy): domain Bacteria; phylum Spirochaetota; class Spirochaetia; order JABEVK01; family JABEVK01; genus JABEVK01. Next base: position 9,842 of record JABEVK010000051.1, on the reverse strand, counting down.
ACTGGGCCTTCCAAGCCTTTGAGCATCATTTTGGTCGACGCCCCGAGGGTATGATTCTACCGCATCATGCCGTCTCATTTTCTGTTGTTGATGCGCTCATTGCTCGTGGTCTGAACTTTATCTTGTTAGCGCCCTGGCAAGTCCATGGCCTTTTGCGGCGGGGTGAAGCCTCGTGGACCGACTTGGGAAGTTCAGGCGCCCCTCTGGATCGTCCTTTCGCTATCGACCGTCCCTCGGGCAGTTTGGCGGTCTTCTTTCCTCATACGAGCCTCAGTGCTGGTATCGAAGGGGGTCACTATCTCAAAGATGCCTTGGGCTTAGCCCAGCAAATCCGTCAAATTGGAGATCAAAACGAAGGACCGTTAGTTTCGGCATCGGTGGATGGTCGTTGGTTTGGATTTTGGGAACCCTTTGGAGACATGTGCCTGGCAGCCCTTTGGGAACATCTGGCGCAAACCGTTCACGTTCAACTGACCAATTATGCCGCCAATCTCGAGCGCCACCCTCCCACCGAACTGGTTAAGCTCAAACGTGGACAGGACGATCGGGGTTGTTCCAGCACGTGTATCCATGGTGTGGAACGCTGGCGGGATGTTTGTAGCTGTGCCGAGTTGACCCAAGACGGTGAGGCACCAACTTGGAAGGCACCATTACGTCAGGTGCTGACGAGACTTCAAGACACTATGGATGAGTGTGTTACGCAAGTACTCGAAGATCTTCACTGGCCCCCAGAACAAGATTTTCGCCGTTTTGCCGGCCAATTACGATGGCCCCTTTCCCCAGCCCCCAGCCTTGAACAACGCCCACAAGACGAACAATTTCTGCTTCGTACGGCCAAAGAAATTGTGCTGGGGGGACAAGCTCTGTTAAACGCCGATCTCTTTGAAGGTGCCGCCCCTTCTCATCCTCAAGCTCTCGAAGTATGGGCGCAAGCGGCAAGAACTCTGGACCTCATGTCTGATTTGACTGCTCAAGATGTTGAGTTCAACTTTCTTGACGATTTATCGCGTGTACCCGTCCCTGGCTTTTTCAATGGCGAAGATTTTTTTCGGCAAATCGTGCTTCCCGAAAAAAAAGACGCTACCTACCCGGCTGCATTGTTTTTGTTGGATCACTTTGTCCAAACCCATCTCGAAGATGAGATCATCTTAGGGAACTTTCGTCTAAATGCTCTGGGCCAAGCAAAAGAACAAATCGCTGAAAAAGTTTTTCGCTACAGCGGGCAAGTACAATTTACCGAAATAGCCCGCCAGCAAACCTGGGAGTTTTCTTATGCCTTGGTCGAAGACTTGCAGGAAGGTGTCAGCCTTTTTCTTCGTCCTCCCGGGGATTTAAGCCCCCCTCAAGCATTTGATCTGACCAAACTACCACAAGGAGAACGTGATCAGATTATTGGCATGCTCAGTGGTGATCTCGAAAGTCTCTTGGCGGAATCCACTGAAACCCTCTTTCCGTTGTTGCGTAAATCTTTGGTTTACTCAAAATTGCTGGGAAGCGAGCCCTTATCGGTAACCAAAGCCTTGGTCAGTTTAGTCGTCAACCGCAGGCTGAGTAAAGGAATCACGATTGGGCTACCGCACCAATCCGAAGAAGTGCTACGTCAACTCGAACAAGAATTAGGTTTTGCGAAGGAATTTGACATCCCCCTCGAAAGCCCTCGACTTCAGCAACAAGTGTCACGCTGGCTGGCGGATACTCTGAGTGGGCCTTTGCACTTTTTATCCAGTGATACTCTCGAATACATCGGCAGGGTACTAAGTCTCTTTCAGCATCACCAGCTCAAACCCCAGTCAACTGTGGCACAGACGTTAGCCTATGAAGCCTTGACGGGAGTTGGCCAGGAGCTTGCCGACCAGTTGGACGCTCAGCAATGGGAGGTATTGCCCCGGTTGCGAAACCTGATCCGTCTCGGTGAACTTTTAAACTTAGACACCCAGGTTCTTCAAAAGCGAATTCTTCACCTTCCAAGCGCTTAGGCGGGTGCTTGAGCCGCCATCATCATGACGTCCCCGGTACCTAGTACTTTGACCAAACGATCTAATATTGCTTTTTTTAAAGGATTGCCTAAACCACGGGCTAACCCTCCCCAAGTACGAAACGCCCGAAGCTGAAGTCCACTCGAGGTTAAAAGCTGTGCTAAATTGCTTCGGGAAAACAAGTACAAATGGTCGGCAATGGCAGACCGCCAATGGGGACCAAACCATCGAGCCTGCCAGCCGTCTGTATTGGGCGTGGTTACCAAGACCCAGCCTGAAGGTTTGACGAGGCGGGCGACCTCGGCCATAAACCTCCTGGGGTAGTTAACATGCTCAATCAAATGGCTAAAATGGATAACGTCAAAGCTCTTATCGGGAAAGCCAGCTTCGTCGAGGGTTCCCGGAAAGATTTCCACACCGCGTTGAGAGCGGCCCCAGGAGGCCGATGCGGCGCACACTTCGACGCCCTGAACTTGCCATCCTTGGCCTTTCATCACTTCAAGAAGCATTCCCGTGGCACAACCGATATCCAAAAACGTGCGGCCCTCACCGGCTCTACCCAGGCGTCTTTCAAAGCGAATGTCTTTCAAACCCAAGCGCATCAGTTGTAAAAAGCTCGCTTCGTTGGATTTCTCATAGTCAAAGTACTGCTGATCGTAGCGTTTCAACACCAAGTCTGCTAAAGGTTGCGGATTTTGGTAGATGACGCCACAGCCTAAACAGCGGACAAAGGCAAACTCGTGACAATCCCAATGCGGTTGAAAATCGGCTGATCCACATAAATCACAAGCAGTGAGTCGCGACTCTTCGCCCACAGGGCGACTGGAATAGGTTTTAATCTCAGACACGGTCAGGAACTGCTACCTAAAATATGGAACGTTTTTCCAGACTCTTTACCCTGAAAATCTTTCACCACAAGCTCAAGAATATTCGTTCCTTGATTCAAGAAAATCTTTCCTAGACGCCACTCATGATCACCCACAATCACGTCGCGGAGCGGCTTGCCCGTCCCTTTGATCGCGAACTGGCCGTTTTTATCTTGCAAGCTGGTCAAAGCGGTTCTAAAAACCTCGTTTCCATTCAAATAAGCTGAAACCGAATAGAGTCCTTTTTGACTGCTCCCCGAGTCAGAATTGCCAGGATCAACCGCATCCACGTAAAGAGTCCAGTAGCCCACACTAAAATGCGAATGCGCAAATAAGGAAGCCGAGGAATCGGGAGCATTGCCCACCAATTTGACATCAAGAATCACCGGAGAACGTTCATCGGGTATGGGTGGGAAAACCAAAAGTGGGTTGACCAGCTCACCTAATTGCTGGTCAAAAACCATCAACTGGTGGTCCGTTGGAGTCCCTGACGTCCCGTTACGGATGCTCCCAAGGGGGTCTCCAGACGAGACATGAACCGAGGTGAGCCAGGGTTGTGGCGTAAGTCCCGACACCAAGGTTCGAAGTTGGTCAGAATGGGCCACAACCACAAAACCGCCAAGACTAGAGGGCAAGTTCTGAGGGTTCCCCGTATCGGGAGAAAAGGAAAAAATCACTTGTCCTTTTTCGGGGGCAGTCAAATTGGAAGCCGAAGTTTCAAACTCAAGGCCGGGCTCAAAACTGTTTCCGGTACGTTGAGCGAAGTTCTTACGAACCGTGATATCTGACGAAGGCCAATCGTAGGCCGACAGCTGGGCAAGGCTGGCAACTACCAAGAGGGTCGCTACCAGGGGAAGACTTGGTTTCATTGCAATTCCCTTTTCATGATCAAGACCGTTTGATCGGCGACCAAGATGACTCGGTTCCCTTCTTGAAACAGCAAAACATGCTGAGCTTGAAAGGGTGAAAACAGCAAAGGGCGGCCCGAAGTGGACCAAACATGAAGGATGCTCGCAGAACCCCCACCGGTTACAGAAGTAATTAGTCCCAGAGGCGAGTTGTAAATGAGCGACTTGAGTTGGCCCTGCAGGGGCATAACAGCTTCGTGGTCAGTTTTGAGGTTCAGAAGATGCAAATCTTGCTGAGACACAAAATAGGCCCAGCGATCGCCTCCTAGAAAACCCAAGGGTGTCGGATACGGTTTTTGATCCGAAAGTTCTTGATGGAATACCGGGTGGAATTCATTCGTTCCGCGTTCGAGGACCAAAAAGCGCTTGGGGGACATACCGGACAACAAAAGAATGTGCTTTTCATCAGGCGAGATCGCCGTGTTATAGATAACAGGGTACTGACTGCCGCCTGGATTAAAAGAGCCTTGCATGGCACCGGTTTTATCGTAGACAGTGATGCGGCCGTCCAAAGACCCGACAACGGTCAGGGTAGGTCCGGCGGCCACGGCAGTGATAATGCTCGTACGATCTTTGCTCCAAAGCCGGTCGCCCTTCAAATCGTACTCTGTCAAGCCTAAACGATCATTAGAAAAGGTGTAAAATCGTTGACCTAGCCAGTAGGGGTACTGTTTTCCCGGCAAATGAAACAAAGGGCCAGAAGCCGAAGCCACCTCGGTTTGGTCCGAAGTTTCGTCATACCAGGCATCATTGACTCCCGAAACAGATTCAAGGGTACGGGCCGGACGAAAAAAAACCGGCACACCTTCTTTCGTCAAAGCTACGGTATTTTGACCGACTAAAAACAACTTATCGTAGGCGGTGGTGGATTCAGGCGGTAAGGACGTCATCGAAACCGCCTTGACCGGAACAAGGAAACTGTCTTTACCCAAAGCCCGAGGAAAGAGCAAAAGGTAAAGGACGATACAAAGTGCTATTAAAACCAACCAAAGGCCATTCTTACTTTTATCTCGTGAGCTCGAATCACCAAAATAGGACATAGCATGCAGGATACCGGCCGCTCACGGCCCTGTCAATTCTGAACGGGGCGGCGTCGTTGATCACTTTCTAGTTTTTGTTCCCAGATTTCAATCTTTTTTCGAATATTTTCTACGTCAGCATGGTGGTTCAAGGCCTGGTGGAGCAATTTGAGAGCCCCTAGATAGCGGATCGCCATACGAAAATCGTCGGACCTTAAGGTCGACAGCTCGTACCGCTCGCGGTATTTCAAGGCGCTCTGTTCCAAAAGTTTTAACGCTAAGTTGACATGTTGAACGGTAATTTCATAAGCCTCAGCCTGGGTATCCATATTTTGGAACAACGTCTTGGCGTTCAGTAAATTTTTTACTACCGTCGCAAAACGAGCTTCAAGCTCAACAAACGCCCATTTCCATTTTGTATTGTCCCCATACCCGTCGACCACCGCCTGCAAAGCAAACCCCGTTTTTACGATGAGTCGCCACCGTTGGGCATAATCGAGAGAACTCAACAAAGCCAACTTGGCGTCAAGCTCGGACCACGGCACATCAACGGCATTGGTGACAACTTGTTCTAAGTAGATTATCACCTTATAGGCGACCTTTCGCGCTTCGTTGAGGAACCCTTCATTTTTGACATTGAGCAGAGTTACCGAGAGCTCGTTCATCACAACGTAATATGAAAGGATATTAAGATTCTCTTCGGCGAGACGAATTTTTTTGAACTCTACACCGGTAGAATCTTTTTCGATGACTTGGAGAATGAGATTTTCTCGATTTTGAAAGTCTTCAATGGCTTTCTTATACACCTGAATCGCGTCCAAGTACCGTTTTCGCGCGTCAACGCCGACTTTCGCCATCTTTACCCGCCTACCCTGCTGGAAGCTATTAGTTCACGAGCGTGTTCTAGCCCTGCAGAACTACCGCCACCCGACAGCATCCTCGCGATTTCTTGAACCCGGCTATCGCCCGAGATCACCTGAACCTGTGTCACCGTTCTTTCACCCGAAACCTGCTTTTCAATCTTTAGGTGGTGATCTGCGTATGCCGCGATCGAAGCTAAATGCGTTACGCATAAAACCTGTTTTCGTTGTGACAGACGTTTGAGATACCGCCCCAGGGACTGGCCAATTTCACCGCCTATTCCTGTATCGATTTCATCAAATATAAGTATCGGTATTTGATCGGCATCACTTAAGATCGATTTTAAAGCGAGCATCACACGGGAAAGCTCGCCCCCTGAAGCTGTTTCTCTAAGCGGTTTTAACGGTTCTCCCCAGTTGGCCGCCCAAAGAAAATCCACCGAGTCCAATCCCCAGATACTACACAGAGGTTTTCCTGATTCTCCCAGTTTTCGGGTTAGCGCAATTTGAAACCGCGCTTTGGGCATGCCTAAATCCGCAAGAGCCTCAACAACCAGGGTCTCAAGGGCTTTTGCTGCCGTCTGGCGACGCTCCGACAAAGCCACCGCCTTTTGAATGACCAAGCGTTCTTGTTCTGAGGCCATGTTTGCTAGCTTTTCGGCTGAAGAATCGGCATCTTCCCATAAGGCCAAGCGTTCTTCCGCTTGAGCCGCCGCTTCGAGTACTTTTTCGAGTCCAGGCCCATACCGTTTTTCAAGGCCGTGCAAAATTGCCAAACGGTCGTTAATTTCTTCTAGCCGATTAGGATCAAAAAGCAAGCTCCTCCGGTAAGAGGACAAACTTTCTGCCAGATCTTCTAACTCATAAAATACAGTCTCAAAACGCCTCAGGCCCTCTTCCCATCCCGGATCAATCGCCGCGACAGTTTCAAAGCTTGGCATGAGCCGCCGTAGAGCTGTCAGAACCGCCGTGCGATCTTCGGATACAGTTGCTAAGACCTCGGACAAAGCTCCATGCAAGCGTTCATGCTGGTCTAAGCGGGCTTTTTCGACCTTTAAGGTTTCTTCTTCGTCAAGCTGAGGGTTTGCTTTACGAATTTCTTGCATCGTATGTTGATACTTCGCAATTTCTTCATCCCGAGCGGCTCGCGCGGCCTGAAATTCTTCCCACTCTTTTTTACGTCGACTGAGTTCTTGAAATTCCATGGCAAACGCTTGTAGCTCGTTTTCCAATTGGCCGAAACGATCTAAAAGCTTTCGTTGTTGCTCGGTGGAAAATAGCGATTGATGCTCATGTTGGCCATGGAGGTCAAAGAGAAAGCCCGTGAGATCTTCTAACTGAGCCCGAGTGACCGGCGAAGAGCCAACATAGATAGCCCCTCGTTTTTGAGGACGAAGAACTCGACGCAAAATGAGCGGTCCGTCGTCAATTGCCAGATCATTGTCCTGCAACCATTCGACTAGTTCTGCCGAAGGCGACACGTCAATCAGGCCTGAAACCATGGCTTCCTCGGCGCCACTACGAATAACATCTGCCTCAGCACGACTCCCCAAGAGCAAGCCCAAGGCACCAATAAGAATCGATTTTCCGGCCCCAGTCTCACCGGTTAAGATATTTAACCCTGGCTTAAAAGGAACTTGAAGCTTATCAATGAGGGCATAATTCTGAACATTCAGCTCGGTCAACATTTGATTCTCTTTTCCCCTCGCTCTAATTCAGTTTGGTTCGTACAACTTCGTAGAAGGACCTCCGGTCGGATTTGACCAGCAAGGCTTTATAGGGGAGCTTTTCCATTTCAAGAACATCATCCTCTTGAAGAGGAAAGGCCTCTCGCCCATCTACCGTAAGAGTAAGCGGAATTCGTTGTTTTGGCTTCACAGTAATTCGAATTCTTTCGTGACCGGGAAGAACAATCGAACGATGGGTCAGAGAATGCGGGCAAATCGGCGTCAGGATCAAAGCGTCAGTCTCTGGATGAAGAATCGGTCCGCCCGCTGACAACGAATAGGCAGTCGACCCCGTCGGCGTTGCGACAATCAAACCATCTGCCCTGTATTCCCCTAAAAAGGTACCCGTCAAATCCACATCCAAAACGACCATTCGCGAACTTAGCGAACCACTGACCACACAATCGTTGAGGCTGTTAAACTCAAAGGGGACTTCTCCATGGCGGATAACCCGCCCCGCGAGCATCAGTCGTTCAGACAAACCCAGCTCACCCTTAAGGTACTTATCGAGAGTCACCTCCCACTCTTCACGAACGACTTCTGTGATGAAGCCTACCGTGCCTAAGTTGATACCCAAAATCGGTACCGATTGCGCATGAACAAGACCGCAAGCAAACAGCACCGTGCCATCACCACCTAAAACGACCGCTAAGTCTACTTCAGGCATCTGCGCCACCAAGGGAAACCCTCGGTACCGCAAATCGTAGGTTTTCAAACCTCGATGGTGCAAAAATGATAAAATGGCGTCCGCGTAGACAGCCGCGTCTTCTTTATCAAGGTTAGCTACGACAGCAACACTACGGACGGGCATATCTTACTCCTGGCAAAGAATCCCTACGGGAGGGTGGCGAGAACCTTTCCTAAAATCTCCTCTTCTTTGGCTGTCAGCATCACAGGAAGGGGAAAAATCAACGTATGAAGGGCAAGATAGCGAGCGTTCGGACATTCGGCAAGCGCTTCAGCGAGGCCTGTGAAGGGAGCTCGGCACTCTACCCCCTTGCGTTCGGCATAACCTTGAGCTTCTCGAGCTCCTTGAACCAAAATTAAAGAAAACCACGGCGGGGCAATTTCGGTGTCACCTTCTTGGTGAGGCTGACGATGGCTTTTCGCCAGCTTTTGAAAAAGCCGATGACGATGCTCTTTTCGCTTTTCGACCAATTCCTCTTTTTGTGGCCACAAACCTAAAGCAATAGCGGCGTTCGGTGGAGGAAGCAAATCATCGGTCAATGGCTTTTTGGTAAAAAACGTCCCTAAATGTTTTGCTGCTCTGACCCCAACGACCGCACCTCGCCCAGCGGTGATCAAACTCTCGTTTCCCAGAGAAATAAAAACTGCGTCTCCACCTTGACCGGCCGGAATTTGATCGCGGATTCCCCCCCAGCCGTGGGTAACATCTTCAATTAAAAAGACACCAAATGATTTTAGGGTGATAATATCCGGAAGAAAACCCAAGGAACTATCACTGATAACGGCTCGTGGGTTTTGCTCCAAAAGCAACTTGACATTGGCTGTATCTAAGACAGGGCAATCGGATTGGGTATCCGCCCACAAAACAATTGCTCCCCATTCTTTGAGCACTTGTGCCCAAAGGGGGTTCGCCAACGGCGACAAAATAACTTTATCGCCGGGAAGAAGCCCCAACGAACGCCACAGATATCGCATAGCACTAGCTTCGTTGCCAAAACCCCAGGCTTCAGTACAGCCCCAGGAACGAGCAAAATCACGAGCCAGTTTTTCTGAAAGCTCTCCGGGAGTCCATTGGTCCTGCATCATCAAATCGAGAGCCTTGTCCCACTCTTTCCGTCGGACATAGGGTCGTGTCAAAGGTATCAGCGCCATCAGCGTCCATACTGGGAAATCAACTGGAGTTCTCGAGGATCGAACAATTTACGAATATCAAGGATAACCAAATACCCCTCATCGTTGGAAACCACACCCTGAATGTACTCAGCACCAATTCCACTAATAATCTGCGGTGGGGGTTGAATATCTTCAAGATCGACCATCACAACGCGAAGGATCTTATCAATGATAATACCGATCTTGGTGCCATTGATATTCACAATCACAGAACCGCTTAATAACTCTTCGCCCTCTGCGAGTTGGAGCCGTTTAATATGAAAACGCCGATGAAGGTTAATGACAGGAATAATTTCGCCGCGGAGGTTAAAAATACCTTCAACATAGGAAGGGGCATTGGGAATGGAACGTACGCTTTCCACCTTCCAAATTTCATTAACATCCATAATATCAATGGCGTATTGCTCGTTACCCAGCTGAAAAGTCACAAATTGTTTCTGGACGTCATTTTCCACGCGAAACCTCCTTCCCTAACATAGGATAATCGAAGGAAGAGCTTTTTGCAAAGAGTTCAAAAGAGAGTAGACAAAAAAAGAGCCTGGCGACGACCTACTTTCCCGCGATAGCAGTATCATCGGCGCGGGAGAGCTTAACTTCCGTGTTCGGGATGGGAACGGGTGGGGCCT
>JABEVK010000050.1 GCA_013044245.1 Spirochaetales bacterium | reverse complement strand
GGTTGACGATATTCTGAGAGACCCCTGTCACTGGATGGAATATGATATCGGTGCCTTGCCTTCGATAGCGATCTATGCCCAGAAAAAGCTACAAAAGTTGGGGCTTGACGTTAAAAAGGGCGTTGACCGTATGAAGATCAAAAGTGCCTGTCCCGTTGGCAAAGGTCTTATGGGAATCAACGCCGAGGGGGGAATCCTCCCCTGCAGTTTTGTCCAGGAATTCTCGGTGGGAAATGTGCGAGACCTGGGAATCCGAGGCGGCGCTGAGAAGTTATTTGAGATTGGCCGAACTCCTGTTGAAGGTAATTGTGGGGCTTGCGAGGCGGCTGAATTGTGTCGAGGTTGCCGGGTTAAGGCTTGGCATGACGGGAACCTGATGGGAGGCGATCGGACCTGTATTCTGGCGTGACCAGCGGAAACCGAAGGCGAAAGGTGCTACCTTCGCCTTCGCGGCTTTCTACGGCAACACTGCCCCCCCAGCGCTTTACCAAAGATTGCACGATAGCGAGGCCCAGACCAGAACCTTCAACACCAGACGCGGAAGGGGAACGAAAAAATCGTTCGAAAACATGGGGCTGGTCTTCGTAAGGAATACCACAGCCGGTGTCGCTGACAGAAAGTTCGACAGTTTTCTCGTTTCCTGGTGCTGACTGACGCTTGGCTTGAAGCGTAATCCGACCTGCGGTGGTAAACTTCAGGGCGTTGTGCAAAAGGTTCAAAACTACCGTTAACAACTGTGAGGGTTCAGCCCGGATGCTGAGTCCGGGCTCCACGAAAACCTCCCAATCTAGCTTTTGCGCTTCTGCTTGGGGGCGGGTGGCTTCGGCGGCCGTAAGGCAAACTGCCGTTAAATCGGCTACGGTAACTTCTGGGCCTTGTTCAGTCAATTCATCCAAGCGTGCCAGCGTGACCAACTGCGTTATCAAAGACGATAGGCGGTCCAAAACGGGAGTCATATCGTTTAGAGCCTGCCGGTACTCTTCGGCGGTGCGTGGGCGCTGACAGGTGACACTGTGTATGGTCCGAAGAATAGCCAGGGGGGTTTTCAGCTCATGAGAGGCATCGGCAGTAAACTGCCGCTGAGTCCTAAAGGCTTGCTCGACGCGTTCCAGCATGTCATCAAAGGTTCGGGCGAGTCGGCCTAGTTCATCGTCACTCGTCTGAAGTCCCAACCGGGCGGTGAGGTTTTGGCTCGAGAAGCGTTGTGCCGTTCGGGTCACTAAATCAATGGGCCTGAGCAACTGAGCGGCTAAAAAGTACCCTGAAGCAGCTGCCAAGGGCAATAAAAAGGGTAGGGTTAACAGAATCACTGTCAACAGGTGGGCCAACGTTTCTTGCGTTGGGGTGAGGTCCTGAGCGACCTGCAAGTAGCCCAAGAGGACCCCGCTGTCGCGTATTTGGTCGGTGTAGACCAGCAAGCCCCCTGCTTCGTTAAAACGGGGGCCATGGTACGGTAACGGCGAGGGTAAACGGTGGGCAAGGACACCAGACGAACGCAGAACGGCTCCTTGAACCGAAAGAATTCGCTCGGTGAAACCTTCCGGATGATCTTCAGCTGTACTACCCTCACTCAAATTATCCGGCAGTTTCATCGTGCCTGCCTCAATATCGAGGCTCGCTTGAATTTGATTGGAGGCGACCCGCAGACTATTCCGGGCGGTTTGGTTTAAAAAGAGTGCCGATGAAACATACAACGCGGTACCCAAAAGGGCGAAGGCTAGGGATAGCAAGAGGGTGACCGTAAAGGCAAATCGTGCCCTTAGCGATGGCGGTTTCACTGTGTCAGCCCGACGTTACTTGATGGCTCGATTAGCCGATACCCCACGCCACGTATGGTTTGAACCATTTTGCCGCCCACTGGCCCCAAACGTTGGCGCAAAGTTTTGATATGTACCTCAACGACGTTTGACTCATGCCAGGTGTCGCGGTTCCAGATTCGATCGGCTATGTTGTCACGCGAATAAATTCGGCCTGGCTGACGAAGCAATAGTTCTAGAATAGCGTATTCTTTTCCCGGCAAAGTAATCGTCTGTCCGTCAAAAGCCACTTCGTGAGTTGCCGTATCGACCTTAAGTTGTCCGAGCTGAAGCACCGTTGTTTTGACCATACCCGGAATACGACGGCTGACGGAACGCAAGCGCGCCAACAGTTCATCAAACTCAAAAGGCTTGGCCAAATAGTCATCCGCACCGGCGTCAAGGCCTTTCACACGGTCTGGTACGGCATCAAGCGCTGTCAGCATGAGGATGGGCGTGGTGTTTTTTTCCGCACGGAGTCTGCGGCAAACCTCCACCCCGCCCAGCTTCGGCAACAGCAGATCGAGAATCATGACGTCATAACAGCTACCACGGGCGGCCTCGAGGGCGGCAAGCCCGTCGGTCGCGGTATCCACCGCATGGCCGTTTTCTTCTAGGCCTTTTTTTACGTAACGGGACAGCGCCGGTTCATCTTCTACCAGAAGCAAGCGCAAATTATCCTCCTTGGCTTTACGTTATCCTCTTTGAGTTTATGTTCGCAAGATGAAGTTTTCATGAACTTCAGAGCTTTTGAGAAAATCCCGGGGTTTCGGGGCTTGGTATTTTTTAGCAACGTTGCTACGATCATTCGGCTTTTCAAGCAGAACAGGAGGGGGGTAAGATGAGGCGATTGGATTTTCTTACGGTGACTTTGCTGGCGTGGGCTTTGGTGTCCTGTCAGGAACAGACGCCATCAGCTCCCCACGGTGCAACGCCAACCCCTGTTCAAACAACACCCTCGGTGTCGGCAACTACGCCGCAGACCTCCCCCGAGGCCACTTCTGCGGCAGAAGGCGCCTGGGGCGATCCCGCTTTGGTTGCCAAGGTTCCTCTACCGAAAGCGCCCGCCGACCACCTGTTCACCTGGAAAGACATTCAGGCCCAGATTGCTTACGGTCAAGCGGCGCATTTGCGCAATTTTTCGATGACCGAGGATGAATGGAACACTGCCGTTCAAGGGTACGAGCAAAAAGCCATAGCGGAGATTGCTACTCGAAAATACGCTTACCCCGCACTGTTAGATGCCCTGCGAAAAGTTCCACGCCCGTTTTTGGCGTACAACTATGAAAAAGACGAGCAAAAGACGAATATCCCCGAAGATTACAACACCATCATTGATATCGGCTGGGGAGCAACTATGTCAGCACCCAGCATTCAGGCGTTCATGACAGCTCAACTTCACCCCACCAAAAACATGGTTGCTCTGGAAATTGGTACAGGTTCGGGAAGTCAGTCTGTTCTTTTGTCCTACCTGGTAAAAAAAGTTTATACCATTGAAGTTCGCCAACCGCTGGGGGAACGTGTTTCCCGGGTGCTAAAGGCCATGGGGTACAACAATATTGAGACAAAGATTGGTGATGGCTATTATGGTTGGAAAGAAAAGGCGCCCTTTGACATTATTATCGTCACCTGCCAGGCCAACCATATTCCCCCGGCACTCGTGGAACAGCTAAAACCTAACGGGGTGATGGTGATACCCGTGGGACCAGCCTGGTCTCAAAATCAGCAAATGCTTAAGGTCTGGAAGGACCCGAAGACCGGTAAGATTGTCGCACAACGAATCTTGCAAAAGACCAGCTTTATTCCCATGCTGGGAGCAAACGAAGGAAAAAACTAGAATGCCTTCGAAGAGGTTTTTCTGGCCTTTGTTTTTCGTCAGTACTTCAACGATAGCTCTTGAAGTTTCGTTATTGCGGTACTTTGCTGTTACCTCGTGGCAAGCTTTCGGGGCAATGGTCATCAGCATTGCCCTGATCGGATTTGCTGTCAGCGGCACGGTACTCACTCTGGCCCATAATTTCTTTCGTAAGAATTCCGGAACAAAGCTTTTAACCGTTGTTTTTTTATATTTGATTACCATACCGCTAAGTTTTTTGCTGGCCAATGGCGTTCCCTTTAACCCTAATAAAATGCTCAATGCGCATGAGATTGTGCCCGAGGTTCTGCACCTCACCGAGTACATGCTCCTCTTTTTTGGGCCTTTCTTTTTTGCCGGTTTGTATACCGGATTAGTTTTCATTCATCATCACGACAAAATCGGCAAGATTTATTTCTTTGACTTGGTGGGGGCAGGAACGGGTTCGCTGTTGGTGTTAGTAGCGATGTTTTTTATCAGCCCCTTTGCCCTGGCAGAGTTTGTCTTCTTGCTGGCATTCTTGGCGTTTGGACTCACCGCCGTACAGTCTGGGCATGGTGTCAGGGTTTGGGGAAGTCTAGCCGGGGCGGCGGTGCTTGTCTTAGGGGTCTTCTTTTGGCAGAACCATGCCGATTACAAAGCCTACAAACCGATTCGGCAAGCGGAGTTGGTGGCGGGCAATAAGCCCTTGTTGGACCACCCGGTACTTTCGCCCATCGGTATTATGGAAGTCATGTCCAATGCTACTGAAAAAGCGACTCTGCCGCTTTCAGACGAGTTTTCTCTTTTGGTACCCGACGGAAAAATCCCCGACATTTATCCCGGCTTTTATCTAGACGGCAACCGCCTCGACGGGCTGGTTACTGCTGAACCGGATACCCGCTTTATTCAATACAACCTGTATGCGGCTCCTTTTTTACTCAAAACCAACCCCCATGTCCTGATCATCGGAAGCGGGGGTGGCTTCTCAACGTATCAGGCGCTGACGCTGGGTGCGCGCCGTGTTAAGGTGATTGAGTCGAACCCCTTTTTGATCGATTTGCTCAAAAACCGCTTTGCCAAGTTGAACGGAGGACTCTTTCACCGTCCCGAAGTTCAGGTCGAAATTAACGACGGCCGTAGTTTTGCCCTACGCGAAACCCATAAGTATGATCTTTTGCAAATCTCGGATGCCGCCATTGCCGCCAGGCCAGACGAAAACTACTTGCTTACGACGCAGGCGTTCGCCGATGACAGTCGCCTGCTGAAACCAAACGGTATTCTGACGGTGAGCATGGATGTGACTGACAACTTCTTTTACGCGCTTCGCCTTTTGCGTACTTTGACGGCCTATTTTCATGAGCGAAAGGTTGACCCATCGGACCACATCGTCATTCTGCGCAGTTTATTCAAAATGCTGTTTATGGTAAAAAAATCCGCTTTTACTGCCGCAGAAATCACTCAGCTTCGCCATTGGGCAGGAAACTTAGGTTTTGATGCGGTCTATTTTCCTGGGGCGACAGGTCAAGAAACGATCTTTAGCTTAGCCCCGTTTATCCCGGTTTTGGCCCAAGAAAAGGGCACGGACGCATCCATAGGTCAAGATTCCCTGTTAAAGGATGATGAGTTTTTCCGGTTGGCCAGTGCTCTTATCTCAGGTAAGACGCGTTTGCAGAGGGGAATCTTTGATTACCGTCCGTCGACCGATGACCGGCCTTACTTTTTTTCGCTGTTAAGCCCCGATCGCCTCGTCCCCGCGCTCAAGACGTATGAGCTTGGCGGCCTGCCTCAGCAAGAAGTAAACTCCCTGGTTTTATATGCCGAGTTTGCCAATGTCGTGGTATTTGCGTTTCTCATTGTGCTGATTCCGATGATAGCCAGGCTTTGGCAACGTCGAACTACCCATCTCGGGTTGGGGTTCTTCTCGAAGAGTTTGGTTTATTTTGCCTCCTTAGGGCTGGGCTTTCTGTTTATCGAAATCGTTTTGATTCAAAAGCTGGCCTTGTTTTTGGGTGACATTATTTATTCATTTACGCTGGTGCTCGCGAGTATCCTTGTTTTCGCCGGGGTGGGGTCCTTCCTTTCTGAACGCATTCGGCGGCCAGCTTTTTCTGTTCGCGTGGCGGCAGGCGTGGTTTTGTTGGGCATACTCTTTACCGTTTTCGTCTTACCAGAGTGGATTCGGGCGTTGGGAACCTTGGCGTTTCCCCTTCGCCTGCTCCTTTCATTTTTCTTTGTCATGCCACTGGCGGTGCCGTTAGGGTTCTTTTTTCCGCTGGGGCTGGGACAATTAACCGGAAATCGTCGCAGTTTTGTACCCTGGGCCTGGAGCATCAATGGGGCTTTTTCGGTTGTGGCGACGGTGAGCGCCCGAATCTTATCCCAAACCTATGGGTTTTCTCTCGTTTTGGCCTTGGCAGCGGCACTGTATCTGCTGGCGGCCCTTACCTTTCCTAGGCAAAAGCCTACCGAGGTTGCTCCTGTTGAGGCTTAACTTTTTACGTTGTCTGATGTTTGTTGTTGTCTTTGGTGGTACCGTCGGTTTAGCTTCTTGTGCAGGGAGGGCTGAGGCAAACTCGTTAGCGCGCACCCAATTTCGTGAGGGCTTTTTGGTGACTCTGCATCCCCAAAGTGCCCCGTTCCCGCAAGAGCGGCGTCGTGATGGGTATACCTATCATGACCGCACCTACAGCTTTCGAGACCATTACGATGACTCAACCGTTAAAGTTTTTTTTCCCTGGAATTGGCGCGAAAAGGGTCCTGTTAACCTGGTGTTCTTTTTTCACGGCTGGTACTCATCAATCAATGACGAAATCACTCAGTTTCATTTGCTGGAGCAATTTCGCGATAGCAAGGTAAACGCTCTGTTGGTGTTGCCCGAAACGGCTAAGGACGCCCCGGATTCCTTTGGCGGAAAGTTGGAGTATCGGGATGGTTTTCGGAATTTAGTCGACGAAGTGATGCGAGATTTGCATCGCTCGGGTTTAGTAGGAACAGAAAAAGTAAACCATATTGTCTTGGCCGGCCACTCGGGCGCTTACCACGTTATCAGTCAAATCCTGTCTCGAGGGGGACTGACCAGCAAGATTAAAGATGTCATGCTTTTTGACGCTCTTTACGGCGATGTGGAAGATTTTGCCCAGTGGGTAGATTCTCGGCAAGGACATTTGTATTCCGTTTTTACGCAAGATGGCGAAACCATAGGCTATAATTTTTCACTCATCGATAACTTGGCGCGTGAGGGTGTTCCTCTGTTGCTTGAAGAGGAAAAAGAAGAAGACCGTTTGCCGCCTCATGGCGTTCGTGCGGTGTTTTATCGTAGCCGCCTCGATCACTATCAGGTAGTCGATGCCGAAAGCCAATTCGAAAAACTTCTTAAGACGGCCTGCCGTCCATAATTGCGAGAGACAGTACGTCCTCCTGACCAAGATTTGACAAAGATTTCACGGTATTCAAACTTGACGGGGCCATACTCTTCCCAGACTTAGTCTGGGGAGGCCTTATGAAAGTTGCCTATTCGATCGCCGGAGAAGGGTTCGGTCACGCCGCCCGTATGGTGTGCCTGGTGCCCCGCCTTGTAGAAAAAGCTGAGCTTCATCTGTTTTGCCCAGAAACCGTACAGGGTTATGTCCGTGGGCGTTTGCCTAACGTGCCTATACGAAATATCCCTCACTTTGGCTTTGTAAAGCGTGGCGACCGCGTTTTAGTTGCGGCTACCATAGTGTCGGCCCTGCGTCGCTTACCGGGCTTTTTGAGACAAGTTGTACTCTTGGCGCGCCTGTTGCAAGCTGAAGGTTTCGACGCCGTGATTAGTGATTTTGACCCTTATTTGGCGTGGGCGGGCCGGCTGGCAGGCCTGATGGTTGTTCAAATCAACCATCCTGGCATTATTACCAAGCATCTTTCGGTGAATCCTCGGTCCTGGCCTGCTGCCCTGGCCGCTTTGTTGCTGGAAGGTCCCTGGCACCGTCGTGTCCATTGCTCCTTTTATCAAGGCGATGTGGGCCCGCTCTTACGGCCCGAACTTTTGAACCGCCCCCGCTCAAGGTCGGGGAGCTGGGTGCTTCACCTTAAACCGGAATATCGGGAGTGGGTGGTGCCGGCCCTCGAACAAGCCGGTTTAGTCCCCTACGATATTTACCCCAAAGCTGGCGGCGACTTTGATGCAGCCTTGGCTAGTGCCCGTGGCGTGATCTCGTCTGCCGGGCACCAGATTATCAGCGAGGCTTTAGTGTTAGGTAAGCCCATTCTCGTGATCCCGCAAGGCGGGCAGTATGAACAGGCGCTGAACGCTCATCAGTTAGAAAAAACGGGACGGGGGCTGGTCTGTTCACGGCGTACTTTAGAAGCACGTCTGCGGCGATTTAGGTTTTGGGCAGAAAGTTTTTCAAGACAGCAAGAGGATGGCTTACTGACGACCTTTACCGATGATACCTCCAGGGCTGTTCAGCTATTGGGAAGCTATCTAGACGAGGCGGCACTACCCCTTAACCAGCGAAGCAGAAAATCACCTTCAGCTGAGGTTAAAGGGGTGATGGAAAGGCGGTTGCCGCGGCGAAGCAGAATCATCTCGGCCAACTCTGGTTTAGTTCTTAGCTCTGTGAGGGGAACAAACCGTGTCTTTTCGACCAATTCCACCTCCACTTGGACCCAGCGGGGAGCTTCACGCTGTGCTTTCGGGTCGAAATAGGGACTGGCCGTGTCAAACTGTGTTGGGTCGGGGGTGGCGTGAGTAACGATTTTGACGATTCCTGCAATCCCCGGGGTTGCGCAGGACGAATGATAAAAAAATGCCAGGTCACCCGGGGCCATGTCATCGCGCATAAAGTTTCGGGCTTGGTAGTTGCGTACGCCAAACCACCCCACCCGTTGGCCGGGGGCTTGAGCCAAGTCATCGATCGACACTTCGCTCGGTTCTGATTTCATCAGCCACCATTTCATGTTGTCTCCTGAGGAGCCGGGGGAAGTTCTCCCCACAAGCCACATTCTCGCACGAGTACCTGATGACGGTTCACCCGAAGCACAACGTGGGTAAAATTGACCAAGTAGTGAACCCCGCCCTGAACTAACCGATCCGCACACCGATGCGTTTCTTGATCTTCGACGCACAATAGTGCGGCTTCGATGTGACGAGTCAAACAGACTCCGACAATTTCGGTCGTTGCCTGGACGGGAAAGGGCAAGTCCAATTGTTCGCGGCGGTTCAACCGGCTTTCAAATCCTACCACGATTTGATAACGGTTTTGGGCGCCGTGCTCTAGGGTCGACCACAGGGACAGCCCTGAGTCCCCCAGGCCGACCAGGGCTGTTCGCAAGGGACGAGCGGGCTCCAGCAAGGGGGCAAGAAGATTCTGCAGTTGCACCAAATCGTAGGCGGCACCTGTCGAGGCCATTTCAACCCAACTGATATCATGACGAATGGTAACGGGACTTGTTCCCAACCAGCGGGCAAAGTCGCGGCTGGTCGCCTGCAGACGGCCCGAATGGATCAGATCAGGTAAAAGGCCGTACATCAGCATAAGCCGTTGTCGGCTCTGGGGCGGAATGTCCGGCGACATTCTTAGGCCTTTCCCCAGACTTTTTTTAACGCTTCGGACAGACGGTGCACGGGAATCGCACCAGCTAACGAGCCTGCCTCTGGTGAGGCCGGAATGATTGTCGGCGAAAACCCCAAGTCGGCGGCGGCTTTGACCCGGCGGCGAAGGTGGGTGGTGGGCCGTACCTCTCCGGCCAATGAAAGTTCTCCGGCAGACGTCCAGCCCGGCGGCAGGCTTTGACCGGTACGAGCACTGTACAAGGCAAAGGCCAGGGCAAGGTCAGCACCGGGGTCGGCGACGCGGATACCACCGGCGACATTGACATAAATATCGTGATCGCTAAATCGTACCCCGGTAGTCTTTTCTAAAACGGCGGCGACACGGCTTACTCGTCCGCTATCGATGCGGTCAGAATACACACGGCTGAGGCCCCCTTTGGCAGGCACGGTGAGGGCTTGGATCTCGACCAGGAGCGTGCGGCTCCCTTCAAATAGGGGGGCTACGGCAATACCCGGCGGCAAATCCCCTTCACGCCGAACCAAGAATACGGTTTCAGGGTTGGCGACTTCAACAAGGCCGTGTTCTTCCATCGTAAAGAGGCCCACCTCATCGACACTCCCAAAACGGTTTTTTGCGGCTCGAAGAATGCGAACGTCTCCTGCTGCTTCTTCAAACATGAGAACAGTGTCGACCATATGCTCGATGAGCTTAGGACCGGCTATAAGGCCGCCCTTGGTTACGTGGGCAATTAAAAAGGAGGCGATTTCTCGTTCCTTGGTCCAGCTGAGAATTTCTTGGCACCCGAACTTGAGTTGGTTGACAGTACCGGGAACATCGCCCGCGTCAGGGCTGTAGAGGGTTTGAATCGAATCGAGGATAAGTACCGTTGGTTTAATCTTTTCAAGAACGCCAAGGATAACCGGGACATGGGTTTCAATCAGGATCTCAAGACCGTCGCGGTGAATTTTGAGGCGTTCTGAGCGCATTTTTATTTGCGCCGCCGATTCTTCGCCCGAGACATACAGAACCCTTCCGGCAGTCTTAACCTGGGCCGCTAGCTGTAACAGTAAGGTGGATTTGCCAATCCCTGGTTCACCGCCGACCAAAATTCCGGCTCCCCGGACTAAACCTCCCCCTAAAACCTGATTGACCTCGGCAAGGCCGGTATCCCAGCGTGTTCCTTCTTGGGGGTCGAGCGCGGCTAAGGGGATACTGATTCCCCCGCTAGAGGATTTGGGCGACCCCGGTTGAGGGGTAGGGGAGGCCGAAAGGCTTTCTTCTTGAAAGGTATTCCAAGCGCCACATTGGGGGCAGCGTCCCAACCAACGAGATTCTTGATGAGAGCATTCCCGGCAGACAAAAACAGTGCGGCGTTTCATTGGTACCTCAGTTCCGCGAGGGCTTAAAGCCCGTTTGCGCGACAACGCTAAGAAAGCCGCCAAGGGCTTGCATTCCCTCTTCCCAAAGAGTATCGGGGGTATGGTAAAAGACCCAAGCCGCACGGACAGGCATGGGGTGCCATAGACCTCGGCGCAATTCTAAATCTAATTGGTTGGGACCCCAACCGGCATACCCTTGGTACAAATGCCAGCGAACTCGTTCTTCGGCTTTCAGAGTATAAACCTCCGAGGTATATTCTTTCAAAATATCTAACGATGGTTCAAACCAGATGCCTGGCGCGATGAGTCGTTCGCCTTTAGAGCGGTATTCTTGTGGTAAGCCGTTATGCAGGCAAAAAAGCGTACGGCTCACGGGACCTCCCTTGAAAAAGCCAAGGTTACTATAGTCAGTCTTAAAGGGAGCTATCCCATCGAGGCGTTTGTTGACGATGAGACCGAAGGCATTCTGCGGCGTATGCTCAAGAATCACGATAACAGACCGTGAAAACTGAGGGTCTGTTACATCAATATCAGCAAACAAAAACGAGCCCGCTAACGAGGTGAATGCATCTTCCATAGGTTCAGATTATCCAACTTTTTGCGGAAAATCCACCACGGTTCTGACCTGAAGCAGAAAGTTTCGCCATTCTTGCGAAGTTAACGGTTGTGGGGCAAACAGCTCTTGGTCAATTGCTTGTGCCACTAAGTTAAGCGGTGTTGCCAAATCTGGGACCGCCGTTGCTAAACGCTTCAGATAGGCCCGAGTTGTCTCCCAAGGGAGGTAAGCATAGGCCGGCCCCAGCTGTTCTTGGGCCTGAGCCCAATGAACTATGCGAAGAAACTCTTCGGCCAGCTGTGAGTATCGTCGGTTTTGACCGTGTTGAGACCAGCGACGAGCCAGCGTTTGCGCCTCTTCTTTTTGCTTTTCCCCGAGGCGGCGAAACTTTGTCGAAGCTTTTTGTCGAAGTAGGGCGCGCCAAAACCGTAACAGCTGGTACGAAAGTCGCCGCCGCCAAAAGATCAACCACGGTTCTTCACGGGCTTTTCCTTGCAAGATCTCTACCAGCGGCCAAAGAAGAAACACAACCGCCGCCAGCGGAAGAAGCGAAAGCAGGACCGAGAAGAGCATGAGGAGGGTGCGGGCAACGGTAGCCAGGTAGAGCATGAGTGATAAAACCGCCAGCAACAGCAACAACTGCCAGGGCGAAAGTGCCGGCGGCGAAGTGGGTAAGGGTAAGGGCGTTGGGGTTGCCGGAGTCGGAACGGGGGTAGGG
>JABEVK010000049.1 GCA_013044245.1 Spirochaetales bacterium | reverse complement strand
GATATAAGTCGTTTATATGTAATAAGATATTAAATAATTGATGTAGTGGCGATGTCGGGGAACTCTTTGTCCCTGAGTGAGAAGCTCGAACGACAAGTGAGAAAAAAACGCTAGATTTCGTTGCGTTGGGAAGATTTTTCCCATACAATCGAAGCATGGTCGATGCCCCGGCTCATGGGCTGGCCGTGTTCACCTTGGCCGCGGCGGCTATTCTTTTCGTAGGAAATCCTGAACCTCCTCCACTCTGGATGGGTTTTGCTGGTGATTTGATGGCACCCCTGAGATTGCAGAACCAAGCAGATTTGTCGCGTCTTTACGCCGGGGCTGAACCGTGGCTAAGGGCGGATGATTTGAATTTCATCAACATGGAGAGCCCCGTGCAGGATGATAGGCCCCCCAGCGGTTATCCTGCATTTAACACCCACACGCCTTATGTGGTTGCGGCTATTCAGGCGGGCTTTAACGTTTTCAACACAGCTAACAACCATGCGAATGACTTTGGGTGGTCCTCGGTGAGGGGAACATCGCAAGCCTTTTCAGAACTTTCCCAGAAGTATCCTATTTGGTTTTCAGGGGTGCGTCCCGACGAGAACGAACGATTCTCCGATGCTGTGATCAAAATTCAGGGGTGGAAAATCGGTTTTTTGGGTTTTTCAACCTTTGTCAATCAGCCTGAGGGTAAAGAGGGGGTGGCACTTTATCCCTACCAAGATTTTTGGGGCGGAAAAAATCTTGGTGCCCGCTTAGAGGCCTTAAATCGTGTCCGGGAGCTGGCCGAAAAGGTTGATTGGCTGGTAGTCGCTGTTCATGGTGGGATCGAGTATGATCCCGTGACTCAGCCTTGGGAACGTCGGTTTTTCGATGAACTCGCCCGGGCGGGCGCGGATGTGGTGTGGGTTCAACATCCCCATGTCCTGCGTCCTTGGTGGGTTGTTTCAACGAAACGAGGAGAAAGTCTCATCCTTTCCTCGATGGGGAATTTTGCTTCGGATCAAACCGAGGATTTGGGACCTTCAGAGGGTTGGCGTAACCGCGCAGACACAGGAGATTCCTGCTTGATGAGGATTCGGGTGGGGCTTCGGCACGGTAGGTTAACGCTGGAGGGTATTCAGCCAGTACTACTCTCGCAATATTGGGATTCGCACGGCGAACAAATTCTGCCTACGGCTGACTTGGCACAAAAGGGGCCTGTTTTGTGGCGAGGCTTCTTTTCCGATGATGAACAGCGGCAGGAATCTTGGGCCCATTTAAAAGGACGGACGGGTGAGCGGTAAAGCAAAGGCTTGCCAAACCATAGAAATTCCCTGCCGCACAGAGCTGGTTATTCAAAAGTCACGCTTTCTTGGAATTTTATTGCCTTGTCAGGATGCCGCTGAGGCTCGTGAACGCCTCCGTACCCTCAAAAGTGAATACCGGGACGCCACTCACGTCGTCCATGCGTTCATTTGTGGTTCAGAATCCAGTCAAACGATGGGTTGTTCGGACGATGGAGAACCGTCGGGTACGGCGGGTCGTCCTGTGTTGGAAGTCCTGAAGGGCGAAATTGTTTCGAATGTTTTTTTAGCGGTAATTCGCTGGTTTGGTGGGGTAAAATTAGGGACAGGAGGTCTGTCTCGGGCTTATGCCATGACAGCAAAAGCCGTAATTGCCCAGGCCTTATGGGTTCCGCTCGTTCAGTGGAAAACGGTTGTCGTGCAGGTTCCCTTTGCGGAAGAGGGGCGGGTTCGCCGCGTTCTTGAACGCTTCGGTGTGACACGGATAAATCAGTCGTATCCGGATGGGCCTCACTTGACGTTTGACGTCAGCGAAGAGCTTTATTTAGACATTGAAGCGGCGATTACTGCTGAAACTCAGGGACAGGCTCAATGGAAAAGTTCAGAACCCTAGAATTCGGGAACTTGGGGTAGGGTTCCCTTACGTACCATAAGATAGTACAGAAAGAGTTCTAATAAAAGTCCGTGGTGTTCAGCTCGATACTGGCGGAGTCGAAAATCAAATTCGGCAATAAGAACAAGAATATTTTGAACATCTGTTAGGGAGTAATTCCTTGAGGCGGATTTATAATTTGCCTGGGCTTTCTTGGCGCGAACGTTGAGTGCAAGTAGACTTTCTTCAACCGTGTTATGTTGTCGAAGTTTGAGATGAAAACTCAACAAGACTTTAAACTGCCACACTAACCCCGCCAGGAGGCCAATGCCCTCAGTTTCTTTGGCGGCAAGGATTTTCTTCAAGACCTCTAGGGCTTTTGGAAATGACCCATCGGCGATTCTCTCAAAAAGTGTAAAGACATTTTCTTCTCGGGTGTGCACGAGAAATGATTCCAAAGCATCGAGAGTGATGACGGCACCTGGGCCTAAAAACGCCGATAGCTTTTGGGCTTCGAGACGGATTTGGTCAGTGTTATTCTCGACCATTTCAAGAAAGAAGTCTGCCGCCTCTGGTTCCATTGTCATCGCTAGCTTCTGAAAGTGATTGATGACCCAACCTTTTTTTTGTTGGTCAAACATTTCCCAGAAGATTTTGACTTGCTCTTTGGGAATAATTTTTCCGAGAGAGTCGTGACGAGTTTCGTCTGACAGGAGAATTAGCGTGGACGGGGGGTCAGGGTGATTGAGAAAATCCTTAAGTTTGTCGGCGTCAGCTTTTTTGAGGTCTTCGGCATTCGAAAGGAGTACTAGCTTATGGGCGCAAAATAAATCCCCGTTAAGAGCAAGCGAAATCAATTCTGAAAAATCGCTTTCGAAAGCGTAGTGTCGGTGGACCTCCGGTTGCTGCCGAAATTCGGTTTCGAGGTTCTTTTTGAGTTCTTGAACAAAGTCCTGCTTTTGACCGGTTTCGGGACCAAGGAGCAACCAGATTCGAGAGTTTGCTTTCGCCTTCACTCGTACCGCCGTATCAAATTGACTAGTTTACCTAAGATTTTTACGTTTTGAGAGAAAATAGCATTGTAGGCTGGGTTTTCTGGCTGAAGTTTTACGCGATTTTTTTCTTTGAAAAATCTTTTCAAGGTAACAGCATCGTCTTCTGTCATCGCGACAACAATTTCGCCATTTTCAGCCGATGACTGAGCCCGAATAACGGCAAGGTCGCCGTCCATGATTCCAGCGCCCTGCATGCTATCTCCGTGAACGCGAAGCGCAAAGTGGCTTCCTGTTCCCAAAAAGGTGAGGGGCAGAAGAACGTTCCCATCAAAATTCTCTTCGGCCATAATGGGAAGCCCGGCAGCCACTCGGCCCAACAGGGGAATGCGAAGGATAGCATGATCTTCGTTATCGTCATCAAGAATCTCTATCGCTCGGGAGCGGTTTTGGTTGCAGTGGATGAGACCTTTTTTTTCAAGCGCTTTGATATGATCGTACGCGCCTTTGACAGAAATCTCAAAATGGTTGGCTATCTCGCGAATGGTGGGGGGAAATTTATTACTGAGCAGGTATGACCTGATAAAATCAAGAACCTCTTCTTGGCGTTTTGTGGTGGCCTTCATTTCCCTGTCTCGATTCCGAATTTTTTCAGCTTACTGTGAAGATTGCTGGGGTAAAGCCCTAAGGCTTGTGCCGTCTTTGAAATATTATAGCGATTTTCTCGAAGTTTTTCTTCGATCAAGGCCCTTTCGAAAGCTTCTTTGGCATCATTAAGCGGCATATTGAGCCAGGGCTGTAGGGGAGTTACCGGTGCCGAAACGGCAAAACTTTGACCGAGAATGATTTTGGTTTGTTCCGCATCAATTTCGTCATTGTCAGTCATAACCAACAGTCGCTCGAGAAAGTTTTTCAACTCGCGAATATTACCGGGCCAGGTGTGCTCGGTGAGAAATTTCCACGCATCAGAGGTGAAATGGGGTACATCAAGGACTTCGGCTTTTGACTCCTTGCGAAATTTTTTAAAAAAGTAATCTACCAATAGGGGTAAGTCTTCTTGCCGCTCGCGAAGAGGGGGGACATAAATCGGAATAACGTTGAGTCGGTAAAATAGGTCCTCTCGGAAACGCCCGTTGCCGACTTCTTTGGGGATATCCTTATTCGTGGCGCTAATCACGCGAACGTCGACAGCCAAGGTTGTTTCTCCACCTACACGCTCAAAGCGCATCTCTTGAATGGCTCGTAAAACTTTTGCTTGGGCATGGAGCGACATGTCGGCGACTTCATCGAGAAATAGAGTGCCTCCGTCTGCCAACTCAAATTTCCCCTTGCGTCGACCTACAGCACTGGTGAAGGCGCCCTTTTCGTGCCCAAAAAGCTCGCTTTCGATCAAGGAGTCTGGGATAGCGGCGCAGTTGACTTCTACAAAAGGGTGACGGGAGCGTTGGCTCTGGCGGTGAATTTGTCGCGCAACGAGCTCTTTGCCGGTCCCATTTTCTCCAAGAACAATGACCCGTGAGTCGGTAGCCGCACTTTGCTGAATAAGTTCTTTTACCCGTTGCATCGCGGGGCCCTCGCCAATCATGGTATCTTCTAAAAAGAGTGATTCGCGAAGTTCGCGGTTTTCTCGAGATAGAGCTGAGAACTTGAGGGCGTTTTGAACACTAGCTAAGGTTTTATCGATGGAGAGGGGTTTCTCGACAAAATCGAACGCGCCCTCTTTGATCGCCCGTACGGCCATATCAATTTTGCTATGACCAGAGATCATGATAATGGGCAAATCAGGCCAGTCAGCTTTAACAGCCTTGAGGACATCCAAACCTCCCATTTCTGGCATCCAGACGTCGAGAAAGATCAAATCGATCAAGTCTGTTTTTAAGATGCTTAAGGCTTCGAGGCCCGAGGATGCTTCTACAACAGAAAACCCTTCGTCGCTGAGGACAGCTCCGAGAACAGAGCGAATTCCCGGCTCGTCATCGATGATCAAGATGGGGTTTCGCATGCTTCCTCCATCGGTAATTCCACGAAGAATGTCGTCCCAAACCCCGCTTGCGATTCAAACCAAACGGTACCCCGATGATCGAATACCAGCCGTTCCACGATGGCAAGTCCAAGACCTGTCCCATCTTTTTTGGTGGTAAAATAGGGCTGAAAGGCGCGAGCCCGAACTTCTTCAGAAAGACCGGGGCCAAGGTCGTGAATTTGAACTCTACAATAGGTCTTGTCACCCTTTTTGACAAGGCTGGAGCGGAGAAAAATTTCCCCTGTCCCGTGCAGTGCCTCCACGGCGTTTTTGATCAAGTTGGTGAACACCTGACCCATCTGTGCCCGATCGGCGCAAAGCTCAATCTGCGGTTTGATTCCCTCGGAATGGACAAGAATCTCGGGATGAGAAACCGTATAAACGGTAATGATAGAATCAAGTAAAGGTTTAAGCTGAAACTTTTGTTTTTTGGGGGCGGGGAGTCGGGCAAAGTCTGAGAACTCTTTTAAAAGAAGATCCAGCCTTTGAACCTCGGAAAGAATGGCTTGAACAGCAGGCTCAACAACCTCGGCCAGGTGTTGGGGGTCGGTATCTTTTCGTCGTTTGATGCGTTCAGCGGATAACCGGATAGGCGTGAGCGGGTTGCGGATCTCATGGGCAAGCTGACGAGCTATTTCTTGCCAGGCGGTAATTTTCTCTGTTTGCTGAATCTTTGTTCGGGACAAGGCTATCTCGCTGGTCATGGCATTGAACGAAGTAGCCAAAAAAGCCAACTCATCGCGCTCTGGGGTCAAGATTCGCACCGTGTAGTCCCCCTCGGCGACACGACGGGTAGCCGTCTCCAGGTTGATCAAAGGGCGAATGAGATCATCGCCCATTGTAAAACCAATGAGCACCGCGATCAAAAAAATGGGTAAGGCAAACATCAAATAAAAGAAAAGAATCAAGGTGTGGAGCGTGTGTTGATACTGCCCTAGCTGATGAGCGGAATCTTGAAGATGGTTCAGGGAAGGTAACAGCCAGGATCGCAGTGTGGCATCAATAAAAGTCACGGAAAGCAATCCCTGGGGTAACGAGGCTAAAATCGCGGCTAAGCTAAAAAAAAGGGTAAGACGGAGTTTAAGCCGGCTACCGGATTGGTTTTGTTTTCTTTGCCGCCACAGCTGAAACCCCTGGTAGGCCACAGCCCCCAAAAGCGTCAGGGGTAAAAGCGATACAACCGGAATGAGAGCTCGGTTGAAGAGCGAATTGCCCCGGGCGATATCTGAAAGTACTTGTTGCGACAGAAATAGAGTGAGGACAATTAAAAGAAGATAGAGAAACAACAAGCTGAGAAAGGGGCCTAGACGTTTGGAACTGGAAAGATCTTTATCCATAGACTCCAGCCCTGAAGGGGCCAAAAAGGCCGGTGATTTATTCTTCGAAACGTTTATCAATCAGGAGAGCAATTGCGTCCACGGCCTGTTGTTCATCCGAACCATTGGCCGAAATCTTAATGGGAGTATTGCACAGTACGCCAAGGGTGATGAGCCCCATGATTGATTTCGCGTTGATTTTGTCGTTTTCTTTCTCAATAAAAATCTGAGATTCGAACTTATTGGCAAGTGTGACAATCATACCTGCGGGACGAGCATGAATTCCTGCACGGTTCTTCACGGTCACTACCTTTTCCACCATTATTCGAAAACCTCGATCACTGGGCGTTTAACCCTTTTGTTTTTCGTAAATATACGTTACGAGCGTTCTCACTTTCAAGCCATTGAATGACATTTTCATGAAATTCTTGTGCAGAATGAATACCCATCTTTTTAAGGCGATGATTCATGACGGCTGTTTCGATGATAATAGCGATATTTCGGCCCGGTTTAACGGGGATTTGCATCAAGGGAAGTTTTACCCCGAGGATTTCGGTGGTTTTATCTTTGGTTCCAAGTCGTTCATATTCCTTGGAGGGATCCCAAACTTCCAATTCCATGACCATCTCAATCTCTTTTTGAAATTGAATGGCGGCTACACCAAACAGCTGTGCGACATTGATGATACCAATGCCTCGTACCTCCAGGTGATGCCCTAGGGCGGGATTGACGGGTTTTCCTAAGAGGGTATTGCCGCTGACACAACGGATATCGACCGCATCGTCGCAAACCAATCGGTGGCCGCGTTCAATCAGCTCCAAAGCGGCTTCGCTTTTGCCAACGCCGCTGTCTCCGCGGATGAGCACGCCTAGACCAGAAACCTCGACAAAGACGCCATGAACGGTCTTTTGGGGGGCAAAGATATCGTCTAAGGCCCGGATAATGCGTACGGTAAAGTCTGAAGAGTTAAGATCGGAGGCCAGAACGGGACAGCCATATTTTTCAGTAATTTGGAGGAATTTTTCTTCAGGTCGGTATCCGTTTGAAAAGATACAACAAGGAATTTGTTGAGAAAAAAACTTTTCAATGTCTTCCCAGTGATCTTTTTGTGACAACTGCTTGAGGTAAGACGTCTCGCCGTTGCCGAAAAGCTGTATCCGCCGGGCGTTGAAATCTTCGAAAAACCCACTGAGCGCCAAACCGGGACGGTTGATGTCAGGTTGGGTGATGGAGCGAGTAAGCCCCTTGCGACCCGCCAGGCATACCAGCTGAAGCGCATTGTGGTCTTTCAGATCGAGATCCAAGAGGTCAAGAACGGTAAAGCTTCTCGGCATATTGAGTTATTCCTCTTTTACATCGTGATGGGACTGATGATGGTGGTCTTTGACCTTTTCCTTTTCCTTGCTGATCTTAGCGTCTAACTTATCGACCAGTTTTTCAATGGCAGGATAAAGCTCGAGGTCAACTTCATGAAGATGAACCATGGTTCCCCAGCGGAAGTGAATGTTGCTTTCAACCCGGTATTCGTTCTTGTCTTTGGTGATGACGATGTCAGCATTGACGATCAAATCCTTGAAGGGGTCGAGATGACTCATCTTGTCATCGAGAAATTCCTTGGTTCGGTCGCTGATGTCGTAATGGACTCCTTTCATTGTCAGGGTCATGATCGTTCTCCTTAGGGTCAGATTTCCTCGCCGGCTAATTCCAGGCGGTATTTGGTGACGGTACGGCGTGCTATGGTGATGCCTCGACGGGCAAGAAGATCCGAAATCTTCTGGTCAGAAAGCTTTTTACCGTGTCCGTTCTCACTGAGAATCTCTTTAATCGTCTGCTTGACACCCTCCTTCGAAAATGGTTGTGAGGAGGAAATCGCATTGCTGAAAAAGTATTTCAGCTCGTAGATTCCCCACTCGGTTTGAACATACTTTCCCGTGGTCACACGAGATATGGTCGACTCGTTGAGTTCCAGCTCCTGGGCTACATCCTTCAAGGTCAATGGCCTGAGATGCTTGGGCCCACGCTGAAAAAAATCGGTTTGAAACTCCATTATCGCGCGGCAAACTCGAAAAAGGGTATTTTTTCTGAAACGAAGGTTTTGAATAAAACGCTCCGCTTCGAGAGTTTTACCGCGAATAAACTTTTTGGCTTCACGGTCAGCATTTTCTAGGGCATCATTTTGTTGAAAGGCAGAGCTTAAGCGTAAAATCGGGATTTCTTCTTCATTCAAAACCAGCTGGAGTACGCCGTTTTTATGCTGAATAGAGGCATCGGGTACCACGAAGACAGGGGGCGTCTGCGAATACTTGCGTCCGGGAAAGGGAGAAAGTTCGCGGATATCTTCAACAAGGGCAATGACTTCACCTTCGGAAATTCCTAATTGGTGGGCTATTTCGCGGGTTTTGTTCTTCTCGAGCAATTCCCAGGCTTCATAAATTAAGCGTTCGGCTTCGGGCGGATAGTGGCGTGCCCGCATTTGGACAGCCAAAGACTCACGCCAATCTGTGGTACCGCACCCTGCTGGTTCCAACGATCGAATCAGCTCAAGTAGGCCGGGCAACCGGAGTTGTTCCTCCGCCGAAGCTAGCGTTTCAGGGGCTTCCAGATGAAAGCCATTTTCGTCGAGGTTGCTGATCAGACGACTTGCCAGTTCAAAATCTTCTAAAGACAGCGGATACAGACGGACTTGCCATAGCAGATGGTCATGAAGCGACTCCCCGCGGCTAAGGACACCTTCAAGAAAATCCCTCTGTGTATCTTCGTCTTCGGTCCAAGTACGGGTCGAAAAGCCGGAATCGGAGGTATCCTCAAACCAGGCTTCTTCTTCGGGGCGGACTGCTTCGAGGGTATCGAGTGAAACCTCCGATTGCCCTTCAACCGCCTCGAGCGCAGGGTTGGCTTCTAGCTCTTGTTCGATGCGCTCATTAAGCTCGGACAGGGTCAGCGGCAACAGGTTGATCGATTGGATCAATTGAAGCGACATCTTTTGACGTTGTTCCTGTCTTAGGACAGGGCGCTGAAACTGCACGGCGGTCTCCTTCTTCTATTATTCACCATAAGGACGGCAAAATGCAAATCTTGGCTGTTTTTCAAGTCCTAGAGCCGGAAATGGTCGCCTAAATAAATTTGCCGCGCCAACTCGTCGTTTAAGATTTCCTGTTGACTTCCGGCCGTCAAAATACTGCCAACATTGATGATGTAAGCCCGGTGAGTGATATCTAAGGTATCACGGACGTTGTGATCGGTGATGAGAACGCCGATGCCTTTATCGGCTAACAACTTGATAATCGCTTTAATGTCGTGAACGGCGATGGGGTCAATACCGGCAAACGGCTCATCGAGTAAAAGAAAGTGGGGTTCGATGGCCAAGGCCCTGGCAATCTCGGTTCGGCGGCGCTCTCCCCCAGACAAAGTAAAGGCTGGCTGTTTTCGGAGGCGTTCAATCCCCAATTCGGACAACAGGCTGTCCAATATTTCCTGGCGGCGGGCCTTGTCCAAGCCTTTTCTCGTTTCCAAAATGGCCAAAATATTTTCTTCGACGGTGAGTTTGCGAAAGATGGAGGGCTCCTGGGGCAGGTAAGAAATACCCTCCCAGGCGCGCCGGTACATGGGCAAGCGGGTAATATCTTTATTATCGAGAAAGATACCACCACTGTTTGGCTTCAAAAATCCTGCGATCATATAAAAAATCGTTGTTTTCCCGGCGCCATTGGGCCCAAGGAGACCAACGATTTCTCCGTCATTCATGGCAAAACTGACATCGCGGACCGCTGTTTTACGGCCAAAGGCTTTGTGCAGGTTTCGGACTTCAAGAACAACACTCATGAATGACTTCCTTGAGGAATAACCGTGCCTTGCACCCCGCCGTCAAGAATGATGTCTTCAGATTTCAGATTGACCCGAATTCTGCCGGCTTCGTAGACATCGTCCCCTTTGATCACTTTCGGCAGGCCCATGAGTTCTAGGCTGTCCTTAGTCCGATCGTATGTTGCCGATTCACTGCGGCAGACGATGTCTTTTTTGATAATCCGGACACCGATTTGAATCATCATTTTTTCTTCATCCCGAAAATATTCCAGCCATCCGGCTTTGATCAGCGTCTCATGCGAGGGATCTCGTACGGTAATGTTGCCCTGAAACCGGGCGATATTGTGAGTCCGGTCGTAGTCCAGACTGTCTGCCTGTAACGAAATGCCTTGTTTGTGATCGACAACCCGAACGTCGCCCGTACACGACACATAGCGAAAACCTTTGCCAGATAATTCGATACGGTCGGCATCGATCGATAAGCTCCCTGTATCGACATGTGCATTTCCCGAAAGAATCGTGTCTTCTCGCCCTGGGGTTAACGACGAAGTCAATTGATCGCCCTTGAACTGAAAGGTATCAGCGCTTAGGGGGCGAGGGAGAAGGCACAGGCCCAGGAGTGTCCAAAGGAGTAGGGGTGGGAGCTGGCGAAATGGCCGGATTTGTCTCATTTTTTGTATCCGTCTTCCATAGACCAACGATAGGTCCCTGAAGTTTCAATTCATTGTCCCGAAAATCGAGAACAAGCCCCAGTCCGCTGAGCGTGGAACCATCATCTTTCTTGAGAACGACAGTCGCGTCAGGTGCTACCTGCAAGATTTTTAAATTTTGCGTCCAACTGACATCCGAGGTACTAACCGAGGTTGCTTGACTGGCGGACCAGAGGTTAACTTGGCCCTTCATGACAGCATCGTGCGTGTCCGTGTGAATCAAGGCATCGGCAACGGAACCCTTGCTCAAGAGCTTGCCGCTATCATCATACTGTTGAAAGGTAACATCCTTCAACCGCCATTCCTTGAGGGCATCGTAGGTCTCGATCTTTTGCCCCTGAAACTCGTATTGAACTTTGCCGTTCTTGATGTTTTTCTCGACGAAATCTGTCATTACTGTCTGCGGGATCTGGTTAGGGTTCTTGACTCCCCAATCCTCATATTTAAAAGAACACGAGAGAAACAGAAGAACCACTCCGCCGACCAGTAAACGCCACATTTAATCGTTCATCCGCTTAGCCGTGTTGAGCCGCGGCCTCGATAAAGGCACGGAACAAGGGTTGAGGGCTCGTGGGGCTAGAGGTAAATTCAGGGTGAAACTGTACCCCCGTGTTCCAAGGTTGACCTGGCCACTCAACAGATTCAACCAGGGTGCCATCGGAAGTCAGTCCGGAAATCTTTAACCCAGCTTGGGTAAGACTGTGGCGGTACGAGTTAGAAAACTCATACCGGTGACGGTGCCTTTCCCAAACTACCTCTTGACCGTACGCTGAACGAATAAAGGTTTCAGGTAGGGTGTGTGTGGCGCTTCGGCCCAAACGCATGGTACCCCCCAGTTTTGTAACGCCCTCTTGTTCCTCCAAAAGGCTGACCACGGGGTGCGGAGTTTTTTCATTAAATTCGGTGGAGTTTGCTCCCTGCAAGCCGAGGACGGAACGGGCAAATTCAATCACCATAATCTGCATCCCCAAGCAAATTCCCAAATAGGGAATTCGGTTCTCGCGGGCGTACTTTGCCGCGATGATCATCCCTTCTATACCGCGTTCGCCAAAGCCGCCGGGAATCAAAATGCCATCGACACCCGCAAAGACTTCATCCGCTACGGCGCCTTTTTCGAGCTTTTCAGCATCAACCCTGACGATTTTTACCTTAACGCGGTTTCCCATAGCGGCATGCACAAGGGACTCGTCAACAGATTTATAGGTGTCGTGCAGGTCGATATACTTGCCGACCATGGCGATGGTAACGGTCTTTTCGGCATTTTTGTAGCCTTCGACCATCGAACGCCAATCTTCGAGCTGGGCTTCACGAAGGTCCAGCCCCAATTTTTTCAGGACAATCTCATCCAGCTTCTGTTTGTGATAAATCAGAGGAATCTCGTAGATGGTGGAGTTAACATCCATCGCTGAAAGAACGGATTCAAAGTTGACGTTGGTAAAGTTGGCGATTTTGCGCCGCATGGATTCATCGAGTTCTCGTTTAGCGCGGCAAAGAAGAATGTCGGGCTGAATACCAATTTCGCGGAGTTCTTTTACCGAGTGCTGTGTCGGTTTCGTTTTGAGTTCGTCGCCAGAAACGGCTGGGACCAGCGTGAGATGAACGGACAGAACGTTTTCACGTCCAAATTCGTGGATACATTGGCGGGCGGTTTCAAGAAACGGGATAGATTCGATATCGCCAACCGTACCGCCGACTTCAATGATGGTGATATCGATGTCGGGAATACTGCCCATCCGGACGATTTGCGCTTTAATCTCATCGGTAATATGAGGGATCACTTGAACCGTACGGCCTAAATAGCGGCCTTCACGTTCTTTATTGATGACGGTCTGATAAATTTGACCTGTTGTGATTGAGTTTGCTTTGCTGAGGGGAGACTTGGTGAACCGGGCATAATTACCCAGGTCGAGATCCGTTTCAGCACCATCGTCGGTGACGTAAACTTCACCATGCTGGTAGGGACTCATGGTCCCGGCATCAACGTTCAAATAAGGATCGATTTTGATCATCGCGACACGGTAGCCGCGGCTTTCTAACAGGGTGCCCATCGACGCCGCCGCAATGCCTTTTCCCAAGCTTGAGCAGACGCCGCCCGTGACGAAAATGTATTTCTTCATGGGATTTTATTATCCCACAGTCGTCCGATCCCTGTCAACAAAGGACACGAGAAGAGAGGCGTGGGCGCGGACGGGAAGGTGCATAAGAACCGCCAGGACCAAACCGTCACCGGGGCGAAGTTCAAGAAACCCCGGGAGGCTCTTTTTTTGGTAAAGGAGGCGGCAAGTAAGCTCTCCCCGTGGCGAAATTGATAAAAACAAAGCCTCTGGTGAGTAGTCGTTGGTCAGCAAAAGGTCGACAAGCACCTGAAAAACTCGGTCATCGCCTGGCGTGTGTTTGGACAAACGAAGCAATTCTACTGCATCTAACGTATCAAGATCGACGTAAAGCGTTTTTCGGTCGGGACTTATCAGTTCAGCATACGATACCTGATCAGCCTCGCTCCAAGCCAACGCTGACAGGCTCAGATCTACATACTCTGGAACCGTCATTTTTTCCCCTCGTTTATAGTGTAACGCAGGTTCAGAGATTTTTCCGTTCCGCTTTTTCTTGACGTGGGGTAGGTTGGCACCTAGACTCTAAATTAAGATAGGTATGTGATGTCGGATGTAGTAACGGACGCGTTGTTTGAAAAATACCGAAACCTCATTTATGATGCCAGCGGGATTACATTCTCGGCCTCTAACCGTCCCATTTTAGAGAGTCGACTTCGGGAGCGCGTC
The DNA here is from genome assembly GCA_013044245.1 of Spirochaetales bacterium. Taxonomy (GTDB): domain Bacteria; phylum Spirochaetota; class Spirochaetia; order JABEVK01; family JABEVK01; genus JABEVK01. Next base: position 6,806 of record JABEVK010000049.1, on the reverse strand, counting down.
AGGTTGGCAAAACTTGACAATGCTAGTGCCTATTTTGAGCTCCTTCAAAAGAGCCCCGATGAGATGAAGTCTTTTTTAGACGCTGTCACCACGAACCTGACCCGATTTTTTCGCAATCAGCCTCAGTTTGATGCCTTCGAAAAGGCGATTCTTCCTGACTTGATGCAGTACAAGCGCAAGAAAGGTCTTGAGCATAAAATTCGTGTCTGGAGTGCTGGTTGTTCAACCGGAGAAGAACCTTACTCGTTGGCGATGGTGCTTAAAGATAAGCTTCCTCCTGATTTTTCTTTTGAAATCGTGGCTTCGGACTTGAGCTTAAAATCCCTGATGACCGCCCAGCAGGGTTTTTACCCTGAGTCAAAGCTTCAGGGTATTCCGGCACCCTACCTGACAAGGTTTTTTTCTAAAAGCGTCGATGGATATCAGATAAAGGACGAGCTTAAGGCGCGGATTAAGTTTGACTATCACAACCTCAAGTTTGATTCAGGACAAAGAAATTTAGATGTTGTATTTTGCCGCAATGTTTTGATTTACTTTGATGAGGCGGCTCAGAAGAATGTCGTGGAAAGATTTTGGCAATCAATGACCAATCATTCCTACTTTTTCATTGGTCACAGTGAGTCGTTGTTTGGGATGAACACGGCGTTCAAATTCCTCAAGACGGACTGGTCCGTGCTGTATTCCAAGATTCTTGAGTCCTAAGAGGGAGCGGGCATGAACGGAAAAATTGACGTTTTAATTGTGGATGACTCTGCCCTGATGCGCAACCTTATTGGGCGAATTGTTGAAAGTGCCCCTGATTTAGCCGTTGTGGGCAAGGCCATGAATGGGGTTTTTGCGGTGCAGAAGATCCCTTCCTTGAATCCTGATGTCATTATTCTTGACCTTGAAATGCCAGAAATGAACGGTATCGAGTTCTTAAAGAAGCGACGAGAACTCAAATGGGAGATTCCGGTCATTATCCTTTCCTCAATTGCCCGCAGGGGGGCAGAAATCACCATGGAGGCTTTGAGCCTTGGCGCTGCTGACTTTATAAAAAAACCGTCAGGATCGGTAAGTGAAGACATTCATTTAGTGGGAGAGCATCTCATCGAGCTGATTCGGGTCTACGGTGGGCGTTATCAACGCAGTAAAGGTATTCCTCGAGCAGAAGTCCGGCCCGAGGCAGTCTGGCCCGAAACATCGCGGACGGAGATCTTTCGGGCTGAGGTTAAACCTGAGACCAAGCGCGAGCTACGTCCCGAAACTCGACCAGAAAAGCGCTCCGTCGTCACCGCCCCTGTTTTGCGTCCGCATAAAGATTTGCATATACTGGCGATCGGGATATCTACGGGCGGTCCCAACGCATTACGCACAGTCTTTGCCGCGTTGGCGGCTGATTTTCCTTTACCTGTGGTCGTGGTTCAGCACATGCCCGCAGGTTTTACCGCCGAATTTGCTCGTTCCCTGGATAAGATTTGTCCCTTGGAGGTCAAAGAAGCTCAAGAAGGAGATTTAGTTCGTAAAGGGCGGATCTTGATCGCTCCCGGTGACTATCACCTGGAAGTGGAACGAAAGAGTTTAGCCACGGTAGCTCACTTGCATCAGCAGGATTTATGTAATGGTCACCGCCCCTCAGCCGGGGTGCTGTTCCGCTCGGTTGCCCAACAGTTTGGTGCCCAAGCGATGGGGTTAATCATGACTGGTATGGGGCGTGACGGAGCGGCCGAACTTGGTGAGATTTACCGCGCGGGAGGTCTGACGTTAGCTCAGGACGAAGCCACAAGCGTGGTTTTTGGAATGCCCCGTGTGGCCATTGAGCTTGGAAACGTAGAAAAAGTTGTCGGCTTGTCAGAAACGGCTGACGTTTTAAATACTCTCGCGAAAGAAATGGCCTCGCGATCGCTCTAGCTCAGTACTTTCGAGAAAGTTAGGAAGACGGGGCTCTTACCGAACACGCTTGAGTAAATGGCTCGATCCGTACCCCTTTGTTGTGAGAAAGCTCCAGAAATACCCCCTCAACGACGAGTTCTTGCCAACATGGTTCGCTTTTTAAGGGTATTCCCGTTTGTAGGCGTTGCAACTCCTTTTCAGGGAGGAAGCCTCCAATAGAGGCGCGACTTCCCGTGCGACCGGCATCGGTCACATAAGCGGTTCCGTGTGAAGTGATCTGAGCGTCTGCGGTAGCAACCTTAGCGTGACTTCCTAAAAGAGCGGCGACTTTGCCGTCAACATAGGCTAAAAGCGTCTGTTTTTCTGCGGTGGTGACGGCATGAAAATCGATGAGTAAGGGGATGTTTTGGCCTTGAAGCCGTTCTAACGCTCTGTCAAAGGCGGTAAAGGGCGACACAGGGGTGAGCCGATTCCACCCAGCCTGACCCACTAGGCTTAAAAAGGCAACGCGATCGGGACCCGATTTGAGTACCTGCCAGCCTTGTCCAGGAGCCTCTTCAGGGAGGTTTTCTGGTCTTAAAAGAAAGTGAGACGAGGCTAAAAGCGGGTGAACATCCTTTTTGTAAAAGGCGCATTCACCGAGGGTAATCACCTGGAGGCCAAGCTTTCGCAGGGTATGGGCATGATTCAAGCCGAGACCGAATCCGCCGGTGGCGCCGTCACCGTTGCCCCACAGAATGTCCGGCTGATAGCGCTGTTTGAGCTCTTCAAGAGTATGGCGTAAAGCGAATAAACCAGGTTTGCCGACGATTTCGGCAATATACAGCAGACGCATAGCTTTCCTTTCCGCCTCAAAGAGTCCGCGTCAGGATATCTGAGTTTACCGCTTTCGGAAAGGCCGAGACAGCATTATATTGTAAGGTAGGAGCGTTGCTCTTTTCGGGCGCCCTTTTGGGGCCCGCAAGAACCTGCCGTAAGGAGGTTACCATGATGAGAGACACGAAATTTCCTTTCATGGACCTAAATAAATTCCTGGACGAAGTTTTTGGCCAGGTGGAGACGTGGAACGAGAAGTTCCGCACCGAAATGGAGAAAGGGTGGGGGTTAGGCAAAGGTCTGGCGGAGGGCCTGGATTTCTATCCCGCCTATTCGTACCCTCCGACCAATGTTTACCTCACTCCAGATAAATCGCTGGTGTTTGAGATGGCCTTGGCGGGCTTTGAGCAAGAGGATCTCGAGCTGTCGTTTGTGGGGGATTACATGGTGTTTTCCGCCAGAACCCAGGTGCTGGAAGATGAGCCAGATGTTCGCTACTTGAAGCATCGTCTCAAACTTAAACCGATTGAGGGGCAAAAGTATTACGTCCCCGCCGATAAGTTCGATCAGTCACAAGTGGCGGCGAGCTTTAAAAATGGGCTTCTGCGGGTGGTTGTGTCGCCGAAAGATGCCCCGGCGACCAAGCCTGGCATCAAGATCGAAATACAGTCGTAAACCGGCTCTAGAAAGGGCAGCGTCTTTGTCTCTGGTTCAAGCTGGCTTGACAGAGGCGCTGTTTTCCTTTAGTTTGTGCTCACTGCCCAGATGGTGAAATTGGTATACACGCTAGTTTCAGGTACTAGTGCCGCGAGGCGTGGAGGTTCGAGTCCTCTTCTGGGCAATGTTTTCTAAGTCCTTCCCTAAGAAGGACTTTTTTTTATCTTTTTTGGTGTTCGGGCGTTATCAACGGCGTTAACTTCCGTGCTAGTCTCATGACCTTCAATCCATTACTCTCATGACAATCCAATCGCAGATCTCATGACACTTCAAGCCCGAGTCTCATGAGACTTCGGGTTTGTATCCGGGTAGATTGTCCTAGCTTGTGCTGGGGGCCGGTGTGTCGATTTTCTTGACTGCCACCCAAGTCACTGCCAGGACAAGAAGCAGGCTAAGAATTGAGCCCACGACTCCCCGTCCCCAGCCTAGACCCCCCACACGGTGGGGCATATCCAACCAGTCTGCCAGGGACGCTCCGAGGGGGCGAGTCATAACATACGAAAACCAAAACGCTGAGGTTTCATTGCGCCAAACCTTTTTGGTAAGCCACGGGAGTGAAAATAAAATCGCGAAGATTAGTACCGAACTGCTCAGCCCGGCATGGAAGCCAAATGCCGTGAGGTCGCCTAAAGCGGTACCCATAGCAAAACTCGCCATTACAGCAAGCCAATAAAAAATCTCCCGTCTCAGCGTACTGATAGAATGGATAGAAAGGCTTCCTTCAACGCGGTACCACAGGACAAAAATTGCAGTAAGCCCGACGGCAAAAAGCAACGAGGAGTAGAGGTAGGGAACGCCGAGAACGATATGGGTGGCGTCGGCAGCCATCGTGCCAAAGACGGCGACCATCGTGACAGCCGACCAGTAAACGGCGGCTCGGTAGCGGCGAAAGCGAAGCTGGATAAACAATGCCAAGGCAAACACACCGGCTCCCAAACCCACGGCGAGGTAGGGGTTCATGTGGTACACCAAGAAATCAGAAACTGCTTCACCCATGGCGGTGGTAAGAAGTTTGACCCCCCAAAAGGAGAGCCGCACTTCGGGAACCTTTCGACTACGACGCAACACCGATACTTTTTCCATTACCAACGATCCCTCCAGTGGTAATAGGGGCCCCATTCCCAGGGCTCGTGGATCCAAACGATGGGCGGTGGCGAATAAAAAGACGGTCCGGGAACCGCCGACGGGTCAGGATTCGGAGCGGAAGTTGTAGCCGCGGCTGTTGGTGTCGAAACCGGAGTATCGTGGTTCAGCATCGCTATTAAGACAAGGGAACTAATTTTGTCGTTCTTTAGCATGATAATATTATCTGCCGTTAAGTGAAAGGGAGTATTAACTCCCCGGATGTAGGCTAACAGAACATCCTCGCTGACCCCTGCTTGGGACAGTTTCAGGACTTGAGCCGCTGGTGGTGAGAGTGAAGACTCTTGGGCAAAGGCCCCCCAAAGTGGGATACAGAATAAGACGAACACGAGAAACAGGGGTTTCATGGGGCTCCTCCTTTAGACGCGAGTAGAAGATCTTGATTGTAGGTCAGCAAGGTTTGATACAACGACTGATAAGCCGCACCGTGGAAGAATACCCCGACGATCATACTCAGCCCCCCCACAGCGGCGGCGCTGAGGCTAACGGTCTGGTTTACCGAATTATAGGAGGGATTGGCCGTGGCAACACCGTAAATTCCGCCCGCCACGAGAAGGCCCAAACCGCCCCAACTGAGCACTTGCGAGGTAAGAGTCTCCCGATTGTAGGCTTTCAACGAAATATGGGTGGCAGAGTCCGACTTGAGAATTTGAAGCAGGTGAGGGGCGAGTCCAAAATCTACCCCATAGATTCTCCCTTGATAAAACAGGTGGTCAAAATAGAGGCGGAAAAAGCGGTCTGAGAGGGTTGTGGGGGAGTAGCCTTGTGTCGCCAGTAGAACCGAAGGGGGAACTCCGAGTTGGAGTAGCTTCGCGCGATCGGACTCGGTCAGTTTGCCTTGTGAAGCGTGGGCATGGGCATAAGCTGTCATTATGGCAGGAGACACTTCAGCCTGTTGTAAGCGTGCGAGATCTGCCGCTAGGGGTGAAGAAAACTCAGCCGAGGTGTTCGTTTCTGCGGCAATGGCACCGGGGAGTCCTAGCAACAAAACCGCAAACGCCAGCAATACCGAAAAATGACGGAGTATCGGGCTCATACAGGAAAAACCAGCAACCTAAGCTAAAGTTTCAAAAAAAATAATCTTAGGACCTTTGGTCGGTATCGCGAAAAAAAAAAGTGGGGCTTCAATGGGAGGCGGAGGATTTTCATGAAAAAACTATCAGAAAAATTTCTGGGAGGTGTCATCGTCGCGAGTCTAGTTCTGATCGCCGGTTGTGCGACCTCGGGCTCGGCATCAGGTTCCACCTCAGCCCCCGCTGCAGCCGCAGTAACTCAGGCTACGTACCCGTTAAGTGCTGCCCAGGGAATGCAGTGGGACGGATGGGATGCCAATCCGACCACGGCTTATGCAAATCCTGGAGGAAATGATGGGCCAAAGGGTGTTGCTTCTTATACCATTCTCAGCACGGCACCCAAAAGCTGGGGTTGGGGGATTGTTGCTCAGTTGTCATCGGTAGTGAATCTGTCAGAATTTTCCCACGGGCATATTAACTTTTGGCTAAGAAGTACCTACCCTGGAAAATTACTCGTGGGCTTTGGTACTGGTACCTCCGACGCTGCAGATAACGGCTTTGCTTATACAGAACTGGCTTCAGGTAATGCGGGTTTTATTAATGACGGCAATTGGCACCAAGTGACGTTGGCAATTTCATCGTTGAAATTTTGGCATAAAGACGGCGCTCAAGCTCCACAAGCCCCTGACCTGACCCGTGTCAGTGCCCCCTTCTTTACGGCTGATGTGTTTGCTTCAGGTGGTGGGTACCGAGGAACTCGCGACACGCAAGATGCTACCAATGGTCAGCAGATTGATGTGGCCGGCATAGAGTGGACTCGCTCGTAGGGAGCTGAGACTAAGCGACGAAACGGCTGGTTCTGTCTATCTTGTCACGATGACGGAACCGCCCTCCCTTCCCAACACTCAGGAGAACAGCTTGTGTCTTCGCATCAATGGGATAACTGCGATTTTACAAGGGCAGAATTGAATTTATTTAAGGACTTTTTCTATAAATATTTTAATCTAGCGTGTTTTTGGCTGTATAACCTCCTTTTTTTTTTTGGCCGTCGCTTATTGGCTACTTCGTAAGAAGATGGGGTTAGACATTCGAAAGAATTTGTTTGTCCACTTTCTCTAGCCGTGTTAGAATATCATGCGTCTTATTACGCCTATAAAATAAGAAATAGAAAAATGATATATAGAAAAAATTGGGAAGAGAGGGTGACATGAAGGGTAAAAATACGGTTATTGCCAGGATAGCGGG
>JABEVK010000048.1 GCA_013044245.1 Spirochaetales bacterium | reverse complement strand
CTAACAGCTACCTTTCCGGGGCCAACGCCACAGTTCTGACCAACTCAGGGTCGCTTGCCCGCACCGGGTACTCGTTTGCTGGCTGGAACACCCAGGCCAACGGAACAGGAACCTCGTACACGGCAGGCTCGACACTCACCATGGGTATTGCTAACGTGACGCTGTATGCCGTGTGGACAAATATCAATATAGGCACCATAACCATCAGCAATCCTATTAATTACACCGTCAGCATTGTAGGGCCCCCCACCGTCTATGTGGGAGTGTCCGCCACCTTTACTTCGACGTATTTAGGCAGTCCCCACAGTTACCAATGGTACTTGAATGGGTCGCCACTTTCAGGCGCGACCACTGCCAGCCTCAGCCTAACGCCAACGGCCACGACCGGGAACTTCGGTCTGAACCAACTGATGCTCGTTATCACCGATGCCAACGGGTTAACTTACTCAGGCACACTGTCAATTACGCTTAGCAATTAGGGAGTTACGTATGTTGCGCTTACCTGTTACCCTTGCTTTAGTTTTGTTATCGCTTTTACTAGGAGCCTGCCAAAACCCTATCAGCAAGGCCGCTTCACCCGGTGTTACCGTTGTTTGGTCAACCAACCCTCGCACCATCCTCCCCGCCAGTTTCCCCACGCCAGCCACTTATACTGTTACCCTGACGCCTGCCGCCGGTTCGGCAATCACTCAAACAGGACTGACGACGACGAGCTGGACTTTTCAGAACCTCCCCCCCGCCGTCTACTCGATCCTAGTTGATGGTTTGGACAGCTCTGGTTCTCTTATTGTACAAGGAGCCTCGTCTGTCGATACGACGACAAGTTCTACCACTACCGCTTTGGTCACCTTGAGCTATTTGTCTAGCGGAAGTGGAACAGGACAGATTCATTTAACGTTGGATTTTCATACTACAGGTTTCACACCGACAGCAGCCTCCTTGACTTTGACAACGCCAACGGGTCAAGTTCTAACGCCAACGCTAACGTTAAGCGGTTCAACCTATACGTATAGCAATACCTCTGCGGTGGTAGGCTCCTATCAAATGTCTGCTGTTTTAATGAATGGCAATGCCAAGGCCCTTCAGACCAGCTCGTTATTGGTTTTTCAAGGTTTAGATACCGCGGCGACACTGAGCTTTCAGGCACAGAGTTTCAACATTCCTTTTAAAAATCTTACGTTTCAAAATACCCGCTCTACTTCTGATGTTTACCCTTACTTAACGTCCATCGCTTTCGATCCGAGCTCTCAAATTCTTTGCGCAGGGACTAATGGTGTCGGGTTACTGCTGTCTACCAACGGTGGCACGAGTTGGACCAATATCACCACCAACAACGGTTTATGCAATAATTATATCCAAGCCGTCGCGGTTTCTGGAACGACAATTTACGTAGGAACCAATGGCGGGGGCTTAGCCGTTTCTTTAAACGGCGGCTCCACCTGGACCACCTACACCACCGCCAACGGCCTGGCGGGTAACTCTATTTCTTGCCTCGCGGTGTCCGGCTCAACGTTGTATGTCGGTACCTATGGGGGTGGTTTATCCATCACCACCAACGGCGGAGCCAACTGGTTCAATGCCGTAAATTCGACCGCGACAACCAGCCTGGCAAATAACGAAATAAACGCCGTTGCGGTTTCAGGTTCAACCCTTTACGCCGCCACGCAAGGCTCAGGAATTTCAGTATCTACCAATGGAGGCTCGACTTGGACAACCTACAACAACGCGGTCAACGGCCTTGCGAGCGATTATGTTTCCGGGCTAGCTGTTTCGGGTTCTACCCTCTACGCCGCCACGCAAGGCGGTGGGCTTTCTGTTTCAACCAACGGAGGTACCAGTTGGACCAATTATACCACCACCAACGGTTTGGCCAGCAACCAGCTTAATAGCATCACTGTGGTGGGAAGCACGCTTTATGCCGCAACCTTGGACGGGGGTCTTTCCGTGTCGACCAACGGAGGTACCAGTTGGACAAACTACAATACCAGCAGTGGGTTAGCTAACAATGATATCACGGGTTTCGCCCTATCCGGGAGCAACCTGTATGCCGCAACATTTGGGGGTGGTTTTGCTTACTCGTCCAATAGCGGCAGCACGTGGACAGTCGAGCAAGATATCTCGGCTCTGAGTAGCAATACAGGTACGGCGATCACGGTCTCAGGGAGCAACCTGTATGCCGCAACCGCAAATGGGCTGTTGGTCTCGACCAACGCCGGTTCTAGCTGGTCCCAATTTGGTGCTGGTGCGCCAGAAAACACGTGGGTGTATGCACTTCAGGTTGTCAACTCGACGATTTATGCCGGCACTGCCAAAGGTCTGTTTATCTCACTCGATGGGGGAACAACCTGGACTGCGTATACCACAGCAAATGGCTTAGCTAGTAACCAAATTACAGCCCTTTTGGTGTCAGGAAGCACACTTTATGCTGGAACCCAAAATGGTGGACTTTCTGTATCAACCAATGGTGGCTCTACTTGGACAACGTTTACCACAGCCAATGGGTTAGGTAGTAACAACATTACAGGCCTGGCACTTTCGGGAACGACCGTCTATGCGGCCACCTACGGCGGGGGGCTTTCGTATTCTTCAAACGGTACAAGCTGGACTACCTACACCACCACCAATGGCTTGCCAAGCAACAATCTCACCGGAGTCGTGGTAGCAGGCAGTGACCTCTATGTCCCCACCCAAGCCGGCCTGTCCGTGTCAACGAACTCCGGCACTTCGTGGACAACCTTGACGGGCTTGCCCAGCCTCAATATCACTTCGGTGACTGTTGCAGGATCGACTATTTATGCCGCTACCAATGCAGGCCTAGCAATTTCAGATAACGCAGGGCTTAACTGGCAGATCTATACACAGGTCAACGGAATGGGAAGCAACACGGTTAACAGTGTCTTCATCAGCGGAAGTACCATTTATGCGGCGACAGCTGGCGGTATAGCCATTTCGCAATAAGGTCTCAGTTGGGGGGTCTTCGATTGGGTCACGTCAATGATTGAGGTCCTCGTCAGCTTGAATGGCCTGATCGTAAGTCACTTGGTCTAACGGGTAGCGAAACAGCAAAAGGCCTGCTGCTAAAAATAAAAACGCTGGGACGGGGCCGGCGAGAGTTTGAATCGCCACCATCGCGGCCCCCGTTTGACTGTGATCAGCCACATAGCCCGCCCAAGCCAAGATCCAGCCCGAAAGCCCTACGGCACTCATCTGTGCTAATTTCAAGGAAAAATTCCATAAGCCGTAGTGAGCACCTTCTTCTCGCCGGCCGGTTTGCCGAGCCATGACTTCAATCGTGTCCGGCAACAGGGCATACGGCGGTGCGTAGCTAAAACCTAACCCGATACCAGCAAGGGCCATTACGCCTTCGACAAAGCCGGCTCCCCAGGATTTTCCGAACAACCAAACCAAGCCCGCCGCGATCATCAGTAACAACATCGCCGCTTGGTAGGCCCTCACCTTCCCCCAGCGTTTGGCAAAAAGCACACTGAAAGGAATCGAGACTGCCGCCACCAACATCAAGATTAACATCCCAATCGTGGTCCCCACTTCATCGTGCAAGACGTATTTAAACAAATACACCATACTGCCCGAAAGAAAGGTGATCCCTAGGATATGGACCGTATAAGCCCCTAGCAAGAGACGATAAGGGCGGTTTTTCCACACCCCGAGCCAACTACGCCATAAAGGTTCGCCCTCGACCACGGCAGGAACGGCGCGTTCTCGGACGCTCAGGCCAGTGATAAGGGTAGAAACAGCAACAATTCCTCCAAAGATTAGCCCTACCAAACGAAAGCCAGCTTCGTGATTGTGGGGAAAAAAGTGAAGGATGGGTTGAACTAAAGCCGCGCCGCAAAGGGTACCCAGAATAGCAAAACCAAACCGGTACCCGTTGAGCGTGGTTCGTTCATCGTAATCGGTCGTCATTTCAGGCGTCAGCGCACCATAAGGGATATTCACCAAACTAAACGCTGTACTCAACAGAGCAAAGAGAAGGACTGCCCACCAAAACAACGCCAGAGAAACGGTTGTTTTGGGCGCCGAGAAAAAAAGCGCCAGAACAATACCTACGGGAATAGCCCCTAAGAGCATGTACGGACGTCTTCGTCCCCAGCGTGTCTTGGTTCGGTCACTAAGAAGCCCGATCATGGGGTCGGCAAACGCATCCCAAAGCCGTCCTACCGCAAGCGCAACCCCGGCTAACCCTGCGGCCAGCCCCACGGTATCCGTTAAATAGTTTAAAGCCCAAAAGGATATAACCGTAAAAAACAAATTGCCGCCGAGGTCGGCAACCCCAAAACCCAGCTTGGTACGTACTGAAAGCCGCTCAGACATTAGCACCCCCCTCCGCCACAGGTTGCACCAGCCGATTCATGGCCGGACAGCCGCAAACGAGACACTTGCCAGAGTTCGCTTCGGCGGGGTTCAAAATCCTACTCCGGGGACTTGTCTGGGGCGTCGAAACCGGGCCAGACCCATATTGCGCACTTGAGCAGTGTGGTAGGTATCGTGAGGGGGAATCCACAGTAACGCTTCACTGAGCGTGCAGTCCCAGGCGGGAAAAGGATCGTTAAGATGACTCGTGTCAAGCCCGCGAACGGTTACCGTGAACGCTTCATGAACCTTCTCGGCATAGCCCAACGCTGAACTCCAAGCTTGCGGAGAAACATCGAGAATGGGGGGAAAGCTCCCCTCCTGCCAGGGGTAAGGGTCACAAAAAGCCGAATTGCCTAGGTGCCGCACAACAGCGTATTTAAAAAATATGCAGTGAACAAGGTTATCCCAGGCGGAATACCCTTCAACGGTATTACGGTCAGCCGCTTCTTCGGGAGTTAACTGCCGCAATGTTTCCATCAGAGATTGACCGTTGAACGTGTGCCCACGGAACTCGCGGTCGGCCATCTCGGCTAAAAGTTGTAGATCTGGGGTCACAAAGCCTCCCTGTCAGGCATTCGCCAGAACGCTATTATGAGCGGACTTCAGCCCCAAGGCAAGTTGTGGCTTTTGATTGCTACTAGAACCGGTACCCAACAAGCAGTCCACCGTCAAGCGCGAGGTTGAAAGGCCAAGAGTTCAGGTCAACGATATTGCTAGCTGGTTGATTGACATACACCTGTTTCCCAGCCGCAAAATTTAAATCAATATCAAACTGTCCAATGTTCCACTTATACCCTAAGCCGCCTTCGAACGGGATGCTACCCAAGGTCACCGATCCGGTACTGTCCGAAATTGTTGACCCCACGTAACCAGTTTCTACTAACAGGTAAAAGCCATTCCGGTAACGAGCCGGGTAAAGTCTAAGGTCCCCTATTAAACTGTATCCTGTGTCTGTTAAAGAGGTCCCAGAAACGGTATTAGAATTGAAGCTCGCCTTGATACCCACCGAAGTAAAACCGTCGGTGGCAAGGTTTGTCTCAAACCGCAAGGTATAATAACCAAGAAAAAGCCCGACAAAATTGGTGTCTATTTCGCTAGCCTTTTTAAGGCCTTCGGGGACTTTTTGCGCCTCTTGAGCGTACGAAAAGGTCACTGAAAATACAAGAAGTAAAAGTATACCGAGAGATTTTTTCACGTTTTTTCCTCGTTGTGAATTAATGCTGTAAATTGTTGATGCGATCAACACACTAAGGCAGGTTTCTTGTGTTGTCAATAAAAACCTTTTTAAAGCTGACCTGACCCACCGAAAGCACTGGGCTTAACAAGGGCATCTCAAGATCCCACATCCGGCGTACGGGATTGCTCGAGGCAAGTTTTACGGTTTTGTTGTCGCTGTTTTGGCCTGGCGGCGAGGAATTGTCGCCTTAAGTCAGGACCTTCTTTGCCGTGCGCTCGAAGTGTATTGCTCATTCATAGCATCACGCTACGCAAACAATCAGTTCTCACTCAACCTTTGGGAAACAACAACTGAGTCACCGAGGAGCTATCGATTTCTTCACCAAAAAGCGTTTTGGCTAACAGGCCACTGCCCAACACTTGCGGCGCAAATAATAAATCCGGTTGGACACGTCGCATCTTATCCAGGTGTTGCGCATCGTTCACGCCTGCAACGGTTTTGACATTCGGAGCAAGCTCCTTCACCGCTAACACGGCAAAGGCATTTTCGGCATCATCATTGCGCAACGTTAGAATGGCCCGAGCCTTCCGCACCCCGGCTTGCTCTAAAATTTCTTTACGCGTCGGGTCACCCACGATGACATCGGCACCCTCAGGGTACGGAGACACTTGTCCCGGTGAAACGATCACAGTAACCTGAACACCTCGGCGTTTTAGCTCTTCCCACATCGTCTGTGCCAAGCTGGAGGCTCCCAGGATTACGAAATGGTCTTGCCGTTGCTTTTGCATACGATCCCCCATCATTTTCTTAAGTTTTTCCCCAAGAAGCGGCACCGCCACCGTTGATAGAGTAGCGGCAAAGACGGTGATTCCTAATAAAATCAACGAGACGGTAAACAACTGTCCCTGGGCGGTTTTAGGAGTGATATCCCCATAGCCTACCGTCGACATAGTGACGACAACAAAGTATAGCGCTTGCGAAAGGGTCTTAATGGCAGGGCTAAAATCCTCACCCAACCATAAACTGCCCATGATGCCGTAAATGAGGAGGGTTCCCATTCCCAAAAGTGCAAACAACGATCCTGCCGCCAAACTACTACGGTGAAATTGCCGCGCAAAGACCACAAGCAAAACGATCAAAACCACCGAAAACCCGAACGATAGTTCAAAGGGACGATGAAAGACCACGCTCAAGATTACATAAAAGCCGCTGACTAATAGCGAGATAACCCACGAAAGCCGTGCGCCGCGAAGCAGTCCGAACGCCATAAAAATCAAGCTTATTCCGACAAGAAAAGGCAAAACCGAGCCAAGCGACAGCGTGTTGATCGAGGAATATTGGTGTTGAACGAGCGCCACCCAAAGCTGGTACACCGCTTGGGTATGGGCTAACAAAAGAAAAATCCCAGCTCCTAGTGAACACAAAAAGGCAAGCCAGTGGCTGACCTTATCCCGATAGCGAAGGAACTGAAAAAATCTCATTCGACCTCGATCTTTACCTGTTTCAGGTTATCTTTTGCGTTGGTTACCTTGCCATCTCGTTGGAAGGTCCTCTCAAACTCAACAAAGCGGCCCTTGGATTATTTATCGCCATCATCTTATGGACCCTTCTTGCTTTGTTTTCTCACGACGCCTCCAACATCCACGAAGTCTTGTCGGCCCATTTGGCACCAATCGCCGAGATCGTCTTCTTTTTAATGGGAGCGATAACCATTGTCGAAGTTATTGACCGGCATCAAGGTTTTCGCCTAATCACTGACCGTATAACAACTCGCCACAAACGAAGCCTGTTAGTCATCCTCGGTGTCATCACGTTCATCCTGTCCTCGGTTTTAGACAACCTTGCCACCACGATCGTGATGATTGCTATCATGTCAACGTTCGTCACTGAGCTCAAGGATAAAACACTCTTCACAGGGGTAATTGTCATCGCGGCGAATGCCGGCGGCGCATTTTCTCCCATCGGCGACATTACGACCACAATGCTTTGGATCGGTGGCCAGATTTCTCCTTTAGGAATCCTTGCCCATACTTTTCTTCCCTCGCTAGTCGCTTTTTCGATTCCCCTCGCTGTGGCCTTTTTCCTGTTAAAAAATGACGAGCTTCAACCGAAGTCGTCGTCGACAGATTTTTCAGTTAAAACTAGCCACCGGGTTCTTGTCTTTTCTGTAGGTGTCGGATCCCTCATTTTGGTTCCCGTCTTCAAAATCGCTGGCGCCCCCACGGGCGACGCCAGGATTTTACTTCACAAATGTCTTTTAGATAATCGCCTTCATGGCAGTCATGTAAGCGCGAAGCTTCTTACCAACCACTTCGACAGGGTGATTGCGGATGGCGTCGTTCACCTGGTTCAACACCGCGTTGGGAACGTGCGCATCCTTAATCGGAAGGCCCTTGCCGATAACATCGGTATCGACGCCCTTCATAAAGTCACCCAACAGGGGACGGCAGGCGTTATCAAAGAGGTAACAACCGTATTCCGCCGTGTCCGAAATGACTTTGTTCATTTCGTAGAGCTTTTTGCGGGCGATCAGGTTGGCGATGAGCGGCACTTCGTGAAGCGATTCGTAGTAAGCGCTCTCGGGTTTCATACCCGCGGCGGTCATGGTTTCGAAGGCGAGTTCAACACCGGCCTTAACCATAGCTACCATCAGGATGCCCTTATCAAAGTACTCTTGTTCAGCAATGGTGGTAGTCGAAGCGGCGGTCTGTTCAAACGCGGTTTTGCCGGTAGCTTCGCGCCAAGCCAAAAGATCTTTGTCGCCAGCTTTCCAGTCGTCCATCATCGTCGAGCTGAACTTGCCGCTGATGATGTCGTCCTGGTGCTTTTGGTACAATGGGGTCATGATCTTTTTCAGCTGATCAGCAAGCTCGGCGGCCTTAATCTTGGCAGGGTTCGAAAGTCGATCCATCATCAGGCTGATGCCGCCAAATTTGAGGGCTTCGGTGATGGTTTCCCAGCCAAACTGAATAAACTTGGAGGCCCAGTTCTTATCGACGCCCTTTTCGACCATCTTATCAAAACACAACAGTGAGCCGGTCTGCAACATTCCACACAGAATCGTCTGTTCGCCCATCAGGTCAGATTTGACTTCGGCCACAAAGCTCGATTGAAGCACGCCGGCGCGGTCGCCACCAGTGCCACTCGCCAAAGCCTTAGCAAACGCCAGGCCCTTGCCTTCGACGTCGTTCTCGGGGTGAACCGCAATTAAGGTAGGGATTCCAAAGCCGCGTTTATATTCCTCACGAACTTCAGAACCGGGTCCCTTGGGCGCCATCATGACAACCGTAATGTCTTTGCGGATCTGCATACCTTCTTCAACAATGTTGAACCCATGGCTGTACCACAGCACCGAGCCCTTTTTCATGAGGGGCTGGACGGCGGTAATCACACTGCTGTGTTGTTTATCGGGAGTCAGGTTACCCACCACATCAGCGCCGGGAATCAACTCATCGTAGGTTCCCACTTTAAAACCGTTGTCGGTGGCGTTCTTCCAGCTGGCGCGCTTTTCGGCAATGGCTTCTTTACGCAGGGCGTAGCTGACATCCAAACCCGAATCGCGAAGGTTAAGACCCTGGTGGAGTCCCTGAGCACCCGCGCCCACGATAACAATCTTTTTTCCTTTCAGAACGTTCACCCCATCGGTAAACTCGGCTTTATCCATAAAACGGCAAACGCCTAGCTGTAACAGCTGTTGGCGCAGGCTGAGTGTATTGAAATAGTTCATAACATCTCCTTGTCACAGTTATAGCGCACCCTTTACTATTGCGTAAAGTGAAGTATTTGCAGTGATCTATTGCAAAAATTGGTATAATGGGGAAACTTGATGGATTTTTTCGAATTATCTGCTTTTCTGGCCCTGGCGCGTACCCTCCATTTCGCTAAGGCCGCCGGTCAGGTTAATACCAGTCCGTCGGCCCTTAGCCGCATCGTCGTCCGTCTCGAAGAAGAAGCGGGGGTTCCGCTGTTTGAGCGCGATACCCGAAGGGTGGTTCTCACCGAAGAAGGCCGGTTATTTGGTGACTTTGCACGCGAAGTCTTGCGGCAAAAAGAAACCCTTCACGAAACTCTTGCCTCGTGGAAGGGCAGCCTTCGCGGTGCCCTACGTGTCTGGGCTTCGGTGACAGCCTGTTATTCCATTTTACCCCCTTTTGCCGCTCAGTTGCGGTTGTCCCACCCCGACCTGCACTTATCGATTCAGACCGGTGACCCGGCCGAGGCCGAAACGGCTTTGCGCAACGACGAAGTTGACTTAGCTTTGGCAGCCCTCCCCGAAGAAGGGTTAAGCGGCTTGCCCAGCTTTTCGGTCAAGAGATCCCCGCTCGTTTTTGTCATGGCCAAAGACGCTCCCCGGCCTGCCTGGGAACAGGCAACTTATATCCTTCCGTCGCGTGGTCTGGCCCGAGAACGGTTTGATCGTTGGTCGCGAACCCAAAAACTCAAGCCCTCGGTGGTCGCCGAAACAGCGGGCAATGAGGCGATTTTGGCCTTGGCCCGGCTGGGCTTGGGACTGGGCTTAGTCCCTCGAATCGTTTTAGATAACAGCCCCTTTGCCGATGGGCTCGAGATTCTGCCCCCGTTGCCTGAGCTAGGTGAATACGATATCGGCTTTGCGTTTTACAACCGCTCGCCACGCTTCAGCCAAGCCGTCGCCACCGTCTTAGAAGCCGCCTACCCCACCGGTTCTTGGAAATCAACCGCGCATACGCTACACTTCGAGCATGGCTCGAGCTATAGTTCTTCTGACAGCCCTAACTCTGCTTTACCTGACCCCTCTGCCTAGGTTACAGGCCCAAACGCTAGGGGGCGGTTCACTCGCGGCAGTCCAAGCGCGCGCCCAACACGAACACAAGCCGGTGGCCCTCTATTTTACGGGAGGAGACTGGTGCCTACCCGCCCTTCGCCTCAAAGCCGAGGTCTTTGACACCGCTGAGTTTCATCAGGCCCCTCAGAATGTTCTTTGGGTTACCGTGGAATTCCCCCAGCAAGAAGACCAGGCTTCTGCGCAAGACTTGGCCCTCGCCGCCCGTTATGGGGTTACCACGTTGCCCCAGGTCGTGCTCACAACCCCCACAGGCTTGCCTTTTGCCCGTTTGTCCGGCTACCAACCGGGGGGACCACAGGCGTACTTAGCCGATATCAAGGCCCTTTTGCCACAACAGGAGCGACTTGAGGCCTTGCAGAAAGCGGCAACTTCGCCCCCCGCTCTCGACGCGCTGTATAGGGAAGCTGAGCGGGATGGGGTAAGTCAAACCAGCGCCTTTGCCGGCATTCCCCAAGAAATTTCGCGTCTTGACCGCGGACCAGGCGGCCTCGGCGACCGTTACCGGCTGTTGGACCAATACAACGCCCTTTTGGCTTCGTGGTCAGGACCGGTGAACTGGCAAGACTCGGCCAACAAGCTTACGAAGTTAGCGGCACGAGCCCAAGCCTACCCGAATTTACAGCAAACGATCCTGGTCACCTTGGGAAGTCTCTACTTTGACGCCCTTCATGAAGAAGACCAGGCTAAAACCACGTTGTTGCAAGCCTTAGCCCTTGGGGATACCCCCGAAGCCCACCAGGCGCGGCGTCTGCTTGACCGCCTCCCATAAAAAAAGATAAGGACTACCAATGACAGATCCCGAAAGACCTAGTGAAGCTGTTCTTGAAAAAGTTCGCAAGTTGCTCGCCCTAGGAGCCTCGCCCAGCGAAGCGGAAGCCGCCGCCGCCGTCGAAAAGGCCCGTGTTTTGTTAGCCCGCTGGGGCATGACGCTCTCGGATATTGAAAAAGAAAAACTCTCCACGCTCGAAGAGACGCTTTTAGAAAAAAAACGATTAAGACCCTGGGAACTTGACCTCATTAGTGTGGTCAGTCAGGCTACCTTTACGAAAGCCCTCAGAAGCAACGGCCAAATTCTCATCATAGGACGCCAACTCAACGTCTCCAGCGCCCAGGCCTTATTTTCGTACCTTCACCCCCTGGTGGTCTTTTTGGGACGGGCGTACAACAGCCCTACCCTTCACGTCGAAAGCTTTCGGCGCGGGGTAGTCAATCGACTTTGGCAGAGACTGAAAGCAAACCTTGCCGAAACCGCCGACGGGGCCAACTCAACCGCCGCGCGACAAGCGCAAGAGGAACGCACTTTGGTTGTCCAGATGGAACAGGTGACCGAGCGCGAAAACGCCGCACACATGGCGGCAAAGCACGGCCCTACCAAGACGATCAGAACCAAACGAACGGTACATGGTGAATCTTTTCAACGCGGAAAAGTTGTGGGCAACACGATCTCGCTCGATCACCAGCCCTTCACGACTTCGAGGGCGGTACGGACGTTACCAAAGGGGGGGCTGACCTGAATCCCCTGCACCCGGTGACGCAGGCGCTGGATGATTTCGCGGCTGATGGCGATCCCGTCACTACGCGCCGCATCCTTGTCAGTGTGCCGCTCCATACGCGTGAGAATCGCGGGGGGAATCACAACACCGGGCACCTCGCTGGCCAAGAACACCGCGTTACGGTAACTGGCTAAAGGCCAAACGCCAAGAATGACAGGCTTGCCCAGCTTTTGAAGCTCATCAAGAAATCGTTCGAGTTGATCGACATCCCAAACTGGTTGGGTAATAAAGTATTCCGTACCCGCCTCGGCCTTGAGTTTGGCTCGCTCCAGCTCTTTTTCGGGAACCGGAAAGGCCGGGTTCACTCCCGTGCCGTGAACAAAAGATGTCACGGCGGGGAGCTCGTCGCCGCCCATGTCCACACCGGCATTAAAACGGCGAACAATGCGGGTTAAACCGACGGCATCGGTATCAAACACTCCTGTGACATTGGGGTACTTTCCTACCTTGGGCGGGTCGCCCGTGACCAGAAGAACGTTGCGAAGCCCGGCGGCATGGTAACCAAACAAATCGCCCTGAAGACCAATCAGGTTCTTGTCGCGGCAGGCCATGTGAAGAACACTCTCCATCCCCGTGGCGCGTGCGACCTCGATAGCCGCGACTAAAGCCGACAACCGGGCGCTGGCCCGAGGCCCATCAGGAAAGTTCACAAACTCAACCCCACCGGCTTGTAATGCCCGCGCCTTTTCAAGAAGCCCTGAAAGTTCGACGCCCAGGGGCGAGACCAACTCAACTAAGTTCACCCAGCGACCAGTCGCCAAAGCTTGTCCCAATTTTGAGCGTTCCGCCAACGGAACGACGGGCTTTTCGACGGCAGAGGTCACCGGCGTCCAGCGCACAGCGCGACGGCCAGCATCAAAGCTCAAGACTGCCTGGGCCATCTTTTCGGTGTGTTCGGGGGTTGTTCCGCAGTCGCCGCCAACGACGAGGGCGCCTCCATCAACGTACAACTTCGCAAACTCAGCAAAATATTCGGGTGAGGTCAGGTAAAATTGCCGTCCATCAATTTCTTTGGGGAACCCCGAGTCCGGCATAACCGCAATCGGCTTGGTAACCGTCTTTTTCAAAACGGCCAAGACTTCGAGCGCTTCGGTGGGCCCCATGAGGTTCATCCCCACCGCATCCACGTCAAGCGTCTCAAAAAAGGCCGCCCAAGCCTGGGCCTCTGCTTTGTAGGCTTCGGGGCCGGGCAAAAAAGTCCGCGAAAACGTAAATTGTGCCTGAAGGGGAACTTCGGGAGCCAAGCGTCGTGCCACCTCGACAGCCAGGGCCAGTTCGCGGCGACTCGAGAAGGTCTCTAACAACAAAAGGTCGACTCCTGAACGAACCAAAGCTCCCAGATGGGCTTCAAACGACGAGCGCGCCTCTTCTTCTGACAGGGGACCTTCGGGGGCAAGAAGGCGTCCGGTAGGTCCAGCGCTCCCCGCGACGTACACGGTATCACCCGCCGCCTCGCGGGCTAACCTTACAGCGGCGCGATTGATCTGTTCCGTTTTGTCGGCTAACCCAAACCCTTTAAGCTTGATCGGATTGGCCCCGTAGGTGTTGGTTTCAATCGCCTGCGCCCCCCGGCTGATGTACTCGCGATGAACATCGAGCACCATCTGCGGATTGGTCAAGCATACCTCTTCAAAACACTTCTTGAGGTAAACACCTTTGCTGAACAGATAGGTGGCCATTGCGCCGTCAAAAACCAGGACGCCGTCCCGGAGCCGCTCGGGGTAAGGTTTAAGCATAGCTGGTTTTATGCCGAATTGGCCCCCTGGAGCAAGTCCAGAGCTTGAGCTTAGGCTTCCTCCAGCTTTAAGCTTTGACAAGCTTGGATGTAAGCCGCCGCAGACCAGGCCTGAAAGCGTTTTCCCATGGGCATTCCTGTGCGTCCATGTGCCCACTCGTTGAACTCCCACGGACTAACTTTTCCTTGACGGTTCAGCTGAGCTAGTTTGACAAGCTCCTTGCAGGCCACATCGTACAACCCCAGCTTTTGAATGAACAACACCCAGTAGCCGCCAATGAACGGCCAAATACCACCATTGTGATAATGGTGTGGCAAGTTCAGCAAATTGACCGTGTAATAGGGTTTCCAATCGGGGTCGCCGTACTGCACGGGCGGGTAGAGGTTGGCAACCGGCCAGGGCGAGTTAACGCCTACTCCCCACAAAAACTTAAACACAACCTTGGCCTGCTCAATATCAATGACATTAAAATGAAAGGCTAAAAGGTTGCCCAAAACATCACAACGCCAGTTAAACCCAAACGGCGAAAGCTCGGCTAAAAGGTAAGATGTATCCCCTAACGAAAATTGCCGGTCAGCAAAGGTCTGGTCAAAAGGGACTTCGGAAGGAGCGGTGTGCGGCCAAAACGACGCTAAAATCTTGTAGCGAATTTTTTGGGCACTTTGCAGGTATTTCGACGATAATTCGGTTTCGCCGGCCAATTCCAACAACCGACTGTAGGCGACATGGACGCGGTACCAGAGTACTTCATCATAAAGGACATGGTAACTACGTCCGAATAAATCCGTCCAATCTCCTGCCTCGGGAACTTCTAACAGTCCATCGAGGTTTGCGTCCTGCGCCTCAAGAAAGCGCATGATGTGCTTTAGGGTATCGCGGTAACGTTCCCACAAATCCCACTCTTGTGTCTTGATCACGTATGCCGAAAAGGCAATTACCACCCAAAGCCCCGCATCAATAGCACAGATGCCTCCCACACCGCCGTAATCGGCTTCTCGCGTGTCCACCCTGACATTGCTCGGGGTATGTCCGCTGGCGGTAACCCGATCAAACAAGGTGACCAACGTCGTGCGTTGGGCCGCGCGAATTTCAGGGTCCTCTAAGTCCAAGGTCAAGACAAGGGTGATCGCGCCGTCACGAGCCCACACCGAGCGGTAGTTGACATCGGTACCGACCACCTCATTATCTGCCAGCGAACACGCTGTAAAACCCAAGGGCGTAATATTGCGTTTTAAGGCGATCAGAGCTTGTTCATAGCCCTCCAGAATCAGACTGCGGTCCTCTGTGGTTAGATCCCCGAAAGCATCCTGACTGAACAGCATGCGTAAAGTGGCATCTCCCCCCGGGGTTGCCTGCGGCTGAGGGGCCTCCGGAAGAACGCCAAAATGGTGCAGACCCTCGAGGACTCCTTCGGCATGGGCTTTGCTCGCCATAAATGCGGGGATGGGGACGACGGCTTCGAGCAATTCCGGCAGAGCATTTTCGACAACGATGCGGTTCACGTCCGGCAACAGAAACATATTCGTGTCGTTGCCAGAATCACCAGCCACAACAACTTCGTTCAAGGGGATTGTCAACCACGAGGCCAACCACCTTAGTGAGGCCCCCTTACCTGCTTCACGCGGCACAATATCAAGGTCACGCTGGCTGGAATAGATGAGTTTCACCTCCAGCCCCTCGCGCTCCAGACGGTCGCGGATGCCCTGAATCACCTCGGCGGAGGCATTAGGTAAAAACCAGCTCGACTTATACGCCTGCAAGAATTTTGCTGGCTGACGGGAAGCACCTGGCACCAGGCGCATAATTTGATCAATCCTGTTCCAATCCCAGGTCGAGTTAAACTGAGCGGTAAATTCTCGGACAGGGCGTTTTTTTCGACCGTCGTAGATCTGCGTTCCCACCCCCCCTATAATAAAATCCGGCCAGGGGAGGGTTCCACGCGACAAGAGGTCGACGACATCCTGGACGAGCCGTCCCGAGTTGTAACATAGCAACGGGCGGTGAAGGCTGTCCAAGTGATTCCAGGTGTCCCGAAAGCGGATCAAAGCTTCATCGTTCCCCAACAGGGTACCATCAAGGTCAGAGCAAAATAAACGTACCACGATTCAACCTTCCTCCACCCAGGGGTCGGCCCAGTGATCATCCTCAAATTCTGGGGATGTTGACGGTCGTTCAATTTGTAAAATTAACTGCTGGGCTATGCCTGTCCAGGTGAACAACCCTCGCATGCGATGAGCCCCCATCATAGAAAGCCGATTCCGCATTCGGTCGTGCTGAAAAACCTTAGTCATGGTAATTCCAAAGTCTAAGGGGTCAAAGGGGTCGGCAAATAGGGCATGACGTCCAAACGAAAGGGCCCGGAACAGGCCGCCCTTGGTCGTTACCACGGTGGGAGTACCGCACGCCATCGCCTCGACGGCGGTCATCCCAAACGGCTCATAGCGGCTTGAAAGGGCAAAAAGATCGGCGGCTCGGTAATAGTCGGGCAAATCGTTGTCCGGGATAAAGTTCCCAAAGTCGACACGGTCACCGAGACCTAAACGCGCTGTTTGCTCCTTGAGTTCTTGTAAAAGAACTTGTTCCGCCGGGCTAATACTTTCGCCGCCTACCGCCAGTAAGAGCTTCGCGTCAGGGATGCGCTGTGCAACAATCGCAAAGGCATCGATTAACAAGTCATAACCTTTATTGCGGGCTAACCGTCCCAGGGCCAACACGGTTCGGCCCCTAAACCCTAGGCTTTCGCGCAAAGCCCTGCGGCTGGCTTCGCTGATGGGGTAAAAACGGTTATCATCGTACCCTGGGGGAATCATCCTCAGTTTGTCGGCTTTGACCTCGTAGTCATGCGAAATCAAATAGTATTGCTGGGGGGTAGTAGCCACCACCAGCTTAGCCTGTTTCATCAGGCGTTTTTCTTCAGCAATGCGGTGAGTAAAATTGTACTGTTCTTCGAACTTGTCTTGATCGCCAGGAAAATCCTGCTCCATCTGTGCTTTTTTCCAAGTCCCCAAAGAATGCGGTGTAAAGACCAAAGGGACCCCAAGCTCCTGGGACAAAAGCTCGCCCGCAACGGCGGCATCCCAATAATGGCAGTTCAGGAACTGGTATTTAAGCCCGTGCTTGTGAACCAAGGACGACGTGTGGCTCACCCATTCACCTAGTGAGTCCGCAAGATACTCTTTGGGGATAAAATCAGGGCCACCGCACGGCGAACGCAGAATACGCACTCGGTCGTTGACTGGTTCCCAAGCGGGCTGGTCTTCAAATTGGCGTGTCCAAATATCTACCTCGTAGCCAAGGTCAGCCAGCTTTTTGGACAGCTCCAGGACGTAAACAACCTGCCCTCCGGTGTCACGGGCTCCCAAAGGGGGGACGGCCGCCACGTAGCCATGAGTCGATATCATGGCGATCCGGGGACGGGTGCGATGAGGGATAAAATGACGTTCCATAGGTTTAACCTATTGCCATCTCAACGTTTTGTCATGCTTTTTAAAAAAAAAGACAAAATTTTCTCTCGGCATTTCCGCTACCCGGGCCGGGCGGTCTCTTGTATATTGAAGCCACCCATGAGTAATTCCCTTCCGTATGATGGACTTTTGTATGTGTCCTTTGGTGGCCCTGAGGGCCCCGAGGACGTTCTTCCGTTTCTGCGCAACGTGACCCGAGGCCGAGGGGTTCCCGAAGAACGGCTGGTAGAAGTGGCTCACCACTACGATTTATTTCACGGAAACAGCCCCCTCAACGACCAGAACCGCGCCGTGATCGCCGCCTTACAGCAAGAGTTTACCCGACGAGGGCTTGGGCTTCCCATTTGGTTCGCCAACCGCAATTGGCATCCTTTTCTGACCGAAACCTTAACGGGTATCAAGGCCCAGAGGCTTTTAGCTTTTGTCACCTCGGCTTTCAGCAGTTACAGTGGTTGTCGGCAGTACCGTGAAGATTTAGAACAAGCCCGCGAGGCCGTACCGGGTTCGCCCCCCATTGATAAGATTCGTGTTTTTTACAATCACCCAGGATTTCTGACCGCGACAGCCGAACGAGTTCAAGAAGCTCTTGCCGCCTGGCCACCAAAGAAACACTCCGACGTCGAGCTAATTTTCACGGCCCATAGTATTCCTGACTCGATGGCCCGTCATTCTGACTACGAAGCACAATTAAACGACGCAGGCGCCCTCATCGCGAACCGCCTGGGGCACCCCCGCTGGAGGCTGGCGTTTCAAAGCCGAAGTGGCCCTCCCCAAGTTCCCTGGCTCGGGCCCGATATTCTTGAGGTTTTACGTCAGTTGAGACCTGAAACCCGTGTTGTCATCATGCCTCTGGGGTTTCTTAACGATCACCTTGAAGTCTTGTACGATTTAGATGTTGAGGCTCGACAGCTGGCGGCCGAGTTAAAACTCGACATGAGACGAGCCGCAACCGTGGGCTGTCACCCAGCCTTTATCGGTGCCATCGCCGACCTGGTGCAGGAACGCCTTGACCCTACAAGGCCAAAACTGGCTGAAGGAAAAAGGGGCCCCAAAGAAGATACCTGCCCCGAAACCTGTTGTTTAAACCCCATAAAGGCCCGTCCAGGCCGAATAATCCACCAGGAGACCCCATGAGCAACTTTCTTGCCGCGTGTCGGCGACAACCTGTATCCCAAATTCCCATTTGGTTTTTACGCCAGGCAGGGCGCTATATGGCCGCTTACCGTGACGTTCGCTCCCGTTACAGCTTTCTCGAGATGGTAAAAAATCCCGAAGCCGCTTGCGAAGTTACCTTACAGCCTGTCGAAGCCTTTGGCGTGGATGCGGCAATTATCTTTGCCGACATTCTTCCTCCCTTAGAAAGTCTGGGATTTCAACTGGAATTTATTCGCGGGGAAGGCCCGCTGATCCGTAACCCCCTCCGCGAAGCTCAACAGGTGGCGCACCTCAAAGACCCCGATCCAAAACACGATCTGGCGTTTACCTTTGAGGCTCTTCGCCTAGCTCGTCGCCGTCTAGAGCCTCGGGGGACACCCTTGATTGGCTTTGCGGGAGCACCCTTCACCCTAGCCTCTTACGCTATCGAAGGGGGAGGAAGTCGCGACAAAGCTCTCACAAAAACCTGGATGCGTACCAACCCCGACGCTTGGGCCCGCTTTATGACCATCTTGGCCGATTTGACAGTGGCCTATCTGACCGAGCAGGTGGCCGCAGGGGCCCAAGCACTCCAGCTCTTTGATAGCTGGATCGGCGAGCTGTCTCCTGGGGATTACCTTAAGTATGTTCAACCGTATTCCCTGCGTATCTTAAACGCCCTGGAGCCGTTGGACGTTCCCCTCATCCATTTTGGGACGGGGACAGCCGGATTTCTCGAACATCTGCGTGAGGCCGGTGGTCACGTCATCGGTCTAGACTGGCGGGTCGATGCCCTCGAGGCCAGTCACCGCTTAGGGGCGAACGTTGCAATTCAAGGGAATCTTGACCCTACCCTTTTGCTAGGTCCTTGGGAGGTTCTTCGTGGCGAAGCTGATCGTCTGCTTGATCAGTTAGGCGCTCGTCCCGGATTTATCTTTAACGTTGGCCATGGGTTGTTGCCCTCCACCCCCGAAGACCAAGTCGCTCGGCTCGTAGAGCATGTTCATGCCCATACCGTCTGAACCCATAGCTAGCACATCCTCTTCATCAGTCTTGCCGGTAGCCGTTTTGGGAGGGGGCCTAGCCGGACTAACTGCCGCCTACCGGCTAAAAGCCCAGGGGGTACCCGTCGTCGGCTATGAAGCGACGTCTCGTTTAGGCGGTTTGATTCAAACAGAACAGTGGGAGGACAGTGTCTATGAACACGGCCCCGATGGGTTTCTTTTGCGCAAAGGGTCCGTGTCGTCTTTGTGTCAGGAATTGGGGGTTGTGCTTCAAGAGCTGAACCCACTTCCTGAACGCATCTACTTAGCAGGTAACCGGGGCATCTTTCCCCTTCCCCAGGGGATGGGACTTTTGTTGCCTACCCGATGGGGGCCGTTTTGGACATCACCGCTTTTGAGCCTCACCGGAAAGTTCAGGCTCTGGGCCGAACGATTTGTGCCGGCTCGACAGGCCGCTTCGGATGAAACTTTGGCCAACTTTGTCACCCGACGGTTCGGCAAAGAAGCACTGACTAGCTTAGCGGAACCTCTGTTGGGCGGAGTTTGGAATACTGACCCCCAACAGCTCAGCATGGAAGCGGCCTTTCCGCATTACGTCCAGCTAGAAAAAAGCTCGGGGAGTGTGTTAAGGGGAATTCGTCGGGGCGGTCGTTCTGGTGAAGGCGGAGGCTTAGCCTCGCCCGTGCTGGGGAGCGAGGAACTGGTGCGTAAGCTCGTGCAAAACACTCCCGGGGTCTGGCAGACGGGCCAAAGGGCTGTGTCACTAACACGCACTTCTGGCGGCTGGCAGGTCAACTTTGGCCCCTCACAGCCGCCTGTTCTGGTACGAGCAGTGATTTTGGCGGTGCCGCCTCAGGTAGCAAGCCGCCTGGTGGCCGAGGCGTTCCCCGAGGCGGCGCGCCTTTTAAAGAGCGAATCGCACGGGATTGGTACGGTGTCACTGACGTTGAACACAAAAGACTTCGTACGCCCTTTAGACGCCTGGGGAACGTTATTTTCGCGCACTTCCGATATTGCTGTAGACGGCCAGCAATGGAGTTCCGTCAAGTGGAACCACCGCACTGGTGCCCACCGCACCGTCGTCCGCGCATTTTTTGGAGGCTTTCGGCATCCTGACTTTCTCCAAGCTGACGACGAAACTGTCTTGGCCGAGACCTTACGTTCCTTTAGCCCCTGGCTACGATCGGGGGCGCAACCTCTTCACGTCTCCTTTCGCCGCTGGCAACAGGCGTTTCCTCAGGTTACTGTTGGTCATACACAACGAATAGCCAGCACGGAAAAGCTCTTGGGAACCCAGATAGTGTTAGCGGGCCAAGGTTACCGAGGAGTGGGAATGCCAGCGGTCGTTGAAAGCGCCGAACGGGCAGTGCGATTGATTTCAGCTGAATCCTAGCATTTTTAAGAGTGTTAGCTTTCTTTAGGGGGCCAGGAGTTCGCTAAGCTGACTCATAGCCGGATCCTTTTTCCAGGCAGGAACTACCCCCGGGGCAAGCGAAGCTTCTTCGTCTTTGCAACGTTGAAAAAGTTCCAAAACCATCGAGGCCATTAACCCCAAGTTGGAGCCAAAGTTCGCGGCCGACATTTCGGCTTTAATTTTTTTATCCGGTCCGTTCTCTCGTAAGTTCCCCAAGGCCACACTTCGAGCGTCCGGCACAATCTGGCGCCTCGCTTTGTGGATAAACCGCGCTAAAGACAGTAAACAGGCGTACAGCTCGTCCAAGTGCCACCCCTGCTGGCGGTACAGCACATGTTTTTCAGCCACGGTCTCAATATGATCCCAATCTTGCCGAGACACATCTAAACGAAAAAATGCCGGCCGCAGATACTGCGAGGCTACATTCAGCCTGTAATGTTCGCTTAGGCGGTCCACAAGGGTCAAAATATCCGAATTTCGTGTCAGCATATTTAGCCTCTTTTGTTAATCAACCGAACCGAACTGACGATACACTTTGCCCGCAAAGAAAGGGCCCAAACTGTCAAGATGATGCATAGTTTGTAGACTTTTACGCATCGCTTGCACGACGGCGGAGGCACCAATCAGCTCTTTAGCGACAATGCCAATGACAAAATCGTTGTCATGAATGTCCAAACCGTGGCAAGCCAAGCGAATATCCTGCGCTATTCCGGCTTTACCAAAAGCTTTTCCAATTCCGCCATGATCCATCAGCACCTCATGCTTTTGGTCTTCAGGGAGGGCTTCAAAGGCCTTTTCGCGACGGACAGGGTACCAAATTGCCCACGGATGTGCAGGATCCAAAATCCTTGACTTAGGCCGCTTCAGCAGAACTTCGTCGAGATCGTTTTCATAACCTACCGCATACGACCGCCCCAGCATCGCGAGCTCTGGTTTGAAGGTCAGTTGGTCAAACGGTGATCGCGCCAAGAAAGCCCTTGCTTCGGTCACAAAAAAGTCAGGATTTTCAGACATCAAGGCCAAACCCAAACCTCGAGGATCATTGAGATCGGCATACAGGGCTGCAGGATGCGCCCAAGAGGCAAGAGCCGTTGCCAGAGGCTCAAGGGACGAGGCTCCCGTCCAAGCCAAGAACTGGACGTACAACCGACGGTTTGAGGTCAGGGGAGTGCCATCTTTAGCCCTGCCGTGTTCAGAAAGATCCGGAAGAAAAGGTTTATCCATATTGTCAGCTAAACCCCCTCGGCGATCCCTGTCAAGAGACACAGTTTCTCGATATAATTTACTACGGACAGTCTGCCTGCTTTTGAATCACCTTTTTAAGGAGCCGTTATGCCGGACAGCCCCCTTTCGCAAGCCGCTTTTCAAGAGGCGCTCACTTTATTTCCCGGTGGCGTCAATTCGCCGGTTCGTAGCTTTGCCTCGGTAGGAGGAACTCCCGTCGTCTTTTCACGAGGAAAAGGAGCCTTGCTCGAAGATCCGGACCGCCATAAATATCTTGATTTTGTTCAAAGCTGGGGAGCCCATATCCTCGGGCACACGCCAGCGCCAGTTGTTCGTGCGGTGAGCCGACAGGTTCGGCGCCTCACTAGTGTCGGTGCTCCGACCCAAGAAGAAAATCACCTCGGGAAGCTTTTGCAAAAAGCGATTCCGTCGCTAGAACGCTTAAGATTTGTT
Organism: Spirochaetales bacterium; assembly: GCA_013044245.1. Taxonomy (GTDB): domain Bacteria; phylum Spirochaetota; class Spirochaetia; order JABEVK01; family JABEVK01; genus JABEVK01. Next base: position 5,173 of record JABEVK010000048.1, on the reverse strand, counting down.
AGTTCAGGGACTGAAGCCGTCATGAGTGCTCTACGGGTGGCCAGGGCGTGGACGAACAGACCGATGATTCTGAAATTTGATGGGGGCTACCACGGACACGCCGATGCTCTTTTAGTTAGTGCAGGGTCAGGATTGGCCACGCTCAATCAGCCCGCCTCGGCAGGGGTTCCCGAGCCTTTGACTTCGGCCACCCTTAGCGTTCCCTACAATGACCTCGAAGCCGTCCGTGCGGCTTTCCTAGCCCATCCAGGCAAAATCGCCGCTGTGATAGTCGAACCCTACGCCGCCAACATGGGTTTGGTGCTTCCCCTGCCAGGATTTCTCGAAGGCCTGCGCGCCATCACACAAGAGCAGGGCACCCTGCTCATTTTTGACGAAGTGATTACCGGTTTTCGCTTTCATTGGGGTGGCGTGCAAACGCAGGTGGGTGTAACCCCAGACCTCACCACGCTGGGAAAAATTATTGGTGGGGGCTTACCCGTGGGCGCCTACGGAGGAAGAAAGGACCTAATGGACCTGGTAGCACCCGTTGGCCCGGTGTACCAAGCGGGAACACTCTCCGGAAACCCTTTGGCGATGGCAGCGGGAAGGGCGGTTATGAACCAGCTTACCCGACCCGGCTTTTACGAAGCGATCGCCGACAAAGCCGAACGCTTTTTTGAGACGTTGATTCACCGACTAGACCCCACTCGTTACTACTTGGCGCATAAGGGCGGATTAGCCACACTCTTTTTTGCTCCCGGCCCTATCAACAACCTGACCCAAGCCAAATCAAGCGACACTGCGGCCTATGCCCGATGGTTCCATGCCCTCTTAGAGCAAAAAATCTTCGTGGCCCCGGCGCAGTTCGAAGCAATGTTCGTCGGGGCGGCCCATACGCCACGTGCTCTTCGGTTGGCTGCCGATGCTTTTTTAAAGGCCCTGGACGCCAAATGAGTAGAACTCTTGCCCTAGTTTTTGACTTCGACGATACTCTAGCCCATGATTCAACCACCGATCTTTTAGCTTCAAAAGGTGTCGATGTCGCACGTTTTTGGGCCAAAGAAAACAAAACGTTGATAGAAGCAGGTTGGGATCCGGTGCTGTCTTACATGTATCAGATGATCCAACTGTCCCAAGCGCTGGACCCCGGCCAGCGCCTCACAAAATCCACTTTGACAACATTTGGTCCACAGGTTCGTTTTTACCCGGGTGTTCCCGAGCTGTTCCCCTACTTACGCGACTTCGTCCGCGCTGAGGATCACACCTTTCAGCTTGAGTTTTACATTATTTCAAGCGGCCTAGGGGACCTCATTCGTGCCACCCCTATAGCGAGGGAATTTACCGACATCTTTGCCTCAGATTTCGCGTACGATGCGGATGGCCAGCTGGCGTTTCCCCAGCGGGTAGTTAGCTTTACCGACAAAACCCGATATCTGTTTCAAATTTCAAAAGGGCAAGTGGGACCAGAGTTTGCCAACAAACCCTTTGAGGTTAACCGTAAGGTTCGCGAACTGCGCATTCCTTTGGCCAATATGATCTTTATTGGTGACGGCATGACTGATGTGCCGTGTTTTTCGTTGATGGCCAAAAACAACGGCACCGCCCTCGCCGTCTACGACCGGGACAACCATGAAAAAAAGCTCAAAGCTTGGGGGTTTGTCGAGGATGGCCGAGTCAAAAACCTTCACTCGGCCAATTACCGGCGGGATTCCGACCTGGTAGGTTCGATCGAAATGTCACTTCGGTTCCTCATTAGTAAAAATCGATCCGTCTACCAAGGGTAGACGGATTTCAACGCGGGCTACCGGGTTTCTAGGACGACAATCGACTGATTGTTGACGGTATAACTCCCCGAAATTTGTGTTGCCGAAGCCAGGCTCCAATAGTTGTCGTTGGCTTCTGCCCAACTTCCTGTGTCAATAACTCGAACCCAGCTTTTACCTGAAGGTGCGGCGGGAATGGTGTTCGCGATACTACTCCCCGTCATATTCACAAGAACCAAAAAATCACTATCGCCAACCATACTTCCCTTTACTAAGATTTCACCCGCCGCACTAGAGCTTTCAGAAAACCCACTACCTCCGGCCGTCGTCAAATAGGATATGGTCACTCCAGAGTAGCTCGCTTGCTGAAAGGCTGCGTGTGCCGCCCTAAGCTTAAGAAGGTCTTGCAGAAAAGCAAAGTTCGTGTTGGGACCACCGCTGGTAGCAGTCGCAAAAGTCCCCAGATTGTTGCTGTACGTTGCCGTACCGCCGGTGGTATCACCTGTGGCTACGGTATCCGGTGAAGCACTGCCAAGCATGTTGTAGTTATTCCAGGTCGCCACCGAATCAACATCGTAGGCGTTATTGTTACCATTTACCGTGCGACCGAACTCGTCGCCCCACTCGATCATAGGAATACCACGACTGAGCACTTGAAACGTCCAGAAGTCCCGAATAATTTGCCGACGAAGCGTTTGGTTTCCGCCCCAGCTATTACTGATATTACTGTTGGTTCCTCCATCAGAGGGTCCAAAGGGCCAACTGAGAGTACTATTGGTTTGCGTTCCGTAGCTGACTAGGTCTGTTATTGTAAAGCCATCGTGGGCGTCAATCATATTCACGCTTTTTTGCGGCCCACCTTCGGCGTTAAAGTCGTTGTAATCACCGTAAAACGCATCAGCCCAGCCGACACCGTTTGCTCCGGCAAGATTGTTTTGCATAAATTGCCGAATCGAATCCCGATAATTACCATTCCAGTTTGCCCAGCCGGCTGGGAATTGACCAATCTCGCTATTGTTGGTGTCCCAGGGCTCAGCAATGATTTTGAAACCATCATTGGCCGCTAAAGACGCAATACTCGTAAGTAACGGTGCCGTACTCGAGAACGCGCCACTGCCGTTGCGGCCCAATTCGACCGCCAAATCAAAACGAAAGCCATCAACACCCATCGTTTGAGACCAGTACTTTAGGGAGTCTAGCACCAAGTTTTGTTCGGGAGTCGAGCCAGCATTGAAGTTGTTACCACACCCTGTAGAATCCCAATAAAAGCCATTACTGGTTCCCGAAAGCGTATAATACGCCCGGTTATCCAACCCTCGAAAACTTACCAATTGTGCTTCTCGCCCGGTGGTGGCATCCCAAACCCCGCCTTCGCCCGTATGGTTGTAGACGACATCCATGTACACCTGTAAACCAGCGTTATGGAACGCCGCCACCATTTGTTTAAACTCTTTGGTGGGTCCCCCCAGACTTTGATCGTGGGCATAGTGCCTATCAGGGGCAAAAAAGCCATTGGTCATGTAGCCCCAATAATTTCCTCCCGACTTTGTGGTTGGGTTGGTATCATTGTCGCTATCCATCACTGGCAGAAATTCCACCGTATTGATCCCTAAATCTTTAAGGTAACCGGCCATGTAAGCGGCACCGGCATAGGTGCCACGCAGATTATCGGGAACATTGGCGGCATCGGGAAAGGTCGAATAAGGCGACAAGAGTGTCGTAAGGTTCACGCAAGAAGGATGGGCGGTCAGGCCCCTCAGATGAGTTTCATAGATAATCGAGTTAGCTTCGGGAATATTCGGCTTTGTCCCCGTTAGCGTTGAATCAACCAGGGCAACAGACTTCGGAGCATAGGGTCCCGTATCAATATTGCGGAGGTTCATCGCAACATTGCCGGTGATGGGTCCACTATAGGTTTGCCCAGAAGCCACATCGGCACCACCAGAATTGAAAATTACATCAGAGTTTCCTGAAGCCGCTAAAGCAGTGCTATCCACATCATGACTAATTTCAAGGGCGTACGGGTCGTAAAGGACCTTATTCGGATTAAAGCGATTGCCCAGACTGTCGCAATCAGAAATATAGCCAGCGGAACTATTCCCTCGTGTCCAGGCACTACTAAAGGGCCAGTTTGGCCCCCAGGCGCGAAACGCATAAAGGGTACCGTTAGGAACCTGAGCCAGCGAGGCACGCCATATATTGTCAGAGCCTTTGGCCATCCAGTAGTCATAGGCGGCAGAGGCTCCCGTATCCTGAGTGTATATTTCTAACAGCATCTTGGTGGCATCAGCTGAATAGATGCCAATTTCCAAAGTTCCCCCGGCGCCATTCGGAAAGGTCGCACCCAAACCCCACGTCGCCGTTCCCCAAGTAGAATCCGAGACAGGTGAAAAGGCACCAGAATAGGGGTGATTGTTCCCGAGAGCTGCCCCCATACTAATGGTGACAGTGGTGCCACTATTAGAAATATTGGCCGTTGAGGTTCCCTGCCATAAAAGATTTCCAGAGCCATCTAGGGCGGTGGCCGTAAAATTAGCTAATCCTGTAGCGGATACCGAAATGGACCCGCTCCAAGCGGAGCTCTGTTTTACGAGATTGCCACTGCCAATAGAACTTCCCGACATTGTCACGGTGACCGCGACGGACGCAACCGCGGCGTCATTGATTAGTCCACGGGCGGTACCAGGGTTCCAAGTCACCTGAACGCTATGCCAAGAGTTACTTTGCTGACCTACGGTTCCCGCGGATGAAACCGGCGCTATTAAACTCGGTGAGGAACAAGAAACCGCCAAGGCGGCTAAAACAAAGAAAAATAGTCGTATCACGTTTTCACCGTTTAGTTTGCGGTCACACTAACAGTGTACTGGGTCAGGTCGGTGACAAGGCCTAGTTCTACCAACTCAGGGGTTTGGTAAGACCACGTATCCTGGTTTGTTTCAACTTGAGATGCATCAAACTTTTTCATAATTTCCTCCTAGGAAAGTTTAGGATTTTATACTTATCTAAAAGCCAAATCCTTTGGGTGTCAATCAAAATCTTCGCCAACGTTTTCTTAACCATTATTCTTGACAGGAACAAAATCTGGGCTGACTATTCCTAAATACTATAGGTATATTCATCTATTAAGTTATTTTAAAAATTACCTAACCAAGAACATTTTTAATCAACACTAAAGAGTTTGAGGTCTGGGATAAGGAGAAACTATGACACTTCGATCTAGAATGTCATTACTAAGTCTTACAGTTCTGTTTTTTAGTTTACTAGCGTGCCAAAGTCCTGTGGCGATCAATGCAGTAAAACCGGCTCAAACGGCTCTGACGGTGAACGTCGCAGTGTCCGGCGGCGTGACCAGTGCACAGCAGTCCGCCAGCCGATCGCTAATGAGCGATGTCGCGATTACCTCGGTCAACGTTCAGGTGACCGACGCT